>CACZBZ010000014.1 GCA_902779505.1 uncultured Lachnospiraceae bacterium
AAATACCATTTCCTGCCGTATTTTTTGCCTTCTATATCGAGAACTCTTTTTAATTCATGCTTACTGTCTATCATACATGTCACCTGTTTGATCGTCTTACGTTTTACGTATTACGCTTTATATCTATCGTTATCCACTCTTCCGGATAATAATCCCTGCCCCAATGCAGGTACACGGGAGCTGTTACGATCTGCTCCTCGCTGTCTGCAAGATATGCAGCCCAAAAAGAATAAGAACTGTTCGCTGTTATATGATTATTGCAGGCTGACATGACAAAGAACTCTTCTATGTCATCCAACTTATAAGCACCTGTTACATATGTGGCACCGGGGAGTCTGTTCATGTATTCGGTAGCACATTCCTTGTCTTCGCAAAAAATATAGAATTTTACATCCCCAAGTCTATCTGTTACGCAAGAGATTGCCTCATTGTAATAATCATCTCCTATGCACCACTCTGCAGAATAATCTCCTCTTCTGATATGCAGTGCCACACTCTTTTTATTGGCCCTGCACTCTTCCATAAGTTTCTTACATTCCTCGGATATACTTCCTTCTTTGGGACCCAATTCTTTGGACAGTTCTTTTTTGTATTTGTCAAAATATCTGTAATTCTGAAAATATCCTTCCAGATAGAGACTCTTTTTATGGCTGAAATCATATGGATAATACTTGTTACGACTAAGGTCTATATCCTCTTTCATCCATTTACAGGGTCCGTATTTCCAGGTCTTTATAATCCTGCCCATTCTGGCAAACATTCTGGGGATCTTGCTGTCAGATCTTGCAGGACTGATGCTTTCCACATTCGCGGATATATTAAATCTGTCCAGTACAAAAGGTCGTGGGGAATGAGGATATGCTGAGAGATCGATTGTAAGTCTGTCTCCGTATTCTTTTGCCAGGGCATATCCTATCGAATAACCATACATCTGATTACCCAGACCGCCCGTTAATTGTACATATATCATCCTGATCCTCCGCATCGGCTATAGTTCTTAAATTACTGCTCCGTTACGATCCTATAAGGCAACATCCATTATTCAGGCTCCGACTATCTTTCTTTTCAGATTGCCTGCTCTCTTTAAGAACAATCCTGTCGTCCGGCTTTCTATCGATAAACAGAGAGCTTTCCATCCTTTTCATGTATGCCTTCAGCTCATTCTTGCACTCTTCGGGCGTATATATTTTTCCTTTTCGATCCATATATGTGAAAATGCTGTATATGTTTTGCTCAGATGCCCAATAGCCGTCCGAAACATTGTGCCTGGCCCAATATTTTGGAGCAATGGCATATTTTAATGTCTTGCTTGTAAACGCCGGTATACATGCAAAAGAAGAATTCGACAGGATAAGATAGTGAGCATTTTTAATAGTCACATAGTCACCTGCAAGATCAAAATGATGAGTTTCTATCTTAGGAAACATTCTTCTTGCCGCTTCTATGTCATCAGTGATTATCACAAATCGCATATTCGCATTAATAGAGCGCATATATTTCATTGCATCCTTCCAGTATTTTTTTCTAAGATGCAATTCAGGGCTTCCCGTGTATTCCCCACCTCTCATGTTGATTACACAGATATCCTCACTGCTGTAATCATAATTTTCGTATTCTTCTTTTACCTTAAACCAGTCTCCCAGTTTATCCTTATATTCTTCAAAATATGATTCTGCCTGCATATTCCCATACATTAAAGTATTGTCAGATATGCCGGTTATCTTCTCATCACTTCCGGCTATATAACAGCCATTTTCTATATCGTGAAGTGAGTTGCCTATATATAACCTGACTTCTTTTTCTTGATAAGTCTCCATGGACGACTTCATGTCAGAACCTATCTCTTCTCCAAGATCCATATCCATAAAGTACATGCCCTTATCACTGTGTATATTGACAGCAAAGTTCTCTCGTCCTGCCGTGCCAAATCTATATCCGTTTTTTTCCGCAATTCCGCGCAGGGCAGCGTAGCAAAACAATTGGTTGCCAAGACCCTGGCCCTTCAAAAATTCAATTCCGATCATTGGTTATTAACCCCTGTATTTGGTTAATTGTTACTCTTATAAAAAAACAGTGCCGGTAAGAAGAAGACTCTCTTAAGCAGCTTAATCTTTTTATTCTTGTGGTCTGTCAATTGCAGATACCATTTTATCCTCGGATTCTCTCCAAGACCTTTCTTCTTCATGCGTAAGTCTAGCGCTTTGGCTTCGAATACTTTTACATCTTCACTGTAGCTGACCGCTTTATCCGCAAAAGAGTCTACGTCAAATGTTATTGCCTCTCTGCAGTGTTTGCTCAAGAAAAACTTGAGTTTTTCAACTTGCTCGTCCGTTATGGTATTGGAATGGATACATATGGTATCAAAATCCTTAATATCATAACTGCCATTGAGCCTGCAGGGAACGCATAAGATGTCCTTGTATATGTATGGCTTGTTGTAAAGGCCATCTGTTACAGCTCTGAAACCAAGCTCTTTCAGTGCTGTAAGAGTATTCTCATCATAGGAATGCCCCGGAGCCATGAATATATCCGTATATATTCCATGTTCCTCAAGTCTTTTTTTACCGTATTCAATCTTCTTTTTCTGCTCATCAAAGGACAGTCCTGCGAATTCGCTGAATGGATTGATCCCCAGCAATCCGCTGTTCTCTGTCACATATTCATGATATGTTCCATGCTGGGCAATGACCCAGCCTTTTTTCTGCAGATCTTTGATGATATCCCAAAAGTTTTCTTTTACAGGATCTATGCTGAGATTCTTATCTCTACACTCAGGAACAACCCCTATAAGAGCTTTGATTCCGTAATTATCAAGAATGTCCCTGATAAGAGTGAACCTCTTCCAATCCATATCTGCAGTTATATCATCCATTCTGACAAGAAATTGCATAGGCACCCTATTTCTATTAGTAATATCCAACTATTCCTTTTGCGTAGTTTTTGAGATTCATATATTATTCCAAGCTTCCTGTCGAGCGGTATTATCTGCCGCCAATCTTGTAAATAAAAGTGGCGCCCTCTATAATAGTTGCTGTAAAGGGAGTAGATAATATTATGAAGCAAAGAACAGTCTTTCTTAAAACTATCACAGTTTCAGTAATTGCATTAGTATTATCTTTGCTCTTTATATGTGATGGCACCAAAGATCATATCGACCCCATCTTAACTGATGAAGTCCATGAAACCGGCATAAGCAAAGTATATATTGACGGTTCTAATCTAAATAATCTCAACAAAAAAAGCCGTGCCCACGCAAGCATTCGCATAACAAATTCGGATGAAGGCACAAGTGAATCAGCTATGTATCTATCCCTCCAGGGCGCTGCTTCTATCGCTTATCCTAAAAAAAATTACAGTCTCCGTTTTGATTTCAAGGGTTCTCCGGATTATTATCTTAAAAGCAATTACACGGATTCCACTTTTTCACGTGGCATTGCCACTGCCGACATATGGAAAGACATGGTCTTTTCCCGTAATAATTCTGAAATATCATCCTGCAAGACAGGCGGTGCTCTGACAGGTGAACCCGTTCTTCTCTACATAAACAACAAATACAAGGGTATCTATTCTATAACCGAAGGCAAATCCCAATCTGTTTTTGTTGGTGACAGGGAGCCTATGGCTGTCATCTTCTGTGAACAGGATCTGGAACAAGACGCTTATTCAAAGGGAATAGACTTATATTCTCCCAACTCCGCCTGGAAAGTAATCTACTGTAATCCTTCTTTCTCAAGTAATCTTGAAAACAGCATCTCAAGAGTATTTAATACAGTCTACTCGGCGGATGATTCTGATCTTATTGATGGATTATCAGAATGCCTCGATATGGAGGCTGCTATTGATTACATCATCTTTCTCTACTTCTTTCAGGCTGATGATAATTACACAAAGAATATCATCTGGGTCACATATGACGGTATTAAGTGGATTCCCACGGCATATGACTTTGACAGTACATATGGTCTGACCTGGGACGGTACAGAACTCTTACCTTCCTCCTATGCACTCCCCGGAATCGAATACGACGGAGATGTCTACGGAGGTCCATGTATAATATGGCGACGAATCCTCTGTAATGATTATGATGAGATCAGTAGCAGATATAACTATCTCAGGCAGGATATCCTTGATAGTGAAAAGATACTTGACCGTTTCTACGCCAATTATTCAAAGATACCCGCATCTGCACTGGATGAAGAACTGAATATATGGCCCAATTCCCCCAGTCGATATGTGACTGATATCGATCAGATTGAGGATTTTCTCTCTGTAAGAGGAGAGCTTCTAGATATATATTTCAATCTACCTGTAGGAACGTCTGAAGCCTATTCAATATGGCATAGCGCTATAGCAAATGTGAAACCATGATTGCATAGACATCTTTAGTTTCTGTAATACTTATCAACGATTTCTTTTGTGTAATCCCCAAGATCCATATATTTGACCTCTGCACAGTTCTTTCTGTAAGAGGCGATTCTTTCCAGATCTTCCCAGAGTTCTTTTATCTTTTTAGCAAGATCCTCCGGACTGCCACTCTTAAAGAGTTCTCCCGTTTTGCCCTTTTCTATTAATTCGGGAATGCCTCCGATATCTGCTCCGATTACAGGAGTTCCTAAGGTAAGTGATTCCATTACGGTAAAGGGACAATTCTCGTAGCACTCCGATGCAATAAGCGAGAAGTCTGCAGCGGATAAAAGCATATCTCTTTCCTTCTCTGCCACAAAGCCCATGTTCTTAATATTAGGCACTGAATTCACTTCATCCTCGAAGGGTCCGCTTCCTGCGAATATGAATCTTATATCAGGCAAGGCTTTAGCTGCCTTAACCAGTGTATGTATACCCTTCTCTTCCGAATAACGTCCGAGATAGAGCACGTATCTGTCATTCTCCCCAAGACCTATGGTCTGTCTGTATTGTTCCACTTCCTTAGAATCCGGTTCGGACACTGTTAAGAAGTTTCTAAACATGACAGTTCTGTCAGATATATCAGGATTGTGATCCATAGTCTCTTTCATGAAATGACTGGGACACAATACCACATCCACATTCCTGTATACGTGGATGTTTCTGTAGAGGCGAGCTTCTATACTGCCTATAAGACTCTTCAGAAGCGAGCCGTGTATGCATCTGCAGTTTGTGCAGGATATATATCTTCCGTTAAGACAGTTTGTACAACCTTTTCCGCTTTTGCCGTTAATGAGCATGTGGTTGGGACATACCCACTGGGGATCGTGAATTGTAGCAACTATACGACAGTTAGCCCCCCTATCCTTAGCCCATTTCTTTATCTCCAGTATTATGCTTGGAGTCAGCTGGAAATTGATGTTGTTGAGATGCACCACATCCGGCCTCATGTCATCAAGCACAAGTCTGATCTTTTTCCTTGCTTCTCTGCTGTATATGATCTTAAAGGGATATAGCAGTTTGGATAGTCTGCCTCCATGGAAGTCCATATTTGAGGTGTAAGCACCCACTTTATTGCCTGCTACTCTGTCAGGATGTTCCATTCCGAAAAACTGCACTTCATGACCAAGCTTTTCAAGTTCTTTAGCCAGTTCAAATATGTATGTCTCGGATCCACCGTTATAATAGAGAAATTTGTTAACTATTAATACTTTCACTTTTGGCCTCTGCCATCCTTGCTTTTCTTATCTCAGCCAGATTACCTTCTGCGGCATTGGTATCCTCCGCCACACTGTCATGTGAGAGCAACGTCTTCACAGTCATAACTATTACTTTTATATCCATTGCAAAGGACAGGTTCTTTACATATTCCACATCCTTTGCAAGTCTGCTATCCCAGTCTATATAATTCCTTCCGCTTGCCTGAGCAAGACCTGTGAGTCCGGGTCTTACAGTATGTCTTAACTGCTCCTCTTCCGTATAATACGGAAGATATGATACCAGAAGAGGTCTGGGACCTATAAGGCTCATATCACCCTTGAATATATTCCAGAGTTCAGGCAGTTCATCCAGACTGGTCTTCCTTAGCATCTTACCGAAGCTCGTCAGTCTCACGGAATCCGGAAGCAGATTGCCGTACTCATCTTTTTCATCGGTCATGGATCTGAATTTGCAAAGTGTAAATATATTCTGCTTATATCCCGGTCTTTCCTGATGAAATATCACGGGGCTTCCCAGTTTCACTCTGACAAGTATTGCCAATATAAGATATATCGGGGACAGGACTATAAGTGCTGTTCCCGATATTATGATATCTATTAATCTTTTAAAGAATTTCCTGTATAGCATAACTTTTCCTGTACATTTAGCGATTTCTCAAGAAATCTTTTAATATAAGCTTCTTAAGAAAAACTTGTTCCATCAGATTCTCTGTATAATTTCTTCAGGTTCTCAAAATAATCTTCATAATTATCAGGCGTCAGTCTGTTGTCACCGCTATGAATATCATTCATTATCTTCTCATTGATCCATGGTCCGTAATGCAGTGTGTCCTGATAATTATTAAGATCTGTGGTTATATCCGTCAGCCCTTCGAATCCAAATACTTCAATGTTTGGAGCTGTAAGAAGAAGACTCACGGCATATTTCTCACCATCTGTCTGACGAATCAATTCGCCCTTCTCATTAACATTCTTCCAATAAAGACTGCTGTATGGAGGAAGGAAGAAATAGAATGTTACCTCCGGATTCTCCTTAGCCAGTCTAAGAAAATTATTGGAGATGTTTTCTTCTATCATTCGGATATCATCTTCCGACAGGACAGTCTTCCTTGTGAATTCCTGTTTTACATAAGCTGACATAGCGGTCTCTTCACTGAAATCAGCCCACTTATACCATGCACCGTATTCATCCATATCGGGAGTCTTGTTGCCGGCTCTCGTATAGTTGATATTGTTGATTGCTTTTACTATGACATCCTTATTCCATATATAATTCACATCATTTAAGATCTTGTCATCGTATAGATATTCCGGTATATCGGGATAGCTGTTCCAGTCCCATTCCGTAAAAAGCCTGCTGCCGTCAAGACTGCATAATATGTATCTCAGATCCGGATTGTAACCGATCGACCTCTCCATATGTGAAGTGAGTTCATGATAACTTGCGCCTGAAAAAGATGTCTTAATGGTCTCCACTCCCCATAGTTCTTCCATCTGACTCGCCTTAAAATTCTGAGTCATACTGGTTCCTGTTATCATGGCTTCATAGTCATAATGCCTTGCTATGCCGTCATTTTCATATCTCTCATCCAAAAGAGAATACTGAAGGCCATTTACAGGCCCGTGAAAATGCATGAAAGGATCTATCACTATTACTGCTATCCCTATGATCAGAAGTGCAGCTATGATGACCGTAGCAAGAACAGCAAGCGGTCGCTTAATTGTTTTTCTCTTTTTTACAATCGCAGCACTTGTCATCTCAGATCTGTTTCTCATCTTTTGTGGTCGATCTAATTACATATTGAGGAGCATTATTCATACCTATATACATTCTTCCGATATATTCTCCTGTCATACCCAGCATAAGAAGGATCATGCCTCCTACAAACATAAGGGCCGACATAAGTGAAGCATATCCCATAGGAACATAGATACCTCTTGCTAAATTGATAAAGTGCCTGATTATGGTATAGATTCCGTATATGAATCCTGCTACCGCAAGGAGACTTCCTGATATAGTGGATACTCTCAAAGGAGTCACGGAAAAAGCTGTGAAGCCGTTCATCCAGAGGTTTAGCAGCTTACTGAGTGTGTATCCGGAAGAGCCTACTTCTCTTTCTCTGTGCTTAATATCTACATTTGATATTCTTTTGGTTGTTCTTAAAACAAGTCCGATAAGATATGGATAATTCTTCTCATATTTGATCATCTCATCCACAACAAATCTTCTTGCTGCGAAATAGCTTGATACATAGAGCTCCTTAGGCTTGCCGAGAAGGAACTGCGTCATCTTCTCATTAACCCAGCTTCCGAAATTGCGGAAAGGAGAATGTTTCTTATTGGAATATTTTGCATATACTACATCTCGGTCATTATTAATGAGTTCATCCAAAAGAAGTCCTACTTCAGATGCCGGTGTCTGACCGTCATCATCAAGACAGACAACTATGTCACCGTCCGTGAATCTGAGTCCTGCCATTACAGCTGCATGCTGTCCGAAATTGCGTGCAAGGTCAACCCCTGTAATCTTGTCTTCGGACTGTGCAAGATTCATGATTACTCCATAAGTACCGTCAGGCGAGCAGTCATTGACAAGTATAATCTCATAATCGTATTTATCAGCCATTGCAGACATGGTGTCTTTAATCTCCGCCACAACGCCTTCAATTGTCTTTTCACTTCTGTAGCATGGAATCACATAACTAATTTTTTTCATTGTTTAATATCCCCAGCAATACCAAATCTCTGTATTCGCCTTCTATCTTTACATGGTCTTTGAGATGTGCTTCAACTTTAAATCCTACCTTCTCAAGTGTCTTTATGGATCTATCGTTATCCGCAAGGATCTCTGAAAACACCTTATGCAAGTGCATAGTCTCAAAACAATACTTCAATGTAAGTCTTAGGGCTTCCGTTCCTATACCCCTGCCTCTTATATCCGCAGATCCGTCAAGAAAGATTCCGTATTCGGCCCTGTCATGAACTTTATCTATATTCTTTAAAAAAGTAGAACCGACAGGAACATCTCCTTCTTTCAGGCATATGATGAACTGTATTACCTCTCCGGTGTCTACTTTTGTCTTCAGCCAGTTCTCGTGTATCTCTTTTGTAAAAGGACCTCTGTAGATGTAATATTTGATCACATTCTCCTGATTGCGCCACTTAACGACATTATCAGTATCCTCATGCGTTATAGGTCTCAAATAGACCTGTTCTCCAACAATCTTAACCATTGTTGTGTATCCCTTTCGTTTTTAACAATGATATTACTTCGACATATCTATTTGTCTTTTAACGTTTCTATCTTCCAGATATTTCCCACATTTTCAATCGAATTTACGACATTGTCTCTGCCTGTCACGAAATATCTCTCGGCATAATCCCTGTGGGATTCTTTATAATCATCAAGCGGACTTGAATACATCCAGCCTCCGGCAAGCTGCCAGTTGCTTTTTGAAGGAATATCCTTCTCAAAGATTTTTTCTGTATAGCCTACTGTTGAATAGACATCCATGTAATAATATATGTCCTCATTGGAGGCCATATATTCTTTTATTTCAAGAAATTCTTTATTTCTCTCAGTTCTGAGATTCTGCTTATATCCTATGTCTCGAAATTCTCCCGGTACAGAGATCAGACACAGTATCGTAACCATTGCAAAAGCCATGTAAGCGAAACCCTTGAGCAGCCTCTTTGAAACAGTCATCTCTCTCAATATCATGGCGATAAGCAACATTATCTCCAGCATGTACATAGGGTGCGTGATCCTTGATATCACGCGTTGTGTTGAATATGCATATAACCAGGATACAGATCTGAATGCAAGCATTACAGGTAGCTTGATCCAGAGTCTCATATCTCTTCGGCAGTACATCTGTATGATAAGAACAAGATATAAGAAACAGACTATAAGATTCATAGGCGTATGCTGACCTCTGTCATTGGCAAAGACATTATCAAGGTCTTCATCGGCATATGCCGTAAAATCAACTGCGTTATGGACATATTCCGAGATGTTCTGTCTCATTGTCCTGGGCGTTCTTGGAGTTACTGCTTCTCCGCTCTTTACATAATCTGCTATGAGTTCAAGCGTATTGGCATCAATACTTTTATCCAGTGCAAAATTATATTCTGTCAGAAGATCGTACTGCTCTCTTGTTATGCCTGTCTCTTCATAGAAGTTGATGTTTTGGTCATAGTCAGGGATACCGGTGAAATCATAGACCTGAGTTCTTGCATCGAACATCCGCCTGAAGGACTTCCAATCGCTGCTACTGTAGGCCAATGTATCTACCGCGTATGTGGCAATCACACACACAAGGATGATCCCGACTGTACCAATATATTTCTTAAGATTTACAGGGTCAAATATCTTTAATCCGTTAGGATTGCCCTTATCATTCTCTTCACTCCATTTGCATATCCCGGCCATTGCCATAAAAGGACAAAGCAGCAAGAACATCTCGCTTCTTATATTGAAAGCGAGGACGCACAATATTATCGTAGGGATATTGTGATTAATGAAAGCAGATGGGCAAAGGCCTTTATCGTTCGGCGTCGTATAAAGCCAAAGAGTCGCCGCAGCCAACAATATACCACTGACAACTGTATATTGGATCATGGTCAGTTCCCAGAGATAACATCCGAAAAAAACAGCAGACTCAACTGTCAGCACGCATATCTTTTCTATGGGTTTCTCCAAATATCCAAGAAGACATACTCCAATAGCAACAAAACTTATATAGAAGCAGGCCTGCTCAAATATGCCGAACCATGGTACTGCAGGAAGCAGTCTGTATAAGCCTGCCAGTAAAAGACTCAAAGGATACATCATCTGGTTGTTGTGTGCATTCGGCATTCCCGTGTAGATTCCCGCGATGATATCCTTGATCATCACATCATCGTTGAGATCGTAATAAAAATCAAAGATCAGTGAGATGATGATCCATCCCGCAAGTCCAACGAGTGCTGTCAGTATCAGGTTCTGTATTCTATTTGAAGAATTCTTTAACTTTCTCACAGATGAATTCAACCTCATTAGCGGTCAGTCCATAATACATAGGCAATCTGACGAGTCTGTCACTTTCTTTTGTGGTATATACATCTTCTCCGCTGAATCTGCCATACTTCAGCCCTGCCGGAGCTGAATGAAGGGGCACATAATGGAAGACAGCAAGAATATCATTCTTTTTCAGATGCTCGATCAGTTCTGTTCTTTCAGCGAGGTCTTTTGCCTTGATATAGAACATATGGGCATTGTGAGTGCAATCAGCCGGTACAAAAGGAAGTTCGATTCTTCCGCTCTCCGCAAGCGGTGTAAGCATCTCCTTATACAGATTCCAGCAGTCCATACGCTTCTTGGTTATCTCATCCGCCATCTCCAGCTGCGCCCAGAGATATGCAGCGTTTAGTTCGCTGGGAAGATAACTTGAACCGTAATTCATCCATCTGTATTTATCTACCTGACCTCTGTAGAACTGGCTTCTGTTGGTTCCTTTTTCACGAAATATCTCCGCGTCTTCCACATATTTTGCATCTTTTATAAGAATTGCTCCGCCTTCACCCATGGAGAAATTCTTTGTCTCATGGAAGGAGAAGCATCCGAAATCACCTATGTTACCAAGGGCCTTACCTTTATAAGTAGACATTATTCCCTGAGCGGCATCCTCGATAACAAAGAGACCATGTCTCTTTGCAATATCCATGATAGTGTCCATCTCGCATGAAACACCTGCATAATGAACAGGCACTATAGCTTTTGTTTTCTCAGTTACAGCCTCTTCTATCTTCTTTTCATCGATATTCATTGTATCCGGTCTGATATCTACAAATACCGGAGTTGCTCCTCTTAATACAAAAGCATCTGCAGTTGATACGAAAGTATAAGACGGCATTATGACCTCATCCCCTGGGCCTATACCGGCTAAAAGTGCCGCCAGTTCCGTTGCATGAGTACATGATGTGGTAAGGAGAGCTTTTGTACAGCCCGTTTTCTTCTCAATCCATTCGTTACATTTCTTGGTAAATCCACCGTCTCCGCATATCTTATGCGCATCAACGGCTTCTTTGATATATTCCATTTCTTTCCCT
Source organism: uncultured Lachnospiraceae bacterium (assembly GCA_902779505.1). GTDB lineage: Bacteria > Bacillota > Clostridia > Lachnospirales > Lachnospiraceae > Colinaster. The sequence goes on from CACZBZ010000014.1 coordinate 11,715, forward strand.
GTAAAAGGGGGTACATTAAAAGCTATCATACTGTTTCCTTTCTCAAAAGGCATACTAGCCCATAATCTTATACATTATATCACAATTAGTGGGCCCTTCGCCATCTAAGGCGTTCTTTTTCGCCAACTTGCTATGGGATGGATATCTGTTTATACTATATAGTATGAAAAAACTAATTAAAAACATTCGAGTGGTTAACATAATTTTTTCAATTCTATTCGCTTTTGCTATGGTAGCCGGTTATCAGTGTGAGCATTGGGGCTACGTTCTACCCTACGATCCTTACACTTATCTGGCTATGGCAGGCGTTTTTTTGCTGTCATTGATTCTGTCAACATTGCTTTACAGTTATATAAAGAAATGTTATTCCATTAAACATTCATCCTACAAAGCATCTCATATATGGCTTAAGTCTTCTCTTATCATCTGGTGCTGCTATTTTGTTGTATTCTTAGGTGTCTATCCCGGCTTCTTCGTGTATGACGCTCAATACGAACTTACAGAGACCATAGCCCGCAATTTTTCCGATCACCAGCCTATTTTTCATGTACTCTACATGGGCGGTATCATTCAGGCTGTTCACAAAATTACAGAAGATTACAATATTGCGATTGCTGTCTTCACGTTAGCTCAGATGACTTTTATTTCCATCGTTATGGGCTTCCTAGTTAAAGAGTTTAATAAAGAGACATTAAGAACTTCCTGGGCATATGTTTTCTCATTTTATCTTGGTATATTCCCTGTGCTTGTCATGTACGCTCTCTGCTCAGCAAAAGACGGAGTATTTGCTGCAGCGTTGATGCTTGTATTCGTCTATCTGAGAAGGATCATCTCCGATCCTGTATCCTTTATCAGATCTCCTAAAGAGATTGTCCTTTTTGTCCTTTCATCGGTACTGATGATGCTTATGAGAAGTAACGGCATGCATGCTTATGTTGTATTCTCATTTATACTTTTTATTGTTTTACTTATTGCAGATATTAAAAGGTCTAAAAGCAACAAAACTTCTCCTATGCCAAACGTGGACTCGGACGGCAAGAGAAGTAATTCATGTTCATCTATTATACTTCTTCTTGCATGCATCTGCAGCGTTGTCCTATATATTGTATCCAACAAAGGTTTATTGATAGCAGTACATGCTTCCGACTATGGTTCAAGAGAGATGCTCACTGTTCCTATACAGCAGCTTGCAAGAGTATATTCCTATGAGCAGGATCAGATGACTGATGAAGAGATAGATAGCCTTTTAACCTATCTGCCTGAGACAGCCCTCAGTCACTACAATCCCAAATGTTCGGATCTTGTTAAGCTTGACTTCAATGAAGATGCTTTTTCAAAGAATCCCGCCACTTTCCTGAATCTCTGGATCAGCCTAGGTCTGAAGCATCCCGTAGCATATGTCAATGCCTGGTTTATGACAAGTTACGGAATGTGGTACCCCGGTGCGGTTATAGACGGTTATAAGGGTAATGAAGTCTTTACTTTTACATACGGAGACAGTTCATATTTTGGCTATGAGACCGAACTTCCCGGCGTAAGAGATCCTAAGATTCCTTTTGTTGATTCCATATACCGCTTTATCTCACTGGATCCTACGATTCAAAGGATTCCTGTAGTTCGTATGCTCTTTTCTCCCGGATTCATGCTCTGGTGCATGCTCTTTATACTGGGCTATTTTCTGTATATAAAAAAGGGACAGTATACTGTCCCCTATCTGCTTCCTCTGATTGTAATACTGACCTGCCTACTTGGGCCGATCAGCCTGGTCAGATATTCATATTATCTTTGGATCCTTGTTCCAATTACTGTTATGGATATCATAGCTGAAAAACATAGTTAAATATACTTCTTATACCACTGCTGGAATACAAAGAATGACCAGAATAACTTGGAGAAGTTGGCTCCGCTTGACGGGCCGGCGTCTCCTTTATCCATGTATTCATCAAGCATCTTATCTATAAAATCAGCGTCAAATATACCCTGATCCTTAAGGAAATCCTTCTTGCAATAATCTGTAAGTTCATCCTTAAGAGATCCTCTGAGCCAGATATCAAGAGGAACAGCGAATCCTACCTTAGGTCTGTCAAGAAGCTCTCTCGGTATATAATCATAGGCTATATCTTTAAGGATTCTCTTCTTTACACCATTCTTATATTTAAATGAATGATCAAGTCTGAAGGAATATTCCATTACTTCTTTATCAAGAATAGGGCATCTGGATTCCAAAGAATATTTCATGGATGCACGATCCATCTTAGTCATTATATCTGCTGACAGATATGTGTCCATGTCAAGAAGCATTCTTCTTATTTGCCAGTTCTTCTCCGCATATTTTGACTCGGTCCTGTAAAACAACGGCAATCCTTCTCCGAGGACCATATTCTTAGCAAAATCAATGTAATAAGGTGATGCGAACTGAGTCTTTGTCTCTTTATCCTTATTGCCAGCTATTACCCTTGCTTTAAAAGGAAGTCTGTTCATAAGACCTGCCTGTTTTAATCCCGGAAGACCACATACTCCTCTTGCAACAGCTCCGGCAAAATCAACTTTTTGAGCCTGAGCAACTTTATCGTATATGTTGTAACCGCAGAAGAATTCATCTCCTCCGTCACCTGACAGTGCAACCGTGACATCTTTTCTTGCAAGCTTGCACACAAGCATTGATGGTATCTGAGACGAATCAGCAAAAGGTTCATCATAATATTTCGCAATACTGTCCACAAGATCAAACATCTCTTTTTCATCTATGTAGAGTTCTGTGTGATCCGTACCAAGATGTTTTGCCACCTGTGCAGCGTATTTTGCTTCATTATATTTTTCTACGTTAAAACCTATGGAAAAAGTCTTAACAGGGTCTGATGATATGGACTGGGCAACAGCCGTTACAAGAGACGAATCATAGCCTCCGCTTAAAAAGGTTCCCAAAGGAACATCGGCGATCATTCGATATCTAACCGAATTCTCCAGCAGCTTTTTAAGTTCCGCTTTTGCCTCGTCATAGTCATTCACAGGGTTCTCCTGCATCTTATGATAGACTTCGGCTACATCCCAGTATTTCCATGTATGAGCCTCACCTTTGCTGAATCTTAAGCATGATCCCGGCTCCAGCTTATATACATTCTCGAAAATGGTATCAGGATCAAGTATATACTGGTGATAAAGATATCTTGATATTACGTCCTTCCTTATTCTCTTTCCGAATCCCGGACGAGTAATAATAGGCTTAAGTTCAGAGCCAAATACGATATTCTCGCCCTCGATCTCATAATAAAGCGGCTTTTTACCAACACGATCTCTGGCCATAAAGAGTTCTTCATGTTCTCTGTCATATATTGCAAAGGCAAACATTCCGTTGAATCTGTTAACGCAGTCATAGCCCCATTTCTTATATGCGGCTAGGATTACTTCCGTATCACTCTCAGAAGCAAAAGGATATGCCAGCTCTCGTTTTAATTCCCTGTAATTATATATCTCACCGTTAAATACAATCGTAAGAGACTTGTCTGCAGAAGTCATTGGCTGATGTCCGCCCTCAGTAAGATCTATGATCGACAGTCTTCTCTGAGCAAGTCCGATATTGTATCCCGACAGGCTTCCTTTACCCTCATATATCTCAGCTCCGGAATCATCCGGTCCCCTGTGGATCATGGTATCGTTCATCTTTATGAGATCATCTCTACTGATTATCTGTTTTGTCACAAAACCTGTTATTCCACACATACTCTTCCCTTTTTTATCTTAAATCATAAAACTGCGTGACGTCCCAGTTTACTGCTTCTCTGTCGATATAACACATAAGCACAGCATCAGGATTATGCTTGTTTATATAGCTCATAAGACTGCCGTTAAAAGAAGATCTTGTTATAAAATCTACATTTTCTACCTGAACTGACAGATATTCCGCGATGGGCCATGCAAAGGAATCCCCTATAAGCAGCACCTTTTTATCGCATTTCGCATCATGGTTAGTTATCTCATACACATCAGTATTATTTATTCTTGATATACCATGATATGCACCATCGTTCAATGATACATTATCTATATCAGCAAGCAGGGTTTCCTCAAAATTCCCCTTAATTGTCTCTTTTTCGCTGATTACCATCTCATATCTGTAGTCATCATTCTGAGGAATGGGGAAATAATAATCATAGCCATAAGTCTGCTCTATTTCTTTTTTTAACGTCTCATTATCATCAAGAATATTTCTGTATCTCTCGGGATCATAGGTCTGCTCATCTAAGCCAAAATCTCCGACTTCATTAAGCTCCCTTACTATATATTTCATACAGTGCAGGGTTTCCTCCGGAAACCAATGTAAAGAAACATCATACCTTGGGCCTCCAGATGATGCGCTTTCATCTGCCGCATATCTTTCAGGCATATTTATCGTTCTGATGCCTTGTCTGCTTAGTGTTTTTATCAGCTGATCTGCCTTTTCAGCCTCAACACTTTTCTCGTTATAGAGATAATACTCAGATCCTTTTACTGTCGGAGTATGAGCATATATAAATGGTATATTGGCATCATTCAACTTATCGCTGAATTCTGTTACAGATTCGACAATCTCATCAATGCCCATAAGACTGTCAGTTTTTCTTCCAATCTTATCAACATCATAGTTAAGGAGTCCGCCCTTTATTAGATTCGAATATTTCTCAAAATGATTCTGACCCGGAATGCTGCTTGAACATATCTGCTCAATATAACTTTCCTTGCTGTTTATGCTGTTCTCATATTTCTCAAGGACAGATTGTTCTTTGATAAACGGATATTCCATTATCCAATCGTTTTCTTTCACTATTCCGAGAGGAATTCTTGACATCAGCATACGAATGATCTTTATATCACTGTCTCCAGATGGGAACAAGGCCTTCAAAATAAATAGCATTGCAACAATGACTAAGAAGAAAGAAAACACGCCGCATATGATTATTGTTTGTATTTTTTCTATTCTCTTCATCTCTAAAAATTAAAATAGATAAATGGACTGTATGTATTGCTGACTACAAAAATAATTGATATTGCAAGCAGGAGCCACAGCACTCCTGTATTAAGAACAGTAAAAACTTTCTTCGTCTTATCTGCACTTATCTTCTCTGAGATAAGTCTGTTAATCGGAAACATGAATATCAGTGCTATCGGTATAAGAACCGAGCAACTCATTGCAAGCACTGTGGTCTCTTCATTGTATATGCCGGCGGCTGATGAAAACATGTTCTTCAAATAATGAACGGCTTCTGTAAGATTATCAGCTCTGAATATTACCCAGCACATTGTTACGATGAACATCGTATATATCCAGCCTATCAGTTTGGGAACTTTTATCTTATCCAGCATCTTCTTTTCAATTGCCTGGAATACGAAATAAACTATTCCCCATATGATAAATGTCCATTCAGCTCCGTGCCAGATACCCGTAAGCAGCCACACGACAAACAGATTAAACACATGCCTCGATGCGGACACACGATTGCCTCCAAGTGGTATATAAACATAATCTCTAAACCAGTTTGTCAGTGATATATGCCATCTTTTCCAGAAATCATTTATGCTTGTTGCGCTGTATGGATATATAAAATTTTCTTCAAAATGAAATCCGAAACATCTTCCAAGTCCGATAGCCATATCCGAATAGCCGGAGAAATCATAATATATCTCCATGGTATAAGCCACTGCACCAATCCAGGCTGTTAATACCGGTATGTCGCCAACCTGTGCAGCTCCGAATACTCTTTCTGCAACTTCTCCCAAAAGATCTGCTAATATTACTTTTTTCGACAGGCCTGTCACGAATCTTCTGCAACCTTCAGCAAAGTCACTAAACGTCTCTTTTCTTTGGATAATCTCTTTTTCTATCTGATTGTATCTGACTATCGGTCCCGCAACCAATTGCGGGAACATGGATACATACAAAGCAACTATATGCAGTTTCTTCTGCGCCTGCACATTACCTCTGTATACGTCGATCACATAGCTCAGTATCTGGAATGTAAAGAAAGAAATACCTATTGGCAATTCTATCTTTCTAATTGTAATATCCGCTATTCGATTCAGGTTGGTAAGTATGAAAGTAAGATATTTAAAGTAGACAAGAAGCCCGATATTAAAGCAGATATCTATCACAAGTAAAGGCTTTTTACTTTTCTCATATTTCTCAATAAGCAATGCAAAAATATAGTTTACTAATATACTTGCGATCAGTATAAATACAAATAATGGTTCGCCGTATCCATAAAAAAGCAAGCTCGCTATAAGCAGAACAGCATTTTTATAATTTGTATTCTGTCCACCCAACTTATACACTATCATCACAAGCGGAAGATACAGAAATAGAAATACGCCTGACGAAAAAGTCACTGTTTTTCTCCTTCCGACAGATAATATATCTGTGTATAAGTATTGTCGTATATCTTCTTATCTACTTTAAGGCCTGTCATCTTTGCCACTCTTTCGGCGGTCTCTTCCTCGTTCCAGTAGATCTCGGCATAGACCACAAGGCCCTTGGATGTATCATAGTCTGATGAAGCAAGAATATCCGGTATCTCATCAAGTTTGTCATAATAGATCGGATATACCGCATCCTGCTGCCCCGCAAAGAGGCAGTCATTGATGATGACGTGATCACCCTTACATACATAGAATGCAGGAACGTCCTTGTATGTAGTTCCCATCTCTTCCAGTGCTTTGCCGTATCCGGGATAGATATAATTGGTTGTTCCGACTATTGCAAGAATTATGGCAAGACATGTTCCTGCTAAAGTTACTATGATATCTGCCTTGGCGTTTCTATTCTTGCTTTCGCTGTCTTCTACGCTTGATACATTCTTTTTAGTAAAGACATCTGACAGAATATCATATAGCGTCTTAAGAGCAATAAGTCCCATAAAGGGATATATAAAGAAATGATATCTGTCGGTAAGGTCTATTGCTATCTCTGCGATCAGAACAAAATGACATACCACTGTTGTCGCAAGTATATATAGCAGGGCACTTCTTTTTCTTCTTTCCTTATTAGCCAGATGTATTATCATTAGGATCAGTTCTGTTATCAAAAGAACTGACAACAGTGTCGTTCCGCCTGTCCATTCTTTGGCAATATATCCGTAGAAATCAGAAAGTCTCGTGGTGATCCATTCTATATTGAAATTCTTTAGATTAACAAGAACTTCCCAGCTTACGTTGGTGTCCATGAAGTGACTCCACATGCTTGGGAATATCAAGAAGCCTACGGTTCCGCCGACAACACAGGCTATGGTGTAAATGCAGGTCTCTTTTCTTCTTTTAACTATGAACATATACAATGCGCAGAAGAAACCAAACATGCCGCAAAATACTACAAAGAAATAGTGAGATAAGATTCCGCACATAACTGTAAGTGCCAGAGGAATCAATCCCAGACCATTTAAATTCTTAAGAGATATGCGTCCTGCTTTTTTGCCGTGAACATCTTCACTATTATCATCAGCTTCCATAACCTTTTTCACGAATCTGCATGTCAGATACACAAAGAGCAGTGTCCACATGGTAGCAAGAGTATACATTCTAAGATATACAACCATGGACATTGCCCCTGCGTTGATACCATATATCAATACGGACGCAAGGGGAGATAAACTATCCTTATCAAAAAACAGCTTACACAAAGCGAATAGGATATTCAGCTGTATTACAAAAAGCAGAAGATTGATGCTCAGACCATACCACTTGGAAAAGGAGCCCGGGAAGAATGAGCATACGGTATGTAAGAGGCAATAGAACATAGGCGGATGCACATCATGACTCTGGTTGTAAAAAACAGAATCATATGAGAAAGTGTCCTCCTCACTTGTCTCCACATAATCCATAAAGAAGGAACCGTCATGCCAGTTCTCCATATATCCGTCATAATCCTGCAGAAAGGGCTTGTAATAACTGTTTGCCAGTCCATAAGACCATGGTTCGTCTACATAGTAGCCTTCTTTCCTGTCACAATTGTAGAATGCCAGGATGAACATCACTACTGTCATGATTGCCATTATGAGATTAATTATCTTTTTCCTGCTGTTATCCTTCACTTATTGATCTGCTCCTGTAGATAGATTGTATATTCGCTGTTATCAACTATGGCCTTATAGGCATTATCCCTAATAAAGTCATCAATGATATTCTGTTTTTCCATTTTTATGTCGGAATAGTCTTCCGTCTTGCGGCATATGATGATCACTTTAGCTGATTCATCGCTGTCTACAACACGCGACAGTTCACCTTTAAGCTGTTTTGCCGAATAAGAATCCAATGATGGCCATGTCGTATTAATAGCCGACGGTATTCTGAATATATAGCTTAATCCGGGGCAATCTCCCCAGAAGATAGCAGAATCTGCGGATGCTCCGGTCACAGCAACAGATGCTTCTTCAATAGCCTCTGCGTTTTCTCTGTTGGTATACATTCCTCTGAGGCTGTCCACACCCTCAACCTGCGTATCTCTTGCCTCTCCTCTCATTCCATCTCTGAATACAAAATTCAAATGGAACAAAGATGACTGAACAAATATCATAAGAGACAGCACAAGCACCATACTCATCCATGGGAAGTTACATCCATGAAACATTCCTTCAAGTCTCAATCTGTGCGCACCTCTGTACATCCAGCCACCGACCACATATACAGTGAAGGGTATGACCATAAAAAGGTTATTTAGATTCTGGTATGTTGTGTTATTACTTCCAAGAGGTGTGATAATGATCATCACAAGCGAGATCCAGGCATATGCATATACAAGACGGTTATATTCTTTTGCTTTTATCAGTACCACTATTATTGAGGCGATTGATATAAAGAGCGCTATCATCCCCCACTCGTACATAGCGGTGTAGTCTTCATAGTAGCGAAGAGAGAACATGCCTCTGCCCCAGAAGAAGCGGATAAGCAAAGCCATTACTCCCACATATATAATCTTCTTCAACCACTTCAGCTTATTCTGAAACACCGCAAACATTGCGGTTCCAACGCCAACCACAAGAACTATAAGAGTGATCCACCTTGCACTTCTCCAGTATGCTTCCAGTATTCCCGTAAACATCTTAAGAGGTGTATACGTGTCATCCGCATTGGTTACACCGTTCAGACCCGCAAGCATATCGCTTATGCCCTTGAAACCGTGATTAATGATTATGGCACTAAAAGGTATTGCTGCTCCCACTATATAACCTGCAATACAGTAAAAAGTTCTCTGCATGCATTTTTTCAATGGTCTGTCAGCAGACCTTTCTTCACCTGTGGCCTTGACTTTCTCATATTTATGACTATAGAAAGTAACAAACCAAACGGCCAGAATAAGTGCACATTCCGTTATGTTCGGAATCCTGATAAAGAGATTAAGCCCCAGTACCAGACCGGCAACCGGTAAAAGTCTGTCATCATTCTTTTTCAGTGCCTTATATATCAGAATCGCAGCCACTGTAAAGAAAAGATATGTAAGATAATTGTAAAAAATACCTGTAGGGATCCAGCAGAATGATATGGCAACAAATTCACCCATAAACAATACCGGAGCCGTAAAATCTTTTCTCAGTGAATAATAGGCAGTCAGAGCAATTGCACTCATCACAAGACCGCCATATATATTCATGCCAAGAAGTATATCTCCTCCCGGGAGCCTTACAAACACAGAACCTATGGCATTGGACAGATATGTGGACATGATCCACATCGGCTGTATTCCATGTGGGAACATATAATTGCCCAGACTGTAAGTCGTATCCGATACGTCTACACCCTGGGTTATCTTAACAAGAGGCCACAGCAAAAGAACCAATGGGAATAATACATTCTCTATTGGCATGCTGAGCCTCCTGTACAGTTTTTCAAGCTTTCTTAATGTCTTCACTTGGTTTTATCCTTAGGCTTTTTGAATATCCAGAGTTTACTGAGTATATAATTAGTCACGATTACTACGAACTGGCCTATAAGCTTAGCAGCAAGTTCCAACACTTCCGTTTGCCAGCCCATCTTACTGCAGAGCAGCCATATGATGCCATCCTCAAGCAGAAGCGTAAAGAGTCTGGCAGCCACAAATTCCACGAATTCCTTGAAGAATCCTTTTGCACTGCCTGTCTTGCTTCTGAATACAAAAAGCTTATTGGTGAAGAATGTGAAGATAACACATATGATCCAGTCTATGTTATTGGAAGTTACTTCACCCCATCCGAACTTGGATGTAAAGAGCCAGAAGAGCACCATACTGAGCAGGAACGCCATTCCTCCCCAGAAGAGGTAGCTTATCATCTCCCTATGCTTTTTATAGAGTTCAATCAATTTTTTCATTAGTTTCTACTCTCTTTTTTATTCTTTATAAAACAGTTAAAAATACCTGTTCTGATTGCATCTATCAATGCACCCACCGCAAATACAATCACAATGCATAAGAGCATATGGATAAAACCAAAGCCTTTTCCTTGTATGTTATCTATTCCAAGCCATTTATACCAGCTATGTCTTACACTGAGATTCTCATGCAGCAGATATATTCCGAATGTATATGACCCAAGAAGACATATAATACTTCCTTTTTCTCTCTCTTTTTCTTTTTCGGAAAGGTACATGAATCCCGCGAATAAACAGACTGATGCAGCAAACACCAGGATATGATTATAGCTGTATATCATATCCATGAAATATTCCAGTTTGCCGGTCTCTCTGCAAAATATACTATAGCCAAGCCTGCGTAAAGCCCGAATGCCTGCTTAACATTCTTGATCTTCTCAAATCCGTATATCTTAATATATGCAGCTACGATATAGAGGCATATGAACCATGCAAGATCACATCCGTATCTGTCCCATGATATCAGGTAAGGGTTGACTGACTTGAATCCGCTGAAGAGAACAAGTAAAGCGATGATTACGCCCTTTAACTGTTCTTTGTTCAATTTCTTTATACCCATGCTTAATACAGGCGACAGCAAGTAGAGTATTATGTAAGATGTTGCGAACCAGTAATGTTCCTGCTCTATAGGCAGTGCCATTGTCAATATCTCACCAAATTCAAATGATGTGATATCGATTACGCCAAAGGCTCCAAGTACGACCGGTACAAGCCATGAATAGAACAGCACCTCGCACACCAGCCTGACACCCCTGCCCAGATAGGCTTTTACACTGAATTCTTCATTCCATTTATCTACAAGGAAATAGCCGCTTATGAGTACATAAGCATTGGGAGCCACCAGACAAAAGGCATAGAACAACCACCAAAGGTGATTGCTCAGGCTGCTGTCCGTCGACAGCTTAGGCAGAGCCATCCCCTTCGTCATGTAGTGCATGGCAATTATCATGCACATAGCCACTATTCTTAATGCCTCAAAACTCTGCTTTCTAGATTTCATTTATCTCTCTCGATTAATCTTACCGTTTTCTACTCGGTAGACCATATTACATTTCTCAATAGTTTGCAAGCGGTGAGCGATGATTACAAGTGTCTTCTTGCCCGCTAGGATGTTGATGGAGTCCATGATGGCGGCTTCTGTCTCGTTATCAAGGGCAGATGTTGCTTCATCAAGGACAAGGAGTTCGGGATCTTCGAAGAGGGCTCTTGCGATTCCTATTCTCTGTCGCTGACCTCCTGATAGTCTGATTCCTCTCTCTCCTATGCTGGTATCCAGTCCTTCGGGAAGACCTCTTACAAATTCATCCAGCTGGGCTTCCTTAAGCACTGCCCATACTCTTTCATCATCTATATCTTCGTCCGCATATCCGAATGCCACATTTTTACGGATAGTGGAATCCAGCATGAAGATGGTCTGTGGGATGTATCCGATATTCTTAAGCCATCCCTTATAATTGCTGTTCACATTGACTCTGTCTGCAAGTATGGATCCGCTCTGCAGGTCAAGCAGGCCAAGGAGTATATCAATTATTGTTGTCTTACCGGCTCCTGATGTTCCTACTACTCCCACTGCTTCTCCAATAGGAATGGTCATATTGGCATTATCGAAGATAAGTACATCTGTATTTGGATATTTATAAGTTATATTTTCAAGACGTATTTCCTTAGTAAGAGGAAGCTTGGTTACTTCCACAGGCTTAGCATAAGACGACACGTCATAGATCATATCCTTGTCGTTGATATCCTCTTTGAGATTGTCGCTTACATTCCACAGGAACGGCTCAAGATAACTGATTGATGTTGTGTAATTATTGATCCTGTTGGCAGAAGGGAGAAGTCTCATTGCTGCCAGACCGAATACCGCTATCTGCGGAAGAAGCTCGTCCACTGAAGCTCCATGTGCAACAACAACCATCATGTAGGCCACAAGACCCGCTATACACACTGTCTCAATAAGAAGTCTGGGTGTGGAATTGAATATGTTGTATTTCTGTACCGCATTTACATATCCTGCTCCGCATTTGGCATATTCGGTGATAAAATAATTCTCTTTATTCGCAACCTTTATCTCTTTTATTCCGGCCACTGCTTCATTGATCCACTTAAAGAGACCCGAGTAGTAGTCCTGATTGTCCTGACCTGCCTTGTACATGATAGGTCTCAAGACTTTCTTGATAATGATCAGCATCACCAGGAGAAGTGCTGTTATTGACAATATCATCTTGGCATCAACCATAAGAAGTACGGCTGCAAGACAGATGAATACCACTATCTCACTGGTGAACTGCAATATGGTAAGTATAAGTGCATACATATTGTTCACATCTGAGGTGATATTTCTCTGTATGACAGCAGTGTCAGCATTCAGATAGTATTCATACTTTCTCTCCATGAAGTTGATCATGAGCTTTCTGGATGTGGCAAACTGGTTGGTATATACGAATCGAAGCTGTACTACATTCTGCAAAAAAAGGAAGAGATTCTTAAGCACAAATGCTACGATGAGGGCTGCCATTAATATCATTGTCAACTGCATTGAGCTGCTAAGATGCAATCTATCATAGACCATTGCCGCATATTTGTTTTCCATCAGTTTGACAGGATCTATCACTGCCTGCATAACGGGTATTACAACAGATATACTTAAGGACTCAAGTATACCTCCTATCAACATGAGAAAAATGATAAGAACCATTCTTCTTTTCTGCTTACCATCAAGCAGTACATTCAGTCTTTTTAATATCTTTATCATCTAAAAGTATTACCTTTCATCCGGGATCAGATCATCTCTATGGTTCTGTGGATCGCCGGGTCTTCGTATTTATCCATAAAATCATTGCCAAGGAAGATCACCTTGTCGGCAAATTCTATTCCATCGGGTACAGTAAGTATTGTTACAGCAAGATCCACATGGAATTCCGGAATGATATTCATGATCTCCATCGGAAATCTTTCTTTTACGATAATGCAGTCCGGCAATTCCTCCGTATAATCCACAATATCTCGGGGATGCTGCTTGATAAACACAGTGGCATCCTTGCCATATTCATCCACTATATCTCTCATGATCTTCTTGCGAGTCTCGTGATCACATACGGGATCCGAGAGTATCATTACTTTCTTTTTATACGAAGGGGCAGACTTGAAATATTCAAGTGTATTCCAATTTTCATCAAGGAATATATCAGTCAGATAATGAAGATCCTCCTGCTTAACAGCCTTCGTAAGTTCCTTCCTCGGGACCTCAATAAAATTGGGCATTGTGTACTTGATCCGGGACAGATCATTGACTTCAAAATCTATACAGTATTTTGAATATCCGTTTTCGATAAATATCAGATTGTGAGCCGCCATAAAGGCTTTGAGTCCAAAGAAACCTCTGTTGCCGTACCTGGCATCATCCGTATATACAACCGTATCAAGACCGTCTTCAACCGCATGATAATATATCTTTTTATAATTCAAGTAATAACCTATTGGATCGCTGTCGTTGAATACATATATATCCTTGTATTCCCTGAAGTCTATAGGAACATAGGCTTCCTGGGCTTTTCCGAGAGCCTTGGTATACTTAATTCTTTGGAATAGGTTAAGTATGATGTTACCCCTGTCTTTGTGGTATTTCATGATCTCAGGAAATGTAACATCCTCTTTCTCATCAAAGCTGATCACTTCTTCAAAGAGACCCGACTTTTCAGCCCTCTTGGCAAAATCACCAAAATCATTGGACATGCTGCTGAGCATCAGACTTGCTCTGCCCCTCTCCTCAGACTTAAGGTTCAGTTCTTTGACTACAGATATATATGCATGATAAAAAGTGTGACACACGTATATTCTATCTTTCATCTCCGCTTAATACCCTGGCTATTCGTCCGGCACCCTTTCCATCAACTATTTCTTTTCCCATATTGCTGTGATGCAGTCTGATATCGTAATGATCCGTATACTGCTTAAGTATTCTTCCTATGTTCTCAATAGTGAGTCTTGCTTTCTTATGATAAGCTCCCGCATCATCCGCTATAGCTTTGGAATCCATATAGTCCGCATTCTGTTCCTGATTCTCCGCGTATGAGAAGCATATGAAGGGAAGTCCTATGGCGCAGAGTTCATACATGGTTGATCCACCGGCCGATACAGCAAGATCACATGAGCACATAAGCTCAGCCATATTATCCACGTGTTCGTGGATCACTATATTGCTGTTTTCTTTAGCCATAGCTTCAAGGGCATCTATATTAGGATTAAAATGTCCCGCGATTATATGATATGTGACATCTTTTCCTTCACTTACCCTGATAAGTTCTTCCGTAATCTCACCGGCAATATTCTGAATATCTCCGCCACCTGTAGTGATCAGTACATTGGACACTTCTTTTTTTACTTTATAATCTCTGTTAAGGAATTCTTCTCTTATTGGAACAAATCGGTTACCGATATAGCAGGCTGTTCCTGTAGAGGCGTATGTCTCTTTATAATATTCTTTATCTGCATAGCCGTTGTAATTGATGACCCCGTCTACAGGATATCTTCTATCCTGCATATCATCCATATAATAGACTCTGCCGTGCTTGGCAAGAGCCTTAAGGTATTCATCCGTCACATTATAACTATCCACCAATATAACAGTATCATCAGTCTTTCCGTCAGATGTTACATCATTTATGGCAGGCAGTTCCGATTCCATATCCTTATAGTCAGTGCCCAGTGTCACAGCTTCAAAGCCTTTGCCTGTCACTATGTCGCTGCTGTCTTTATCTGCACACAAAAAACACAGCCTGTCATCATCCGACATTCTCTTTGTCAACTCGGCTGCTATTGTCATACAGCGCATTATATGGCCCATTCCTATCCGGGCATTTCCATCGGCTCGAAAATAAAAATTCATACTCACTCTACAAGATCCCATTTTAATGCAGTACCCTTTGTTACCGCATGGGTTACTCGCCTGCCAAGGATCTCATCGTAATATTTTGGATGTAATCCGAAACCGGGACGTACGCTTCTGAGATTGTCTTCTGTAAAGACGTCTCCGGCTTCCATATCTTCTGCAATATAGAGTGATCTTGAGAAATCTCTTCCGCTGATCTGTTTCTTTGTCAATTCGTAGGTTACCTGACCCATAGCCTTTTCACTGATACGGATATTTTTTACCATCTCTGCGAATTCTTCAGGCTCCATTGAGAAGGCAGAATCAACTCCTCCGTCGGCCCTTCTTAATGTAAGGTGCTTCTCTATTACCTTTGCGCCCATTGCCACTGCTGCACAAGAGACCGCGTGGCCTTCGGTATGATCTGACAGTCCTGTTATACAGTCGAACCTATCTGCCATATCAACCATTGTTTTAAGGTTGATATCTTCATAGGGTGACGGATATGCTGAACAGCATTTAAGCAGTATTACATTTTCATTGCCTGCTTCTTTACAGGTCTTCAGTGCAAGTTCGATATCTTCCTCCATTGCAATTCCTGTTGAGATAATTACAGGCTTCTTAAGGGCCGCTATTTTCCTTATAAGCGGTATGTCTGTTATCTCATATGACGCAACTTTGTAGGCAGGCACTTTCATCTCTTCAAGGAAATCAACACTTGAAAAATCAAAGGGAGATGAGAAGAAATCTATATCAAGTTCCTTAGCTATCTCCTGCAGCTTAGGCTGCCATTCCCAGGGAGTATATGCCTCAGCATAGAGATCATGAAAAGTACGTCCGTCCCACAATGTGCCCTGTGTTATCTGAAAATCAGGAGCATCACAGTCCAATGTGATGGTATCTGCAGTGTATGTCTGGATCTTTATGGCATCCGCACCCGCTTCCTTCGCGGCATGAATAATTCTGACAGCTCTGTCATAATCCATGTTGTGGTTAGCGCTCATCTCGGCGATTATATATGCCGGACTGTTTTCAGATATATAATGATTACCTATTCTTATCTCTTTATTCATGAATTCCTCTTTTCAATCTATTCTATTCATGGATCAGCTTGTATTTCAATTCAGCAAGCTTCCAATCCACCTCATTGTCTATATCCTGCACTTCAAGCTCGGATAATTCCATTGGAAGCACCTTACCCACCATGAATTCTCTGGTTTTCTTGAAGGATGCCGTCTTTGCCACATAGAACTGTCCCGCATCATGATAATGCTTCTCCAAATCCTGAGACCTGCTGTTGAGGTATCTGGTATCCTTGAAGACAAGCATATCATCCTTTATGACCATTGCTCTCTGTGGTGGATATGAAAAACTTACTACGGGTATAAGTGTATCCGCATCACTTGCTTCAAGTGTCTCCACTGCTTCCTTAAGTCTCTTTCCCGTCACAAAAGGTGCTGTAGGATATATACATACTATGATATCGAAGCTCTTGCCTCTTTTTTCATATTCCTCTACTACTTCTTCGATTACATCTACGGTAGTGGCATAATCATTAGCTGTCTTCTCACTTCTGTAAAAAGGCACCTTTGCCCCGTACTTTTTCCCAATCTCTGCAATCTCCTCATCTTCCGTAGATATCATTACTTCATCAAAGACTCCTGATTGCAGAGCCGCCTCAATTGAATAAGCAAGAATAGGCTTTCCGACAAATTCTTTGATATTCTTCCTGGGTATTCTTTTACTTCCCCCTCTTGCTGTTATAATAGCCAAAGCTTTCATTTTTTTATCCTCTGTATCTATATATTGATCTCATAAGACTGTCTGTCCTGTCTTATTACCCTTGGATCTTGGGTCTCGTTTTCCACAAGATATATGTCTGCCATCTTTCTGCTGAGGAAAAGAGCAGGTGCCTCAGTTGTTGAATATGCTCCGGTATTGTGGAATACCAGCACATCACCCAGACTTAAACTGCCGAAATCAGCCTTTCTGACAAGTATATCCGCAAATGTACAAAGTGATCCGTATACCTTCCAGTTTGATCCGTATACCTTCCAGTTACTGTCATCTTCATCTATACTGCCTGTAGCTGCCTCAGGCTCACTCCCCATTCTGATAATATCCAGTCTGGGAGTTCTCATAGCCATATTGTATCCGTAATAATTAAGCTGATGGATTCCACCATCCACAAGGCATATATTTGTATCTGAACTTCTCTTGATATCATCAACCGCCGTCAGATAATCCATACAGCTGAAGACGAAAAATCTTCCCATCTCAAAGACAGTCTCATATTCTGCTTCAAGCTTCTTAACATGATCTACAAGTCTTATCAGATCTCCGTATATATCATCGAATCTGTCGCCCTCAAAATAAGGAACACTTAAGCCTGCACCGTATTCGAATACTTTGCAGTCGTAGCCGTAAGCCGATTTCAGATCTTTTATAAGACCATCGATATAATCTATCTCTTCAATATCCTTATCAAGACTCTTTTTCTGAGTTCCCGTAAAATAATGGATACCTATAATGTCTAAAAAAGGATAGTCTTCTCTGCCTGAGATGATCTGCCTCAGTTCTTCCTCATCCATTCCAAACTGTGCACCTGATGACAGCCTTGGAAGCACTTTTACGGACGCCTTGTTCTTAAGGCAATAATCTCTTACAAGATTAAAATGCTTTATCGATTCAAGCGTAATAACATCCACTCCGTATTCCATGGCTGTCTTAACATCTTCAGCTGTCTTATTGACACCCGAAAAGACTATATCTTCTCCCGGGATTTCATGAAATCGACATATCTCAAGTTCACCCGGGGAGCACACTTCAATCCTGTGAACATATTCAGCCTTCATTGCATAGCAGAGGTCGACTGTTCCATGACATATCTCATCTATCTTCTTCATGTGTTCGTCAAGAACACTGAGATCCAGGAGATAAGCCGGTGTTATTATTTTTTTCTCTTTTATCAGTTTCTTAATAGAATCAGTAGTCATTATCATCCTTTACGCTTAAGTTCGATCAACTCCCAGATTGTTTCCTTAGAATTGAAATTCTCGGGAAGAAGATCTGCAACATTTATCTCAATACCGAAAGTATCATTGATCTCTCCAACCATTGTTATGATGTCAAAAGAATCCAATACTCCGCTGTCTATAAGTGTCTTCTCTTTATCAAAATCAAGATCGGGACGAACCTCTTCAAGTATTCTTATAAGCTCTTCCATTTTTCCAAAATCTCCTTTATGCTTCTTCTTTTAATGTATTGGCAAGCTTCACTCTGTCTATCTTACCGTTCTTATTTAAAGGAAGTTTATCGTAGCAGACATATACATTGGGCCACATGAATTTCTGCATCTTTTTGCCCAGATTCTTTACGATATCCCTCTCAAGTTCCTTTGTTGTCTCAAATCTCTCTTTTCCTGAATTGGGCTGATAGAAAAGAACTATCTTTTCTCTTTTTTCATCGAATACACAGACCGCGGCATCAATGTAATCTATGGCATTGACAACGACCTCTATCTCTCCCAGCTCGATCCTGTGTCCCATATGCTTGATCTGATGATCTTTTCTTGAGGTGAACATCAGCAGGCCGTCTTTGTTGTAATATCCAAGATCTCCGGTTCTGTATATCTTCTCCTCATATGCGCTGTTAAGAGGATTGGGACAAAAGGCCTCTTTTGTCTTCTCAGCTGCATTGTAATATCCCAACGCAAGGCTTGTTCCTCTGACGCATATCTCGCCCTGAATCTCAGGTTCTTCTATCAGAGTATTGTTGTCATTGTCCAGGAGAAGTATCTCAGTGTTTCTGAAAGGTATTCCTATGGGAAGTGCTTCGTCATTCTCATAATCCCTGTCAATAAGATAATATGTACAGTTGCAAGTTATCTCTGTGGGCCCGTAGAGATTAACGTAAGTCGCCCCCTTCGTATACTGCTTCCAATAATTCAATACCTTAACAGGCATAATCTCACCCGAAAACATGATACAGCCCAAATTATAGTATTGACACGATTGTCATTAAGATACTGTATAAGCTTAAGAGGCATTGTAAAGCATGCCTTTGGTATCACAACTACAGTTCCATGCTGATAGAGTGAATTGTATATATCCTTAACGGATACATCAAAATCAAAAGGTGCCTGATTACCGAATACAGCTTCTTCCGGAAAATCAAAAGACCGATCAAACTGCTCTATCAGGTCTATAACCGATCTATGGCTTACCAGAACCCCTTTGGGAACTCCCGTGGAACCCGATGTAAATATTGCATAGATCGGATTCGTATCTATATGTCTCTTCCTCACATTCAGAAGATAATCCCCATTAATATCATAAGCGGAGATATCTGCATATCTTTTAACATCCACTCCGGCTATCTCCTGATCTGCGGAAGACAAAACGGCGATAGGATTCAGGGTATCCAGTATAAGTTTTACTCTCTCTTCCGGCATTGAAGTATCAAGCGGTACATAGAAATTACCACTGTAAAGAACAGCCATAAAGAGGATTATGCTCTCTATATTTCTGTCTATGCACACCGCTATGGGTCTGTTAACAACTTTATAGTCCGTAGCCCCTCCTATATAGGATGCAATGCTTTTTGCTTTATCCTGTAATTCCTTATAAGTTACCTGTGTCTCGGAATCTTTTAAAGCAATCCTGTCCGGATTCTCTCTGACATTTTCTTCTAATAATTCAAGTACATTTATGTACATTAAAAATACCTCGCTTTGGAATAGTCGATGCCTGCGGCAAGATATCCTCTTTGGCCGTTAACAGCAACCATATTGATACCGGCATTATTCTTTATATCGTCTACAACAAAATCCTGCAATTTTTGAAGGTCTATAACGAGACATCTCAGATCTTTAAAAGGGAAAGTCTTTTCAATTATCCCTTTGCTCTCCAGGAAATCATACCTTTCTCCATCGAAGAATTCATCAGCCTGCACATCCACATCAAGAGGTCTTACAGGCATACGGTATGTTACCTCTGCCGTGTTACCGTCTATATCCGTGTAATTCGCCGTAAAAGGCTTATCATATCTGTAAGGTGCGCCTGCAATGAATTCCGCATTGTGAAGCTGAGTACAGGCATCGGTATTGCTGTTGCCAAGGCAGATCTGCTTACCGCTGTGAGCATATAAGAATTCAAAAGGGCTTCCCTCTCCAAAAGCCGATACATTGCTCATAGCACACAGCTCATCCGTGTATTTCCCCCATACCATCCATGAATATATGGGATGTTTCGTTCTCTTAAAGTCAGACCTTTTTAAAGCAGCCGACCCTAACATACCTGTTCTGCTGGGAGATGTTCTTATATCAAAATCTGTTCCATGGCAGAAATCCCAGTTGAAGGTCCTGATCATGACAGTTCCTTCATCTCCCACGGAATCCTTTAACGTATCTATAAGTCCGTCTATATTAAAATCTTCTTTTTTATTTCTGGCATATATGATTATGCTTGCCATATCGGAAGCCACATCAATGATATCGCCTTTTTGTATGTTCAGACCCTTAAGCAGGTCTCCATAACAGAATTCCATCAGTCCATCACCTCAATAAGATCATTGTCCACAAGTCTCTTAATAACCTCTATGATCTCGCAGGGAGGCACTCCGATGATACGGCTGAGATCAAAAAGATCGTTTCTTCCGTCGGAATATGAGATAACATCCCTCTGAACCATTATTCCGTCATATGTTCCTTTTCTGCTGAGGTCCGAATACAGACCTCTTTTACCCAGCTGAGGTTCACATGCCACTTTCATCATATAGTGGCCGTTGTATTCCAATGCATCGATCAACTGTGTCATCACATCGTAGCTTCCCTGAAAACCTTCCGCTGACACATAGGACATATTGTCCGCAGAGGTATGATATTCCGGAAATTCTCCAAACTTGGATCTGCAGTAACATACAACAGGCAGATCAACCCCTGCCGAATTGTACTGTCTCTCATCGGATCCTCTGTGATGGAAAGAATAATCCGTAAAATGATTTCTGTAATTCAATATTGTCTTAAGCGCCTTGTCAGCAAGAGTATCTCCGTATTTTGAATCTATCATGGAATAATCGTTATTATCTCCTACGCAGGACAATACAAAACCGGCAAGCATATGTTCTTTAAAATACTTGATATGATCATTAAGGCTTAAATAGGTAATGGAACCTATGGTCTCAGGTACAAATACGAATCTGTATGTATATTTTCTGTCTTCAAGTTTAGCCACATAATTGATCAGTTCTGCTTCCAGAGCAAGCCCTGAACATTCATTGTTCGCCATTGAAGGATGACAGAAATATGTAGAGAACAATATCTCCTTATCGCTTTTTCCCGGTATGATGACTTCAGCAATATCAAGACTTCCGTCTATATATTCGCTGTCCACATAAAGGTGATATCTGCCTTCTTTAAGAGAATCCAGCTGATTCTTGCTCATGCAGAATCCATATCTCTCCTTATAATATGAAGTGACATATGGAATCACATCAGGCTGCTTATCCTCTATGTATATATGCTTCTTAGCTTCTTCAAGATCCATCCATTCATCAACAGGAGCAGAATAACCAAGAACGTGAAGATTATGATCCTTCATATCTATGATGTGATTGCCTGTTTCATCTTCGATATAGGCATCTCTTATGACCCATTCCTTGGGAACTGTCCAGTCGAGAACTTTCGTTCCGGAAGCTACCTCTGTTATCTTTAGTTCAGCTCCGGAAGGCTTGATATATTCCTCTATATCCTTGAGAGTCTTTCTCACACCCTCCCCCGTTATACTTCTGTTGTAGGGAAATATCTTTCCCGCAAAATCATACATGCGCTTTCCCGCATCCATGTTTTTATCTCCTTTAACCTGCCATGCTGACGCAGTTATTTATACATGGTAATAATCTACCAGCTTGTTCACAGCCTCGATAACATCTTCCACATCTTTATCAGTCATTCCGTAATAGAGAGGAAGGGATATCATCTCCTCATACAGCGCTTCCGCATTGGGACAGAGGCCTTTCTTGTATCCGAGCTTGCTGTAATGTGGGAAATAATATACAGGTATATAATGAACATTACAGCATATATTCTCTGCTCCGAGAGCATCGAAGAACTGTCTTCTGTCTATCTTCAGTTTTTTCAGATCAAGTCTCAGTATATAGAGATGTCTGCAGGTGTCAGACTGCTCTATCTCTTTCTGCACTATAATCCCGTCAATCTTCTCAAAAGCACTGTTATAAGAATCAACAATCTCTCTTCTTCTTTTCTTGAACATCTGAAGTTTATCAAGCTGACTTATAAGAAGACCTGCTTGAATATCTGTCATTCTGTAATTGTAGCCCAGGTCCACCTGTTCATAATACCAGGGTCCTTCAGGCTCTTTGCTCATAAGAGAGGCATCTCTTGTTATTCCATGAGATCTTGCAAGCAAGAGTTTTTTATAATAGTTCTCATTATTGGTGCATACACATCCGCCTTCTCCGCTTGTTACAGTCTTAACGGGATGGAATGAGAATGTTGTCATATCTGCGACAGAACCAACAGGTCTGCCGTCATATATGGTGCCCATACTGTGAGCTCCGTCCTCTATAAGCACAAGATTATGCTTCTTACATATGTCCATAAGTCTGTCCAGTTCCACAGCCTGACCTGTGTAATCAACTGCGACAACAGCTTTAGTTGCAGGTCCGATATACGCTTCTACCGAATCAGGATCGATATTGTAAGTCTCCGGATTGATATCTGCAAATACGGGTCTTGCTCCCACATAGAGAGCACAGTTGGCACTTGCGGCAAAAGTGATCGGAGTTGTAATCAGTTCATTTCCCTCTCCAAGACCTACTGCCATTGCCGCCATATGAAGAGCAGCTGTTCCGTTACTGCATGCTACAGCATACTTTGCTCCCGTTATCTCACATATCTTTTTCTCTAATTCTTCTATCTTGGGACCGCATGTAAGGTAATCTGACTTCAGCACCTCAACTACCGCATCATAATCAGCCTGATCAAGGTACTGATGTCCATAATATATCTTCTTTTCTCTGACGGGCCTACCGCC
Organism: uncultured Lachnospiraceae bacterium; assembly: GCA_902779505.1. Taxonomy (GTDB): domain Bacteria; phylum Bacillota; class Clostridia; order Lachnospirales; family Lachnospiraceae; genus Colinaster. The sequence goes on from CACZBZ010000014.1 coordinate 35,004, forward strand.
CTCTATAGCAGGTAAATTGCTCATTTATTCCACTTCCTTTTCTTCATTGGGCACACTGACCCATAATCTGTATTATTATACCATAATTCCGTAATGT
>CACZBZ010000015.1 GCA_902779505.1 uncultured Lachnospiraceae bacterium
GATGACAATGATTCCGATGGAATATTTCTTCTGCACCGTCTGCAGTTTTTCCGGAAGGACTCTTTCGTTTTCGGCAGTTTCAGGCTTTTTAATGCGAAGCTTCAGCATCAAAAGTCCCGCACATACAAGGCAGAGACCGAAGATGTGAACAGGCGTCATCTTTTCCCCAAGGACAATTATCCCAAGAAGTGTGGAGAAGAGAACTCTGGACAGATCCAGCACTCCGTACATGGAGAGAGGAAGCTTGCGGATCGCTGTAAAACTCATGATCCATGCAAGGAAGATCACAAACGACTTAATTGCTATATAGAAATAAAAGCGTGGTTCCATTCCGAGCGCATTTTTAAAATCAGCCGCAACCAGTAAAAACGATATAAAGCTGTATATCAAGAGCACTTCTATCGGAGACGATGTCAGAAGTGCTTTCTTTTTGCATATTTCACGACAGCCTTTTATGATGCCGTATAAGAGTACAAGCCAGATCCACATATAATTCACCTACCAAATCGCAATTATAACAGTTTTTTATGTTTTTGGGGAGTTAAGTAAGGTATAATAGGCCTTAGAGTATATATACATAGGAAAGAGCGAAACATGGCATCATTACTTGTTGCGGTTATATATCTTATATTTATAAGTTTAGGTTTGCCCGACTCCCTTTTGGGATCAGGCTGGCCCAGCATGCAGGGGACATTCGGGGTACCCTCGTCATATGCGGGATATGTGTCATTGACCATATCTTTCATGACCATCATATCGGCACTGATCAGCCCCAAACTCATAAGAAAAGTGCATATAAAATGGATAGTAATCGTATCCATCTTTGCAACCATAGTCGGACTCTTTGGTTTTTCAATAGCAAAAGATTATTGGGTTCTCTTCTTATTCGCCGTTCCTTACGGATTCGGAGCGGGAGCCATAGATGCTTCGGTGAACCATTACGTGGCCAACAACTATTCGGCCTCTGTGATGAATTTTCTTCACTGCTTCTACGGCGTGGGAGCCATGATAAGCCCTTACATTATGGCCTTGGCACTGAGCAAGGCAAGATGGAATGAAGGCTACAGATGGACGGCTATGCTGCAGGGAGCGATACTCCTTGTCTGCATAATTTCTCTTCCTTTATGGAAAAAGAACGAGCAGGAAAAAGACGAGGACAATTCGGACAGTGCGGGAATCAGGGAGAGTATCAAGGTCCCGGGAGTGTTACTGACACTTATTGCTTTCTATGCATATTGTTCCGGTGAAGCTACTTGTTTTCTTTGGACGCCCAGCTTTTTCGCGGGAACAAGAGAGGGATTGTCGGAAGGACTGATTGCTTCCTTTGGATCCCTTATCTCCGGCGGTCTGATGCTTGGGAGAGTGCTCTCCGGATTTGCATCCAACAAACTTGGCGACAGGATACTGATAAGAATCGGTATATTGGTTGAACTCATCGGTATAGTATTTATCTTCATTCCCACATCCGGTTACATTCTTGCGGCAGTGGGATTTGTGGTGATCGGAACAGGAATGGGACCTGTATACCCGTCCATAATGCATATGGCACCGGACAATTTCGGTAAGCGTCATTCTTCGGCGGTCATAGGACTGCAGATGGCGTCGGCATATGTGGGCAACACATTTATGCCCATGTTGTTCGGTATATTGCAGGAGCATACGGGCATAGGAATAATGCCTGTCTATTTGCTTTTCTTTGCGATTATAAACATCTTGTTACTTGAGATAGCATATAAAAGGTTAACATAATGTCAAGTCAGGAGGTATGGCATGAAGAGTTTCAATTATTACACTCCCACGGAAGTGGTATTCGGAAAAGGAACAGAGAATGAAGTCGCCGGGCTTCTTGAGAAGTACGGCGCTAAGAAGGTCTTGATTCATTACGGCGGCGGAAGTGTTATAAGAAGCGGCCTTATGAAGAAGGTTACGGATAAGCTGGATGAGGCCGGAATAGATTACTTATCTCTTGGCGGAGCTGTGCCTAACCCCAGACTGGGCCTTGTATATGAAGGTATCGAACTCTGTAAGAAGGAAAAAGTGGACTTCCTTCTGACTGTGGGTGGCGGAAGTGCCATCGATTCCGCCAAGGCAATCGGCTACGGCGTAGCAAACGAAGGCGATGTATGGGATTTTTACGATCACAAGAGACAGGCGACGGCGTGCCTTCCCTTGGGAGTAATCCTGACATTGGCGGCTACCGGAAGTGAGATGAGCGATTCTTCCGTTATTACCAAGGAAGAAGGACTTATCAAGAGAGGTTACAGCAGTAACTATTGCCGTCCGAAGTTCGCTATCATGAATCCCGAACTCACCATGACTCTGCCTGATTATCAGACGGCTTGCGGATGTACGGATATTATGATGCATACAATGGAGAGATATTTTGCAAAAGAAGGAAGTATGGAGCTTACCGATGCCCTTGCCGAAGGCTTGCTTCGCACTGTCATGAATAATGCTAAGATTCTTGTAAAAGATCCCAAGAATTACGATGCAAGAGCAGAGGTTATGTGGGCAGGAAGTCTCGCTCACAACGGCCTTACAGGCTGCGGAAGCGACGGCGGTGACTGGGCATCCCACAAGCTGGAACATGAGTTGGGTGGACTTTTTGATGTGGCTCACGGTGCCGGTCTTGCGGCTGTATGGGGAAGCTGGGCAAGATATGTATACAAGGAAGCACTCCCCAGATTCAAAAAATTTGCAATCAATGTAATGGGAGTTGAAGATAAAGGATCCGATGAAGATATAGCCCTTAAGGGTATTGAAGCTATGGAAGACTTTTATCGTCAGATCAATATGCCTACCAATCTGAGAGAGCTTGGTGTGGAAGCAAGTGATGAACAGCTTGTGGAGATGGCTCACAAATGTGCGGTGGGTGTAGGAGGAGTTATGGGCTCCGCAAAGAAATTAAAAGAGGAAGACATGCTGGCCATATTCAGAGCATGTAAGTAAGGTGTAACCGTGGAAAACAGTGTAAGTAAGGAAGAATTACATATACTTACAAAAGATGAGCAAAAGAGATACAAGATAATTATTCCGGCTTATGAACCGGAAGAGGGTCTTATTGATTTCATCAAGGAGCTGAGAAGTCAGATTGCCTCCGACATAATCCTTGTCGATGACGGAAGCGGTGAAGAATATAAGGGTATTTTTGACCGTCTGCAGGAAGACTTGGGCTGTGTGGTCCTCACTCATTACAGGAATATGGGTAAGGGCAGGGCTCTTAAGGATGCTTTCAACTTTTGTCTGAATAGTTATGAAGACATGAAAGGCTGTATTACCGCCGATTCCGACGGACAGCACAGTCCGAAAGACATTGAGAGATGCATGAATGAACTGGCTGCTTATCCCGACAGGCTGATTCTCGGGGTCAGGGATTTTTCCGGCAAGGATATTCCCGGAAAGAGCAAGTTCGGAAATAAGACGACAATCGCTGTTGTAAAACTCTTCTGCGGAATGAAGATATCCGATACCCAGACCGGACTCAGGGCAATCCCCAGAGCCTTCATGGAAGAGATACTGACCACGGCGGGGGAGAGATTTGATTATGAGATGAATATGCTCATCGACAGTAAATATCTCTGCCCCATTAAGGAAGTTCCCATTGAGACTATCTATGAGTCAAAGAGTAATCATAGGACTCATTTTGATCCCATAAGGGATTCCATAAGAATATATAAGATCTTCGGGAAGATGTTTTTGCATTTTACAATATCTTCCTTGTCTTCGTGCCTTGTGGATCTGGCTCTTTTTTCCGTATTCTGTCGTATGTTCAGGGAGACTGTGCCGGTATATTACGTCACAATCGCAACGGTACTTGCCAGAGTCATATCATCGGCTTACAACTACCTGGTTAATTACAAACTGGTATTCCACAGCAATGACGGCTATGTGAAGACGGGGGCAAAATACTTCACACTGGCTGCCATACAGATGGCTGTCAGCGCAGGGCTGGTAACCTTGCTCAATGTGATAATTCCTTTTGTTCCCGAGACGGGTATAAAAGTTGTGGTGGATCTCTGTCTCTTCTTCATAAGTTACCAGGTACAGCGTGAGCTGATTTTCAAAAAGATAAAATAAAAATCGGAGTAGAAATATGTGGTTTTTATCAATTGTGGGACTGCTGTTGACGGTCTTCCTGATAAAAAGAAAATACAAGGTGGATTTTTATCTGGCCATGCCTTTCGGAACGGGGCTGCTTATCATGCTTCTCTACATACTGGCATTCTTCAGAGCACTGAGACTTATTGATTTTCTGGCGCTTGCGGAGATTGCAGTCTTTGTATTCTTGCTCTTCAGAAAAGAAAAAGAAGAGCGTAAAGAGCTGCTGAAAGAACTGTCAGATTATATCAGGATGCCCAAGCTCTGGTGCGTGCTAATCATATGTGCATTAACCGTATTCCTTACAAGAGGGCAGTATGTAACATGGTGGGACGACCTGAATTACTGGGCGACGGATGTGAAAGGCCTCTATTATAACGGCGGCTTTGCCGGAAGATACGGCAATGTGGCTCCGGAATTCGGAGATTATCCTCCGTCCCTGCAACTCTTCAAATGGTGGTTTTCACACTTCTCAGGCCTTTATATCGAAGGTTTGCAGTTTGCCGGTTATTATTGCATGAATTTTATCTTCATGCTTCCTGTGATAAAGGAACTTAAGACGGAGAAGTTTGTACCCAATCTGGCGGCCTGCAGTCTTGCATGCCTGATACCCAGTATGGTGGATGAATTCTGGGCCTACGGCACGTGCGCGGACGTAACCATGGGAATCATCTACGGAGCTCTTCTTGTTAAGATGTTTACAGGCAGGAAAAAACAGGAAGATTCGATCTTTGGCAGCCTATATGTCGCGGTGCTTATGTCGGTGCTTGTCCTTGTTAAGTCTGTGGCAATGGAGTGGGCTGTATATGCTGTAATATTCGGCCTGCTTATGGGGGCCCTGACCGGCTACCCTATTAATAAAAAGGCAAGCAAAGGCGGTATATCCGTGCTGGCTTTCGCCATGCCTCTGATTACGGAAGCTTCATGGATGATATTTTGCTATCTGAACAGAAGAGTGGCAAAACTAACCAGTTCCGGTGTGCAGATGGCAAAGGGGGGTTATTACCTTCCCGATGATTATGCGGATAAGCTTAGAGCATACGGAGAAGGCTTTTGGAATTATTCGTTGCATTGCGGGACAGGAGGAATTCTCAATATATCCGCCGGAGTTCTGCTTATCCTGGTTCTGTCTGTGATCGTCATATTCGGAATAATAGGATACATCGAAAAGAAGGAGACAATAAGGACATTTTTATTTGCCCTTCTTACAGCCTTCAGTGCATACGGAATAATATTGATAGGTCATCTGACTATATTCAGAGATGAAGGACAGTACCTTCAGGCCGACGTAATGACCAAATCCATTGAAAGATACGGAGCTCCTTTTTCTCTGGGCTTCATAATGTTAATTATTGTTATGGTTCTTGCAGGTCAGAAAAGCGACAGAGGAAGAATTATTGCTCCTATATTAATAGCGGCGGCTATACTTCTTACCGTTGACTATTCGGCCATTACGGCGGCTTACGGCGGCTATTACAGAGCCAAGGATGAAGCGATGCAGACCAGACAGGACATGATAGGAGAGATGGAAGGAGCCTTTATTAAAGAAGCTGAAGGCAGAAGTGACCTGGCGGGAAAAAGAGTTCTCTTCATACAGAATACAGAGGACGCTCAGTGGGTCAGAAATACTTACATCAACTATAATGTCTCACCTATCCCCGTAGTATATGCCAGTCTATATGCTGACGAACTGGGAAAAGAAGCGGTGGATGAACTGATAGACAGCATGCATGCTTCCTATGTATATATTCAGGATATGGGTTCTGATCCGGCGGTGCTTGAAGAATATATGCCCGAGGGAGAAGAATTTGAGTTTAATACCATATACAGAGTAGACAAAGGCGAAGAGATAATACTATACAGATAAGAAATATATACTTAAGCTAATTAAGCTATATGAGAGCAATAAGAAACCCCGAAGTCAAACGACATTCGGGGTTTCTTTGAGAGTGGATAAAAATATTCTATAGTTTAAGGCCTTATTTAACCTTGAAGAATTCAACACTCTTCTTAAGATCGTCGGAGATAGAACCAAGTTCCTCGGCCTCTTTAACGATAGAAGCCATGTGAGAGTTAAGCTGCGTAATAGAAGCACTTGTCTCTTCAGTAGAAGCAGCATATTCTTCCGAAAGGCTTGAAAGAGAATCTACTGATGAAAGGATCTTCTCCTTGCCTTAACATCTCGTCAAATGAAGCATACATATCTTCGAGAGCTTCAGTCTCACTTGTAGTTGCATTCTTAATACTGAAAGCAAGATCTTTGTTATCGCTCGAATACTGAGCGATTGTACTTAACATCTCAGTAATCTGACCTGCCATGTTATTAGATTCTTCGGCAAGATCTTTGATATTGTCAGCAACAACGGCAAAACCACGTCCGGCTTCTCCGGCTCTGGCAGCTTCGATTGAAGCATTAAGGGCGAGGAGATTGGTCTGGCTCGCGATCGAGATGATGCCTTCTGCAGCTGTTGTGATCTCATCAACGAGAGCAGCTGTCTTGTTGACAGATTCGGCAACCTGACCTGCCTTTTCATCGGTATCTTCATCAGCTCTTCTGATATCATCAAGCTTTTTCTGAAGAGCAGCTGATTTTTCCGAAAGATCCATGATATTTGTAAGGTTGCTTTCAGCAGCAGCCTGTACCTGATCAATGTTATCTCCGATGCTTCCGGTGATGGTAGCAGTACCCTGCACATCTTCTGCCATTGTCATGGCACCCTGAGCAAGCTCATCGATGGCTGTAGTTATATCGTTGCTGTTTGCCTCAGATTCACTGATGTTCTTCTTGGTGTTGTTAGCCTTGATATCAACGGAATCGGCACAATCAACAACTTCCGTAAGAGAATTCTGAAGACGTGACTTCATATCCTGGAGGGAAGTCTCCACATCCGAGAATTCTGTGTAAATACTTTCGTCTTCAATATTGTCAACAAAATTGCCGCCTGCCATCTGACCTACGGAATCTACTACATATTTTACGCTCTTTCTCATCTTGATAAGAACGAATACGGCGAAAGCTAAAATAGCAGCGGTAAGGATAAAGAAGATAACAGCACCGGTTATGATATGTGCCAAGATATCTTTCTGCTGAGCGGCCTTTTCTGCAGTTGCCCATGCCTCGGTGATGTCACCCATATAAGAGAGGGATTCACGTGTAGACTCAAAATTCTGGATATAAAGAGTATAATCTCCGCTGTTGGCTTCAACATCATAGCAGTCTTCCCAAGCCTTGAAGCCTTCCATAAATGTATTGTAGTAGGCTTCGAAATTCTGACCTTCAATCTCGGTTCCCGTAAACAGCGTAGGCTCTGCTGCGGCAATATCATGAGCAGCATTAACTCGCTCCAATACCTGATCTTTGTTATCCTGATAATCACCCAGATATCCGGCCAACAGTTCCGCAGCCTGTTCCGGAGGAACATCCGAAGGCATGGCAGCTACGTCATGATATTCGACACCGGCAAGCATTGCCTGATAGAAGTCTCTGTCAGCATTGAGTAATTTCTCGCTGATAGAGTAGAGGTGATCGAAATATACACTCTCATCATTCTTAGATGTAGACATAATCTGACCGCTGAAATAAGCGATGCTGACAATGAGCATGACTGCAAGGAACAGGCCCATAGCCAAAACTGATAAAATGACACTGATCTTTTTCTTTTTCATGAGAATTCTCCTTAACCTTTTACTATGCCTATAGTAATTATGTTTCTTTATTTTACCATAAACGATTGGAGATTAACAGAAAAAAATATTACTTTTTTTGAAATAGCTATGCCAATTGCGTTTATCTTGTCTGAATTGCGTATACAATTTACATTTTGCTGTAAGCTACGGCCACTTCTGCCATAAGTCTTGCATTGTTGAATACCAGCTGAATGTTGGAATCAAGAGAACTTCCTGCAAGAAGGAAAGGAGTACATTCTTTACCCTTTATTCCCTTTTCATCCATTTCCTTAAGAGCATCTTCGATGGCCTTGTTTATTACGGCGTCATCCATTGAATATTCTTCGGGAATGGGATTGGTAAGAAGAATGCCGCCTTTGAATCCAAGAGTCTCCTGAACCTTGTAAGCCTTGGCACATTCTTCCGGAGTGTCTACTCTGTAATCGACTTCCAGTCCTGAATGTCTGCTGTAGAATGCGGGAAGTTCTTTTGTACCGTATCCGAGTACGGGTACACCCTGTGTCTCAAGATATTTACGGGAGTGCTTGCAAGTTCCTGAAGATCTGCGGAAATATCGAAAGTCTGCTGAGCTCCTCTGTGAACACCGCCGATACCGCCTGTTGCAAAGAATTTGATGCCTGCCATGTGGGCAATGATCATTGTGGTTGTAACGGTTGATGCACCGTCCTCGCCTTTGGCACATATCATGGCAATATCTCTTCGGCTGCACTTATTGATAGCCTGGCCTTTTTTACCGAAATATTCGATCTCTTCGTGTGTGAGTCCGGCCTTCAGACGTCCGCCTATAATGGCAGTGGTTGCGGGAACCGCACCGTTGTCACGAATAATCTGCTCAACTTTAAGAGCTGTTTCTACGTTCTGAGGATAAGGCATTCCATGAGAAATGATTGTGGACTCAAGCGCCACTACGGGCTTGCCTGCTTTTACCGCTTCCGCTACTTCGGGATTAACATCAAGATACTGATTTAACATATTTTTTCTCCTTTATCTTTTAAGCTTACTTATTCTTGTTTCTATTAACTCCGGTGACATTGCCGGATTAATTGTCTCTCTGCTTTCAACCGCGATGGATGCGGCCGCTGCCGCAATGGCACATGTATCTTCCAGATTGCGCCCTTTCATATATGCAAGAACCAGACCTGCCATAAAAGCATCGCCGGCGCCTGTGGTGCTTACGATCTCTGCGGGAATACAGGGGATTATAAGATGTTTTTCCCTGTCTGCCGCAAAGAGCCCTTCCTCTCCGAGAGAGATAAATACTCTGTGAACACCCTTTGTCAAAAGTACATCGGCGGCTTTGATAAGACTGTTTCTGTCTGTTATCTCCACATCCGATAGAAGTTCGGCCTCAAGCTTGTTGGGCTTGATGGTGTGTATCTTGCTCAGATAGGGTTTTAATCTGGCTGCTTTTGATACGGATACGGGATCCGCAAAAATGGGCGGTGTTGCGTTCTCCGTCAAAAACATTATGGATTCTTCCGGAATATTGGTATCAAGAACAACTAACTGAGCATTATTGACAACCGAAATATTCTTGGCCAGATATTCGGGAGTGATCTCCTCGCATATCTCCATATCGGATACTGCCAGTGCCATGTCCCCGTTGTTGTCGTTCAGATATATATAGGTAGAACTTCTTGCTCCGGGAATCTTTTTTGCCTTAGAGATGTCGATTCCAAGGTTGCCACAGCTGGCTTCAATCCTTTCGGCATAAGAGTCATCACCGAAAGCCGTAAGGAACCTCACATCCAGATCCAATAGGGAAAGATTGTGAGCAATATTTCTGCCTACGCCGCCAAGGCTTGTTGTAGAGTAACCGGGATTGGAATCTCTGTCAATAAGAGGAGAGTAAGCCTGTCCTCCTATGTCTATATTGATTCCTCCGACCACAGTCACATAATTGCCTGAGCGAAATACATAGCCTTTTCCTGCGATGTATCCCTTTTTCATAAGATTGGAGATATGAACGGCAACAGATGATCTGCTGATGCCTGCTTTTTTAGCCAGATCTTCCTGGGATATCATGGGATTCTCCTGTATCCAGCAAAGAATCTGTCTTTCTCTTTGCGTCATATGCGCCTCCTAATCAAAAATTAAGAATAACAACATTTGTTTAGATGTCTATAGTCTATACCTTTATCTCCACTGAGTCAACAGAATTATTATTTTTTATGCTATAATATTTAATAGTACTATCGTTCAGTATTCATCGGTCACCGTGTGAGGGAGGATAATTATGGCAAGGGTGATGATATGCGACGATGCTGCGTTTGTCAGGGGCGCAATCGGTAAGATTGTGACGGCTGCAGGACATACTGTTGTAACCGGTGCGGGAACGGGCTTGGAAGCTGTGAAGAATTACAAGGCGTTTCATCCCGATCTTGTATTTATGGATATTACCATGCCGGATATGGATGGCATACAGGCTACCATGCAGATAAAGGAATATGATCCCAACGCCAAAGTTATTATGGTGTCATCTTTGGGACATACGGATAAGGTAGTAAAAGCCATCAATGCAGGTGCGAAAGATTTTATTGTCAAACCCTTTGACGAAGAGCATATAAAAAAGTGCATCGATAAATACGCGTAAATGGAACGTGCTCCATGGGATAGTGGGATAAATTGATGTAAAAGAGGCAGGAGGCTATATGCAGGAATCAGGCGAAATGTATTTGGAAACAATCAGGATCCTATTGTCCAAGCAGAAGATTGTAAGGGCAATCGATGTGGGTAATTATATGGGCTTTTCAAAACCCAGTGTCAGCAGGGCAATGAGTGTTTTGAAAAGAGACGGATATGTGACCGTCGGAGAAGGCGGGGCAATCGGACTTACCGAAGCAGGTAAGAAAATTGCCGATACCATACTTGAAAGGCATACGGTTCTGACCAAAATGCTGACCGGCATAGGGGTTGATCCTGAAACGGCGGAAAAAGATGCCTGCAGGATGGAACACGTAATAAGTCCGGAAACATTTGATGCAATAAAGAAATACATGAAAGATAATAAGAAGAAACAATAAAGAGATTGGAAACAAAAGGTTGGAACTATGCTTGACAGAATAGATGGCCAGGAAATAACAGAATATTTGCTGAATGACAGACAGCTTCTATTAAAAACCATAGATAAGATGTTCTTTCTTGTCATCGCTGTTGATGTGGATAATCATGACACCATAAGCGTTAAGTGCGAAGACGGACATGTGTATGAGCGTCTTATGCCTCTTAAGTGGGAAGGTATGGTAGAGCAGGTTATCGCACATACAATACCGGAGCACAGAGCCAGAGTCATGTCTTTTATTGACCCGTCAGTTCAAGAAAGGCTGACAGGAGATGCACCTCTGACTTTCTCATATAGGAGCAATGCTTTTACAAATAACGGTAGTTATCGTTGGGTAGACGTGATTGTCAGCAGGGAATACATAAATGACAAAACGTTCATTTTATATATGTGCAGGGACGTGACCGATTCGGTCAACGAACGTCATGCCCTTTTGGAGCTTACATCAAGGGATGATGAGACATATCTTTTGAACAGATTCTATCTTTCCGAGATGATTCGTAATGAATATACAAAGCTTGAATCGGCACAGGTTATCCTGATGGATTTTCAGGAGATAGGTGTGAAGAATGTGGAGCAAAGCGGCACGGCTATAAGGTGTGCGGCAGAAGCAGCCCTGTCTCTTACCAGATATAACTGCCATCTCTACAGGTATACTCCCAAGGAGATGCTGGTAGTGATCAAGAACGGCAGTAAAGAGGACATTGCGGATTTCCTTCATGACTGGCAGATAAGAATGGATTTCATGATGAAGGATATAGATGTGGAATACATCCTTGTAACGGGTGTGGCATCTGCAAGGGTTCCTTTTTCGGTATACGATCTGATCAGTCAGTGTGAGAAGGAAGTTATTGAGAAAAAACATCAGCATCAGCTGACGGATGAGGCCAAGAGTGCTGCTGAGAAGAGAAGACTTCGTAACAGACTGGATCGAATCGTAAAATACCTGGACGGAGAATATCTGTCCTTATACGAGATAGACCTGGAGAGTGACAGATATTACACAATCGTTGAGAATACGGATCCCCGATTCGGCAATCTTCCGAAGGAAGGGGCATATGAGCAGACATTTAACGATGCTGCGGATATGTATATTTCGGAACGTTCCAGAGAAGAACGTAAAAAAGTGGGTTCCATCGAGAACCTGAGAAAAGCCCTCAAGAACGAGAGAAGAGTGGAATTCGAATATGAGACGGTTGACAGGTCGTCCTGGAGAAGAGCTCTCTGGCAGGTGGTTGAAAAAGACGGCGATATGCCCACCAGAGCTGTACTTGCCCATGTGGGAATAGACAATTCCGAAGCGGAGAGAATGCGTCAGCAGAATGATATCATCGAAGCTTTCCGTAAGCAGGAGGAGAAGGGTGAAGTCAGTCAGGAATTCATCTCCCGAATGAGTCATGATATACGTACTCCTCTCAATGCCATAATCGGTATGACCATGCTGGCTAAAAATGCGGGGAATGATCATCAGAAACTGGAAAACTGCCTCAGAAGAATAGACGAAGCTTCCGGACAGTTATTGTCCCTGGTTAATGAGATTCTTGACATCTCAAGGATGCAAAACGGACGCACTGAGGTGGTAAAGGAACTCTTCAATGTCGAGTCGCTGTTTGAAGGAATCAAGGTCGTGGCAGAGCCTTTGGCCGCTGAACATGGTCACCATTTCAGAATTGAGATAGAGGGAATGGAGCATGAAGTTGTATACGGTGATCTTCATCGTATGCAAAGAATATGCAACAACATCATAAGCAATTCCATCAAATACACACCGGACGGCGGCCATATTATATTAAGAGTATCCGAGACCATAATAGATGACAGTCACGGTCTCTACAGATTCGAATTCATCGATGACGGTATAGGAATGTCACCGGAATTCATCAACAAAATCTTCGATCCTTTTACCAGAGCGGAAGACCACAGAGTCGAAAAACGTACGGGTACGGGTCTGGGAATGGCCATCACACGTAATCTGGTAAACATGCTTGGGGGAGAGATAACAGTAAGCTCCGAGCTGAATGTGGGAACCACCATAGTGGTAGAGATGCCCATGAAGCATGACGAAGATGCATACAAGAACGCTCCGGATTCGGTAAGAGAAGCGGGTGTACTTGTAGTCTATGACAAGGAACAGGCAGATACTGCCGGATATACGGTATCAGGCAAGCCCATAGAGTCGGTATTAAACAGATTTACGGTTCCTGCGGATGTTGCCTATATGGACGAATCCGCTGTTACGAAAGTCAAAGAGAAGCATGCCACCGACAAACCGTACATGATGGTATTCGTATGTCCCATGGCATATAACGAAAAAGTTGCGGATACGATACAGAAGATAAGGATGGAAGCAGGAGGCTTGACTCCCATAGCACTTATCCTTCCCGGAGAGTGGATGTCATTTGAGATCGATGCAAGAGCGAGAGGCGTCAACTTCTTTGCATCAAGGCCTGTCTTCTCGAAGACCATTTATGATTTTGTCAATAAAGCCTATCTTCTCAGAACCAAAGACGGAGAGGAAGACGAAGACGATGATGTTCTTCCCGACTGCGCCGGCGGAAGGATCATGGTGGTTGAAGACAATGATATCAATGCCGAGATCATTCTTGAGATACTGGGAACCACAGGTGTTCTTACAGACAGAATGACCAACGGTCTGGAAGCGGTCAATAAGTTCAAGGATGTACCGGAGAACTGGTATGACCTTATCCTTATGGATGTTGAGATGCCGGTTATGGACGGTTACGAAGCAACCAGGGCTATCAGATCATGTATCAGACCGGATGCCAAGACAATACCGATTGTTGCAATGACAGCCAATGCTTTTTCATCGGATATGGAAAAAGCCATTTCGGCTGGTATGAACGATCACCTTCCAAAACCGATTGAGATCGTGAAGCTTGGCAAGATACTCAGAGAATATTGTTTGTACAGAAAAGAAGGAGAATAAAATATGGAACTGATGCAGGCTATTGAGTCAAGAAGAAGTATAAGAGCTTTTAAAGAAGATGCCATCGTTACAGCCGACCAGATTAAAGAAATGGTTAAGGCAGCAGGACTGGCTCCCACATGGAAGAATTCACAGACAGGAAGATATTATCTTGCCATCAGCGAGGACAAGATGGAAGAAGTAAGAAAGAGTCTTCCGGAATTCAACGTAAACAGTTCAAAGAATGCCAAGGCATATATCGTTACTGCTTTTGAGGGAAAAAGAGCGGGCTTTGACAGAGAAGGCAATCCCGATAACGAGCTGGGAGATATGTGGGGAGCATACGACCTGGGTCTTCAGAATGAGAATCTTCTCCTTAAGGCAAGAGAGATGAGTCTGGATACATTGGTTATGGGAATCAGAGATGCGGATGCTCTGAGAAAGGCATTTGATATTCCCGAAAGCCAGATAGTGGTGAGCGTTATAGCTGTAGGCGTTCGTGAGAATGATGTTGATATGCCCAAGAGAAAAGAAGTGGATTCGATTCTTAAGGTATTTTAATGAAATTAAAGATTTAATAACGTCTGTTTTTTACAGCAATTAAAAAAGCTTCAGCCCTTGGCGGACTGAAGCTTTTTGTATGTTTGTAATTATTATTCGATAACGTGAATCCAACCCTTGGGAGCTTCGATTCTTCCCATCTGGATACCTGTAAGTGTATCGTAAAGTTTCTTGGTGATGGGGCCCATCTCATCCATACCTGCAGGCAGGCATATCTCATTGCCGTGGTCAACAATCTTACCTACGGGAGATACAACTGCAGCTGTACCGCAGAGACCACATTCGGCCATATCTTTCATTTCACTGAAGAGAACTTCTCTTTCCTCAACTTCAAGACCAAGATATTCTTTTGCAACATATACAAGAGAACGTCTTGTGATAGAAGGAAGAATAGAATCCGACTTGGGAGTAACAACCTTTCCGTCCTTTGTTACGAATAAGAAGTTGGCACCACCTGTCTCCTCAACCTTTGTACGTGTTGCGGGGTCCAGATACATATTCTCTGCAAATCCTTCGTTATGTGCTGTAACGATTGCATGAAGGCTCATGGCATAATTGAGGCCGGCTTTGATGTTACCTGTACCATGCGGTGCTGCACGGTCAAAATCACTTACCTTGATGGTGATAGGCTTTGCACCGCCCTTGAAATAAGGACCTACGGGTGTGGTAAATGCCCTGAACTGATAGTCATCGGCAGGCTTAACACCGATTACGGGATTGATACCGAACATATAGGGACGGATGTAAAGAGTAGCTCCCGAACCGTAGGGAGGAACCCATGCCTCATTGGCTTTAACAAGCTGCTCAATGGCTGTGATGAATCTTTCCTTGGGGAAAACGGGCATCTCCAGTCTCTTTGCCGAAGACTCCAATCTCTCGGCATTAAGGTCGGGACGGAAAATAACTGTCTTGCCCTGCTCTGTTGTGTAGGCCTTGAGACCTTCAAAAACAGTCTGTGCATACTGAAGGACGCCGGCACATTCACTCATTGTGATCTGATCGTCAGTTGTAAGTCCGCCTTCATCCCATGCACCGTTTGTATAGTTGGATACATAGCGGTAATCTGTCTTCAAATAACCGAAACCAAGATTACCCCAGTCGATGTTTTTCTTTTCCATATATTTGTCCTCTCTTTATAATAATTAAATGCTTTCGTAATATAATCATAGGTTATGTTACATGACGAAGTCATTCTCAATTTCTTTTATATTCTATACCTATAATAGCCATTTTTCAATCAAAGGGAATATGAAAAAAGATTATACAGAATATAATGGCAGATTATGACATTCGGAATTGTGTGGATATTTGAACAAATTAATAAAAAAATGCAAAAAATTGACTGATAATTGTTCATTTTTACCTAAATATATGATATAATGCAAACTAAGTATATTAGGGGATTTAGAGGCAATTGTCATGATTGTCTGAATATATTTTTTTGGAGGAAACTGATTATGGGAAAAACTACAAAACCGGATCTTGACAACATCAGCAAGGAAGAGCTGAAAGTCCTTGCAAATGCCAAGGTTAAGCCACTCAATTCGATTGGCGTTAAGATTGCCGGATTGGTAATTGCTGCTTCTGTCATTGCAACACTGATAAGCACAACAATGTTCAGCAGCCTTACAAAGTCAGAGTGTAAGACATTAGTTGATAACAATATCGGAGATCTTGCAACATCTTACAGCATTGTTGTCAATAATGAGATAGGGGAAAAGGGAACACTTACATATGAAGATTACAATGCAATACTTGCCGATGTTAAGATCAAGGGCATGAGCTCATCTTATGCATACCTTGTAACATCAGACGGTGTGATGCAGTACCATCCCAAGGAGGAAAAGGTTGGTAATCCCGTAGAGAACGAAGTGGTAAAAGGACTCGTAGCCGAGCTTCAGGCAGGCAAGACTCCCGCCCCCGACGTAGTTACATACCTTTACAAAGGAGCCAATAAGATTGCTGCATACAGCATACTTGATGACAGAAGCATCCTGGTTGTTACAGCCGACGAAGATGATGCTTACGGATTCATGAAACAGGTAAGAAATGAGGCGATCATTCTCCTGGTTGCTTCGATAATTATATTCGGTGCCATCGGCTTTATCTTTGCTTCATTTATCACAAAGCCCATCGGTATCATCAAGGATCTTATCAATGAGACAGCTGATTTCAACTTCCGTTCTAAGAGAAGAATCAGAAAGTTGGGCAAGCGTAATGATGAGATCGGTAATACGGCCAAGGCACTCCGTGTCATGAGAGCAAGCCTTCGTGAGATGGTAGAAGATCTCAATTCAACAGGAGATATCCTTAACAACAGAGTTGATGAAGTATCAACCGGAAGTATTGATATCGACGGAATGTGTACAGATACATCAAGTACCACCGAAGAACTTGCTGCAGGTATGCAGGAGACCACGGCTTCAGCCGAGACCATCAGCGGCAATATCGAGCAGATGCAGGAAGAAGCTGAGAATATCCAGATGCTTACAAAAGAAGGCGAAGAGCAGTCTGCAAGCATTATGGAACGTGCTGAAGAACTTAACGAGACAACAGTTAAGGCTACAGAGCGTACAACCTCACTTTATGAGGATATGAAGAGTAAGACTGAGAAGGCAATTGCCGATTCTCAGGCAGTATCAAAGATCAATGAGCTTACAGATGCGATTATGTCTATTTCCAGCCAGACAAGTCTTCTTGCACTTAATGCCAACATAGAGGCAGCAAGAGCCGGTGAGGCAGGAAGAGGATTCGCGGTAGTTGCTACAGAGATCGGAACTCTTGCTAATCAGACATCCGATACAGTAGGCAACATCAATGAGATTGTAGGTGTAGTTAATGAAGTAGTCGGACGTATGGCTGACACACTTACGGAATCCATCAACTTCCTTGAGAATGTTGTTATCAAAGATTATCAGCAGTTCTCTGAAGTATCCGTACAGTACAAGACAGATGCCGTTTATTTTGAAAACAGCATGGAAGGTATTGATAGCGGAGTTGAAAAACTTAAGACAGCTATCGACCGTGTGGCTGAATCTCTTTCGGGAATCACCAATACGATCGGTGAAGCTACAGTTGGTGTAACTGAAATAGCCGGAAAGACTTCGGATATTACAGCTAAGACCTCTGATAATATGCAGGCGGTTAATGAATGTCTGTCAGCTGTTGAAACATTGAGAAATATCACAGCACAGTTCCAGTTACCGGAAGAATAAAGCTCTGTAAAGGGGAATGAGCTTTCTAGACCAGGAAGGAGAAGCAATTATGCTTGTTACTTTAATTCCACTGTTTGATGAGAACATGCAGGTTAAGGCCTATTCATTGTTCAGCCAGAAGAAGAACTTCTTGCTTGAACCTGAATACCTGGGAACGGCATCCAACTACAATGCCGTTAACATCGAAGGCTTTGAGATTATCGACAGTGTGGGACTTTATACTTTGTCACCGGATACGGAGATATTCGTACCTATTACCAATATATCCATATTCGGAGATATCAACAGTCAGTGCAATGCTCCTCATGAGCGTATTGTGCTCCTTATTGACAATTCGATAAAGCCTACACAGGATTACATCGACAGAATCAAGAAGCTTAAGGAAGACGGATACAAGATGGCTATCCGTAAACTGAATGTTCCTGATTTTGAGCCTTACAAAGAGATTCTCAAGCTGATGGATTATGTAATACTTAATCATCAGAAGATTGTCATCTCCAAAGCAAAAATATATTTCAGTGCACAGTATCCCAATGTTAATCTTGTAGCCGGCAATCTGCAGTCACAGGAGATATTTGAGGAACTGAAGGCTGAAGGCGGATATCAGTACTACGAAGGAGAATTCTACCGTATACCTATTACACAGGGTGATAATGAAGTATCTCCTTTGAAGATCAACTACATCCAGCTGCTTAATATTGTCAATGCCGACAACTTCGATCTTACCGAGGCGGCAGATATTATAGGAAGAGATACAGCTCTTGTTATCTCACTTTTGGATATCGTTAATAAGCTGTCTGTTAATTCGGAGATTACATCCATAAGACATGCTGCGGCAATGCTTGGACAGAAAGAACTGAAGAAGTGGATTACCACAGCAATCACAAAACAGCTTTGTGCCGACAAGCCAAGCGAAGTTACCAGAGTATCTCTGCTTCGTGCGAAATTCGCAGAGAATCTGTCAGGAGTATTCGGAATGGCCGGATTGTCACAGGAACTTTTCCTTATGGGACTGTTCTCTGTTATCGACCTTATCCTCGGACTTCCTATGGATGAGGCTCTTACCAAGCTGAGTATTTCCAAGAATATCAAGTCGGCTCTGGTTAATAAGTCAGGTCCTTATTATAAGGTTCTTGATTTCATCGAGAGATATGAGGATGCCGATTGGCAGGAAGTATCAAGAATCATGCTTCTTGAGAAGATCGCACTTGATGATGTATCTCAGGCTTATGTGGGATCACTTGAGTGGTTCAGAGATTTGTTCAGATAATATGATCTGTAAGAGAGGAAGCCTTGTATGAGGCTTCCTTTTTTTGTATGATATATTTATGCAATCGATAGCACAGGATATAAAAAACAACACATATAAGAGGATATATCTGCTCTACGGACCGGAGGATTATCTGCGCCTTCAATACAGGGATAAGCTGAAAAATGCTCTTGCTCCCGGCGGGGATTCCATGAATTACACCTATCATGAGGGCAAGGGACTTGATATCTCGGATGTGCTTTATACTGCAGACACCATGCCCTTCATGGCGGAATACAGGCTTATCGTTCTGGAGAACTGCGAACTAAACAAGGATGCAGAGGAAAAGTTTGTGGAATACATTCCTTCCATTCCGGATACGACTGTAATTGTAATGGTGCAGGCAGAGGTGGACAAGAGAAAAAAGCTCTTCAAGGCTATCCAAAAACACGGCAAGTGTGTTGAATTCGAGGTCCAGACTGCCGACACTCTGAAAAGATGGATCATGTCCAAGATAAAAGGCGAGAATAAGAAGATCACCGAACGGACTATTGATATATTCTTAGACAGAGTGGGTTCGGATATGGCCAACATATCAACTGAGCTTGAAAAATTGTTTTCCTATACCCAAGGAAGAGATATAATAACCGAGGAAGATGTAGAGGCTGTATCTACAGTGACTCTTAATTACAAGGTCTTTGATCTGATCGATCGAATGTCTCTGAAAAAGACCGGAGAAGCCGTACAGATGTACAGAGAGCTTCTCAGTATGAAGGAATCGCCCTTTGGCGTGCTGGCGCTTATTGCAAGGCAGTTTAATCTTATGTTGCAGATAAGCGAACTGATGAATGAGGGCTTAAGCGAGAAGACAATCGAATCCAAGATGGGAATGTCGGGATGGGTTCTCGGCAAGTATAAACCCAAGATAAAACTCTACAAAAGATCCCGAATGCGCTACATCATAAAGAGATGCGCCGAGACTGACGAGGCTATCAAAAAGGGAGACATGGAAGCTTCGGCCGCAGTTGAACTGCTGATTATCGAAGCGGGTTCCGATAACATACAATAACTAATTATGAGGGAGAAATAATGCTACCACAGGCTAATGAAATATACAGACATTTTAAAGGAAAAGAGTACAAGATAATCACTCTTGCAAAAGATTCGGAGACCGGGGAAGACGTGGTGGTCTACCAGGCTCTCTACGGAGAAAATCAAACATATGTAAGACCTCTTGATATGTTCCTGTCACCGGTGGACAAGGAAAAATATCCGGATGTTACGCAGGAGATGCGTTTCCAAAAAGTGGAAGAGGAAGTGAAGCACGAACTCTCTCCCATAACAGAGAAGATCCTTGATACCGATTCCATAGATGAAAAGCTTAGATTACTGGATCAGCTTAAGCCATCCATAACGGATTGGGATATTAATGTTATCGCCATCACCATGGATATGGAGATAAACAGCGATTTGAGCATTGGAGAGAAATATGAACAGCTCAGAGAAAAATTTGTCAGAATGAGCCAGTTCCAGGCAAGCAGATTCAGATAAGGTGGGAAAAAGATGAAATTATTATCAATTGCCATACCGAGTTACAACTCGGAGGGTTATTTATCAAAATGTATAGAGTCGCTCCTTCCCGGAGCTAATGATGTAGAGATACTTGTGGTAAACGACGGTTCAAAAGACAGAACATCGGAAATAGGACATGAATACGA
Source organism: uncultured Lachnospiraceae bacterium (assembly GCA_902779505.1). Taxonomy (GTDB): domain Bacteria; phylum Bacillota; class Clostridia; order Lachnospirales; family Lachnospiraceae; genus Colinaster. The sequence continues at coordinate 20,516 of CACZBZ010000015.1, forward strand.
AGCAAAGTATCCGGGAATAGTAAGAGTGATCGACAAGGAAAACGGCGGACACGGCTCTGCTGTCAATGCCGGAATCGACAATGCAACGGGACTCTTTTTCAAGGTGGTGGACAGTGATGACTGGGTAAAGGAAAGTGCTTACCTGGCAATCCTTGAAAAACTGAGAGAATTCGCAGGTTCCAAGGATGTCCTTGATATGCTTATAAGCAACTTCGTATATGAAAAAGAAGGCGCCGAGAAGAAGAAGGTTATGAGAATGGGCCATGCCCTTCCCAAAGACAGACTCTTTGGATGGGATGAAGTGGGACATTTTATCAAGGGTCAGTATATACTTATGCATTCCGTTATATTCAGGACCAAGCTTCTTAAAGAATGCGGTATCAGACTTCCGGAGCATACTTTCTACGTAGACAATATATTTGTATATGAGCCCCTTCCTTTTGTAAAAAACATGTATTACATGGATGTGAATTTCTACAGATATTATATAGGAAGAGAAGATCAGTCCGTAAATGAGAAGGTCATGATCTCAAGAGTGGACCAGCAGTTAAGAGTCAACCATATAATGATAGATTATCTGGTGGCCAACAAAAAGAAGATCTGTAAGGAAAAAAGACTCTACCAGTATATGATCAATTACCTTGATATTATTACAACGGTAAGTTCGATAATGCTGATCATATCCGGCACGGAAGAGAATCTTAAGAAGAAGGACGATCTCTGGCATTATTTGAAAGACAAGGATCCGTCAATATACAGAAGACTCAGATTCGGAATTCTGGGTAATGCCATGAATCTTCCGGGAAAAGGCGGAAGAAAGATATCTGTCGAAGGCTACAGAATAGCTCAGCGATTCTTCAAATTCAATTAGTCTTTCGGCTACTAATTCAGCCGCAGACTGATAATGAAGCAAATAAAAAACCTCTGATAATGCAATTGCAATATCAGAGGTTCTTTAATTATATGTATTTACTACTGATTAAGCGGATATTTGTCTGTAAGTGACTTAACTATCGCACGTGCTTCTGCAACACCGTCAGCACCCTTAAATACTACAAGAGAGATAGCTTCGGCAATTTTGTCCATATCCTCTGTGTTCATGCCGCGGCTTGTGACAGCGGGAGTACCGAGTCTTACACCTGATGTAACGAAAGGCTTCTGAGGATCGTTGGGAACTGTGTTCTTGTTGGCTGTGATGTGAGCCTCATCAAGAAGCTTCTCAATCTCCTTACCTGTAAGTCCCTGAGGACGAAGGTCAAGAAGCATAAGGTGATTGTCTGTTCCGCCTGATACTATGCTTAAGCCTCTGTTTAAAAGACCTTTTGCAAGAGCCTGTGCGTTGTCGATGATATTCTTGCCGTATTCCTTGAACTCAGGGCTTAAAGCTTCCTTAAAGCATACAGCTTTTCCTGCTATAACATGCATAAGGGGACCACCCTGTGAACCGGGGAAGATTGCCTTGTTGAAGTTGTACTTGTCGGCAGCTTCCTGATTGGCCATAATCATACCTCCACGAGGTCCGCGAAGAGTCTTGTGAGTTGTGGTTGTTACAACATCTGCATAAGGGAATGGGCTTTCGTGGTAGCCTGAAGCCACAAGTCCTGCGATGTGAGCAATATCAACCATCATTACTGCACCGACTTCATCACATATCTCACGGAATTTCTTAAAATCTATCTTACGTGCGTAAGCAGAAGCGCCTGAAACAATCATCTTAGGCTTGCATTCAAGAGCAATTCTTCTTACTTCATCATAATCAATATAACCGTCGTCGTTGACGCCGTAAGGTACACAGTTAAAATACTTACCTGAGAAGTTAACCGGTGAACCGTGTGACAGATGTCCGCCGTGATCAAGGTTCATACCCATGAATGTATCGCCGGGCTCAAGTACTGCCATGAATACAGCCATATTGGCCTGGGCTCCGGAATGGGGCTGAACATTGACGTAATCACAATGGAAGAGTTCCTTGGCACGTTCTCTTGCAAGTTCCTCAACAACGTCTACGCACTCGCATCCGCCATAATATCTCTTGCCGGGATATCCTTCCGCATATTTATTTGTCAGAGGGCTGCCCATGGCTGCCATAACTGCTTTGCTTACCCAGTTTTCCGATGCGATGAGCTCGATATGACTATTCTGTCTCTCCTGCTCGGCAACAATGGCATCTGCAATCTGGGGGTCGACTGCTCTTACTTCATCTAATGAATACATACACTACCACCTTTCAATACTTTTCCACTTTACTGTAGTATTATAGTCTTACGAGAAGTTATTATAGCATAGAAAATAGGACAAAAGATATAATTTTTTGCAATGGCAGATATGACTTGCAGGCAAAAAAATAACATTTGATATAAAAAATACAAAATGCTAGAATAACTACGTAGGCAACTGCAGTGAGGGGGTTAAATGTACCATATTATTGTGAATCCGGCATCTCAGTCCGGAAAGGGTATTAATATATGGAAGAGACTCGAGCAGATTCTGATAGATCACAAAGCTGAGTATCAGGTCTATTTTACGCAGAAGGACAATCCCTGTGGGGATATAGTCAAGTCTGTCTGCGAAGAGGCGGAGTCTCGTAAGGAAGAGATTCATATAGTGCTGCTGGGAGGAGACGGAACCGTCAATGAAGTACTTCAGGTTATTCCTTCATTTGAGAATCTGAAGATTACGGTTATCCCTACCGGTTCAAGCAACGACCTTGCAAGAGATCTGATCATATCGGACGATCCGGAAGAGGTTCTTACTCATATGCTTGAGAATCCCACATCCATGAGAGTGGATCTGGGTAATGTCCATTGTGAGAATTCCCTTGTAAGACAGGGCAATATGGCTATACCCGACAGACGCTTTATAGTAAGTACGGGAATAGGTTACGACGCTGCCATATGTGAAGAGGTTGAGAGATCAAAGCTCAAGCCCTTCTTAAACAAGATCGGACTCGGTAAGCTGGTATATCTCGGAGTGGCTCTCAGACAGCTTGCAGCCACAAAATATATAACGGCCGAGATTACTCTCGACGGAGATGAGAAGACTATTATTCATCTGGACAGAGTTCTCTTTGTAGCCGGAATGAATCATAGATTTGAGGGAGGCGGATTCATGTTCGGCCCCCATGCCAACAATCATGACGGAATCATAGATCTCTGTTCTGTTTCAAAGATATCCAAGTCTAAGATACTCAGAGTCCTTCCCACAGCATATAAGGGAGAGCATTTTAGATTTGATGGGATTGACCCTTTCAGAGCAAGGAAGTATACTGTAAGGACATCGGAACCTTTGTGGGTTCATACCGATGGTGAAGTAAGAACGAAAGCAGACTTCGTGTCTGTGTGGGTGGACAAAGAGCTAATTCACCTGGTGTATTAGTTGTAGGAGGAGAAATGAAAAAGTTGTATGAGAAGTACCATCACGTACTTCCGATTTTGGTCTATGCTGTGATATATCTGGCATGGTTCCGGTATATTGAGGTTCACGGAGCCGACAGATATCGCGTGATCCATATGGCTCTGGATGACAGGATACCTTTTATAGAATATTTTGTTATTCCTTATTATATATGGTTCGCATATATCATTGCGATTGTTGTATATCTTATGATCTTTGATAAAGAGAAAAAAGGATATTACAACTGTATTACATTTATGATATCGGGAATGACAGTGTTCCTTGTGATATCAACATTGTTCCCGAATATCCAGCACCTGCGTCCCTATGTTGTTCCTACGGACAATATCTGCGGAAGACTGGTGAAGTACATGTACAGCATCGATACTCCCACCAATCTCTGGCCAAGTATCCATGTCTACAATTCTATTGCGGCCTATATAGCGGTAGCTCATGATAAGAGACTGGGAGCAAACAAGTGGATTAATGGAGGATGCCTGATTCTCAGTGTATCCATCATCTTATCTACGGTATTTATCAAGCAGCATTCGCTTTTCGATGTAATGACGGCTTTCATAATGGCAGCCATTGTCTATGTACTTGTATACAGACTTGATGTGATCGTATCCATGAGAGAAGCATACAGAGTCAAACATGAGGAAAAGGAAAAAGCTTTTGATTTAATTAAGTAATCGACAGGATTACAAAGTTATAATGGACAATTTTATTAAATAGGAATAAAAGGGATATCGTCCGGCGGGCGATATCCTTTTTTATTTCCGGGAGCTGTAAGCCGAAAAATACAGATTGCACTTCAAAAAGTGCACAAAAAGACTTGTTTAGCATTAGTAAATGTGCTAATATATCTCTTGCTGACAGACAACTGTACGTCCATTGCGGACACTCGCTTACAAATGTACGTTGGAGAGATACATGGCTGAGAGAACAGGTTATTTTGTAGTCAGGGAACGGGCACTTCCCGAAGTGCTTTTGAAGGTGGTTGAGGCAAAAAGACTTTTGGACACCGAGAAAGCCCTCAGTGTGGCAGAAGCTACGGAGAGAGTAGGAATCAGTCGTTCCTCTTTTTACAAATATAAAGATGATATATTCAGGTTCTATGATAATTCGCAGGGAACCACGATAACACTTACATTCAATATGGATGATGAGACTGGACTTCTGTCGGATGTGCTGAAAGTTATAGCTGATTTCGGCGCCAACATCCTGACGATTCATCAGAGTATTCCCATCAACGGAGTTGCATCTTTAACGGTGAGTATTCAGATTCTGGAGACTACCAGAGATGTGTCCGAGATGATTCAACATATGGAGCATACAAGGGGGGTTCACCACGTTAGGGTGGCCGCCAAAGAATAGACAGAGGAGATATAAAAAATGATAAAAGTTGCGGTATTAGGCTACGGAACAGTCGGTAGCGGAGTTGTTCAGATTCTTGATGACAACAATTCTGTTATAGCATCAAGACTGGGAGAGGACATTGAGGTTAAGTACATCCTTGATCTGAGAGATTTTCCCGGAGACAAAAATGAAGGCAAGATCGTACATGATTACAATGTAATTCTGGAAGATCCCGAGATCGGTATTGTGTGTGAGACAATGGGTGGTGTCAATCCCGCATACCAGTTCTCAAAGGATGCACTTTTGAAGGGCAAGAGTGTATGTACATCCAATAAGGAACTTGTAGAGAATCACGGACCTGAGCTTATTAAGATTGCCAGAGAGAATGGATGCAATTATCTCTTTGAGGCAAGCGTTGGCGGTGGTATTCCGATAATCAGACCCATGAACACTTCTCTTGCACCTGAGAATATCCAGAAGATTATGGGTATCCTTAACGGAACAACCAACTTTATTCTTACCAAGATGGCCGGTGAGGGTGCCAACTATGATGACGTTCTTAAGCAGGCACAGGAGATGGGCTATGCGGAGCGCAATCCCGAAGCGGATGTTGAAGGATACGATGCAGGCCGTAAGATTGCAATCTTAAGTTCTCTTATGACAGGTAAGACTGTTAAGTTTGCCGATGTTCATACAGAAGGAATAACCAAGATCGATACTCTTGATTTCGAATATGCCAAGAAGATGGGCAAGGCTATTAAACTTATTGCCATGGCTGAGAAAAACGGAGATGAATATACAGCCATGGTTGCACCTTTTATGATCGGTGCGGATCATCCTCTGAACGGTGTTAACGGAGTATTCAATGCAATATATCTCACAGGCGACATGCTTGGCGACGTAATGTTCTACGGTCAGGGTGCCGGCAAGCTTGCAACAGCAAGTGCGGTTGTATCCGATGTAATCGATTGCGGACGCAACAAGAATAAGGAGATTCCTTGCGTATGGTCTGAAGAAAAGCTTACACTGGGCGATTACAAGAAGACCGAGAGACAGTTCTTTGTAAGAATAGACATGAGAAGCAGAGGACAGGTTGTCAACAAGTTCTCTTATCTTAAGTCTATTGAAGTGACAGATACGGAATTTGCTCTTGTTACGGGAAAAATGACCGAGGCTGACTTCCTTGATAAGATTAACTCGATTGATAACGTGATCTCATGGATCAGATTGGCATAGAAATATAGAAGAAGGACGAGGAGTAATGAAAAAAGTTGTTAAATTCGGTGGAAGTTCTCTTGCTTCTGCCGGTCAGTTCAAGAAAGTCGGCGATATCGTAAGAAGTGATTCGGCCAGAGTATACGTGGTACCCAGTGCTCCCGGCAAACGTGACAGCAAGGATACAAAAGTTACGGATATGCTCTACGGATGCTACGCTTTGGCAGAGGCCGGAAAGGATTATTCAAAAGAACTTAAGGCAATTAAGGAAAGATATAATGAGATAATCACAGGCCTTAAGCTCAATATGACACTTGACGAAGAATTTGAGATCATAGACAAGAACTTCGCAAAAAAGGCCGGCTCTGATTATGCGGCAAGCCGAGGCGAGTTCTTAAACGGTAAGATTATGGCCGAGTATCTCGGTTATGAATTCATCGATGCAGCCGATGTAATATTTTTTGATAAAGAGGGAGTATTCGATCCGGAGAAGACCAATGATATTCTGAGGGAGAAACTCAGCAAAACAGACAGAGCTGTTGTTCCCGGATTTTACGGAAGTCTTCCCGACGGAAAAGTTAAGACTTTTTCAAGAGGCGGATCGGATATAACAGGTTCCATAGTATCAAGAGCGGCTAAGGTTGATGTCTATGAGAACTGGACCGACGTATCCGGATTCCTGGTTGCAGATCCGAGAATCGTGGATAAGCCTGCGGGAATTGATACCATAACATACAGAGAACTTCGAGAGTTGTCATATATGGGCGCATCAGTTCTTCATGAAGATGCCATCTTCCCCGTAAGAATGGAAGGTATCCCCATCAATATCAAGAATACAAATGCTCCCGAGGATCAGGGAACGTGGATCGTTGAGAGCACGTGCCAGAAGGCAAAATATACAATCACCGGTATAGCAGGTAAGAAGGGCTTCTGCTCTGTTAATATCGATAAAGCAAAGATGAATTCCGAGATCGGTTTCGGTAGAAAAGTTCTTCAGGTATTTGAAGATAACGGAATCTCTTTTGAGCATATGCCTTCGGGAATCGATACCATGACAATCTTTGTTCATCAGGATGAATTCATGGATAAGGAGCAGAGGGTAGTGTCAGGTATTCACAGACTGGCCAAGCCCGACTCTATTGATATAGAGGCAGATCTTGCTCTTATAGCCGTAGTAGGTAGAGGTATGAAGAGTACACGCGGTACTGCGGGAAGAATCTTCTCGGCGCTGGCTCATGCGGATGTCAATGTTAAGATGATCGATCAGGGCTCATCCGAGCTTAACATCATCATCGGTGTTTCAAACGAAGATTTTGAGACTGCCATCAGAGCAATCTACGATATTTTTGTTACGGCAGCTATTTAAGAAATTGTAGATAATCTATAAATAATGTTTATAATGAAAGAAGGATCGGAATCAGTCCGATCCTTCTTTCCTAATGTAAATAGAAAATATTCAGGGGTTTGGATATGACTTTAAAAGAGATAAAAATCGGAGAAACGGCGAGAATAACAAAGGTCGGAGGAACAGGTGCATTAAGGCAGCATTTCCTTGATATGGGAATGATACCCGGCACAGAGGTAAGCATTGTCAAATATGCTCCCATGGGGGATCCCGTTGAGATACGACTTCATGGATACGAACTCACCTTACGACTTGATGATGCCGGCAAGATAGACGTGGAGCCGGTGACTTCTCCGAATCCACCCAAGGAGAGAAAGAAACCTGAGAAGAATGCCCATCCCGGCCTTGGTGAAGGAGGAAAATTCCATCCCAAGGGAAGCGGCGATAAACTTCCGGAAGGAACCCTTCTGACTTTTGCCCTTGTTGGTAACCAGAACAGCGGTAAGACCACACTCTTTAATAAACTGACGGGATCCAAGCAGCATGTGGGCAATTTCCCCGGTGTTACCGTAGACAGAAAAGACGGAAGCATAATAGGCCATGATAATACCGAGATTACTGATCTACCCGGTATATATTCCATGTCTCCCTATTCCAGCGAGGAACTTGTCTCCCGTGATTTTGTACTGAATGAAAAACCTAAGGGAATAATCAATATAGTTGATGCCACCAATATAGAGCGTAACCTTTATCTGACCATGCAACTTCTTGAGATGGGGATTCCAGTGGTAGTTGCACTTAACATGATGGATGAAGTTGACGGCAACGGCGGAGCCATAGATGTGAATACGATGGAAGCAATGCTGGGGGTTCCCGTTGTACCTATCTCCGCTGCAAAGAATCAGGGTGTAAGAGAATTGGTGGAGCATGCCATCCATGTGGCAAAATATCAGGAAGCACCCACAAGA
>CACZBZ010000016.1 GCA_902779505.1 uncultured Lachnospiraceae bacterium
TGTGATAAAATCAGATATTATGAAAGAATACAAATTTTACGGTTGGAAAGATGCCGATGTTAAGGCAGTAAACAAAATATACAAGGGCATAGAATCACCCTACGATCTCTATGATGTTCTGTCCGAATTGTGGTGTGCAGAGACATGTGCACCCAGGATGAGAGATAAGTGGTCGCCGGACAATAAGACCCTGGGACAGTGCTCAATAACAGCATTTCTGGTCCAGGATATATTTGGCGGCAAAATATACGGCATTCCTCTGGATGACGGCGGCTTTCACTGCTATAACGTGGTAGACGGTCACCTCTTCGACCTCACCAGCGAACAATTCCACGGCGAGCCTCTGGATTATTCAGATAACCCCGAACAATTCAGAGAGGTTCACTTCGACAAAGACGAAAAAAGAGAACGATATAATCTTCTTAAGGGTAAGTTAGAGGAGCATTGTCAATAATTAGATAAATCGAATGCTAAAACAGATTGATTTCGGAGCCTCGTAAGACGTCGGTACTTAGTCGCTGTATTTTAGCGACTTATGTACCGTTACGTCTGGAGTCGGAGCCGCAAGGCGTCTCCGCAATCAAGCAGTTTTAGCATTCGAATATATAAATGGGGGAATACCTATATGACTGATTCACAGATAATACAGCTTGTCATAATCGTGATTTTGTTGTTGCTTTCGGCCTTTTTCTCATCATCCGAGACGGCTCTGAGTGCGGTAAGCGAGATAAAGGTCAAGAGCATGGTGGAAGAGGGCAGAAAAGGCTCGACTATCCTGTACAAGGTAGTGAAGAACTACGGCAAGATGCTGAGCTCTATACTTGTTGGCAACAATATAGTTAATATTGTGGCCTCATCCCTTGTGACTACCCTTACCATTGATATGGTGGGTGATCGCTTTATCGGTTACGCAACAGGAATACTGACTCTGGTTGTGCTGCTTTTTGGCGAGATTATTCCCAAGAGAGTGGCCAAGATAAGAGCCGAGAAGATCAGCCTCTTGTATGCTCCGGTGATCTACTGCCTTATGATAGTCTTTACACCTATCATTTGGCTGGTGGAAAAGATGGCAAAAGCAATCCTTTGGATGCTTAGAATCAATCCCGATGAGAAGAGTGCCATAACCGAGGCTGAACTGAGAACCTTTGTGGACGTAAGCCATCATGACGGAGTTATTGAGCCTGAAGAGAAAGAGATGATCAACAACGTGTTCGATTTTTCGGACTCGGTTGTAAGGGAGATAATGATTCCCAATATAGATATGGTTTGCGTGGAGGATTCCGCATCCTATGATGAAGTAAAGGCAGTCTTTAAAGACTGCATGTACACACGTCTTCCGGTCTATAAGGATGAAAGAGGCAACATCATCGGCCTTATCAACATCAAGGATTTTATCATCGTAGATGACAAGAAGAACTTTAAGATCGAAGACATAATGAGGAGCGGTTATTATACCTATGAATATAAGAAGACCGCAGATCTTATGATAGAACTTCGTGAAGAGGCGGCACCTCTTGCCTTTGTACTCAGCGAATACGGTCTCTGCGTGGGTATGGTAACCATGGAAGACCTGCTGGAGGAGATCGTCGGAGAGATCAGAGATGAGTTCGACGAAGAGGAGCTTGAATCCATTAAAAAGGTGGAAAAGAACGCTTATATCATTGATGGGGCTAGAAAGCTTGATGATATCAATGATGCACTGGGAACCGAGCTTGACAGTGAGGCTTATGATTCCATAGCGGGACTGATCCTTGAACAGCTCAACAGAATACCCAAGGAAGGCGATGAAGTCATACTTGAGGGCGGTATAACCCTTAAGGTCAATAAGGTGGAGAAAAACAGGATCCGTAAGGTCAGAGTTATCCTTCCGGAAAAAGAAGAAGTTGCCGAAGAAGAACAGTAAAGTTCTTTTCATTAATCGGCATATATGCTATACTATTCTGTGCTTTGGGCAAACGCCCGGCGACTAAGAAAGAATAAAGGAAAATGGGAAAATGAAAAAGAGTTCAGCAGTCATCTGGCTTGTTGTAATGTTTGCTCTCCTTGCGGGTGGCATCTATACAGCATTATGCGGGCTTGATGCAAACAAGACAGGATCAATGAGTAATATCAAGCAGGGTCTTGATCTGGCAGGTGGTGTCAGTATCACATATCAGGTAGTAGGCGATGAAAAGCCAAGCAAAGAAGACCTGGATGATACAGTATATAAGCTCCAGAAGAGAGTAGAGAAGTACAGTACAGAAGCACTGGTTTATTCCGAAGGTTCTGACAGAATCAATATTGAAATCCCCGGTGTATCCGATGCCAATGCAATTCTTGAAGAACTTGGTAAGCCCGGTTCACTTGTATTCTACGACTCTGAGGGTAATGAAGTAGTTACAGGTACTGATATCGCAGATGCTCAGGCAGCATCTTACAAGGATGATATGAACAATGTGGAATTCGTTGTTCAGCTTACATTCAATGAAGAAGGTACCAAGAAGTTTGCGGAAGCAACCACTAAGGCAGCTCCCACACATGACGTAATCTACATTGTTTATGATAATGAGATAGTAAGTTATCCTTCGGTTAATACAGCAATTACAGACGGTAATGCCATTATCGAAGGTATGGCAAGTTTCGAAGAAGCTGATACACTTGCATCTACAATCCGTATCGGTGGACTCAGACTTGAACTTGAAGAGTTGAGATCCAATGTCGTAGGTGCTCAGCTTGGTGAAGAAGCTGTAGACACAAGCCTTAAGGCTGCAGCAATTGGTTTTGCCATAGTTGCTGTATTCATGATAGTTGTATATTTTATTCCGGGACTTGCTTCGGTAATTGCCTTGGGAATATACACAGTACTTGTTATTCTGCTTCTTAACGGATTTGATATCACACTTACCCTTCCCGGTATTGCCGGTATCATCCTTTCAATCGGTATGGCGGTTGATGCGGACGTTATTATATTTGCCCGTATCAGAGAAGAGATTGCTTCAGGTAAGACAGTTTCTTCCGCTATAGATATCGGTTTCAAGAAGGCTCTTTCAGCCATCCTTGACGGTAATATCACAACACTTATCGCAGCTCTTGTGCTGGGTATCATGGGTACAGGTCCTGTTAAGGGATTTGCTCAGACATTGGGACTTGGTATTGTTATATCAATGTTCTCAGCTCTTGTACTTACAAGAATAATACTGAAAGCATTCTATGCTCTCGGTGTTCAGAATGAGAAATTCTACGGTAAGGCTAAGGAGCGTAAGGTTGTTGATTTCCTTTCAAAGAGAGTAGTATTCTTCATTATCTCATTAGCTGTTATAGCATCAGGCTTTGTATTTATGGGAATCAACAGTTCCAAGGGTAACGATATCCTGAATTACTCAATGGAATTCAGAGGCGGTACTTCAACAACTGTTGTATTCAACGAGAATATGAGCCTTGACAGACTTGAGTCAGAAGTTAAGCCTCTTGTTGCAGCAGTTACAGGAGACAATGATATTCAGTTCCAGAACGTTCAGGGAACAAATGAAGTTGTAATAAAGACAAAGACCCTTGATGTGAGTCAGAGAGAGCAGTTGGATCAGAGCCTTGAAGATTCTTTCGGAATCGAGAAGGAGAAGATTACGGCAGAGACAATATCATCTACCATTTCATCGGAGATGAAGACAGATGCAATTGTAGCCGTTCTGGTTGCAACAGTATGTATGCTTATCTACATCTGGTTCAGATTCAAGGATGTAAGATTCGCAGCAAGTTCTGTACTTGCTCTTGTACATGACGTACTTGTTGTTCTTGCTTTCTATGCTATCGCACGTATTTCGGTTGGTAACACATTCATTGCATGTATGCTTACAATCGTAGGTTACTCAATCAATGCTACCATCGTTATATTCGACCGTGTTCGTGAGAACCTGCCTTCGGCACAGGGAATTGACGGTCTTAAGGATGTAGTTAACAAGAGTATCAACCAGACTCTTTCACGAAGCATATTTACTTCATTAACAACATTCATCATGGTTGCAGCCCTTTATATAATGGGTGTTACATCCATCAGAGAATTCACACTGCCTCTTATGGCAGGTATTGTATGCGGTACATATTCATCTATTTGCCTTGCAGGTGCATTATGGTATGTATTCCGTACCCGTTTTGTAAAGAAGGAACGCTAATTATAATGGCAGTATGGACAGTTATAGCAAAAAAGGCTGACTTTACGAAAATATCGAGCCACTTCGGGATTGATCCCGTGGTGGCTCGTGTCATACGTAACAGAGATGTGGTCACGGAGGAAGAGATAAGAGACTTTCTCTATGGTGGCGAGGAATCCTTTATAGATCCCCTGCTTCTTAAAGATATGGACAAGGCGGTTGACCTTATTCTTAAGGAGATCGCGGAAGGAACTCCCATACGCATCATAGGTGACTATGATGTGGACGGTGTCACATCCACCTGTATTCTCGTTAAGGGCTTAAGATTCCTTGGGGGACAGGTGGACTATGCCATTCCAAACCGTATCACCGACGGCTACGGTGTCAATGAGAATCTGGTTAAAGACGCAGCTTCAGCAGGCATAGGCCTTATCATCACCTGTGATAACGGTATAGCTGCGAAAGACGCTCTGGAATATGCCGTTAAAAGCGGAATAAGATGCCTGATAACAGATCATCACGAAGTGCCTTATAAAGAAGAGAAGGGCAAAAGGACTTATATTTATCCCGAGGTCGATGCCATAGTCAATCCCAAGAGGGATGATTCGGAATATCCTTTTCAGGGTATATGCGGAGCCTTTGTGGCATATAAAGTCATAACCGCTGTTTTTGACCGAATAAGGAAGGATGAGAGCCTCAGAGCCGGCTTTCCGGCTTTCGAAAGGCAAGAGGATGTCACGAACCTTCTTATGGAACTCAGAGAACTTGCGGGTCTTGGTACGGTCTGTGATGTCATGGAACTTAAGAATGAGAACAGAGCTCTTGTAAGGCTTGCTCTAAATGACATGAAAAACAGCCGTAACAGAGGTTTGCGTGCCCTAATGAAGGTCTGCGAGATCAGTCCGGACAATCTTAAGGCTTTTCACCTTGGCTTCATAATCGGCCCCTGTATCAATGCTACGGGACGACTGGAAGACGCTACACTTTCTCTGGAGATGCTGCTTGCGGAAAACGACGGAGACGCTGTTGTTCGAGCAACGGAACTTAAGAAACTGAATGAGCAGAGGAAATCCATGACCGAAAAAGGTCTGGAAAAAGCCTGCGAGATTATAGAAAAAGAGGGAATAGACAAAGACAAAGTTATGGTAGTCTTTGTTCCCGAACTTCATGAGAGCCTTGCGGGTATAGTGGCAGGAAGAATAAGGGAGAAATATTACAAACCTGTATTCGTTATCACAGCCACTGAAGAGGGCTTAAAAGGATCCGGAAGATCCATAGAAGGTTATCATATGTATGATTCCATGGTGGAAGTGGGAGAACTCTTCACAAAATACGGTGGCCATGCCATGGCTGCGGGTCTGTCCATGGAAGAAAAATCTCTGCCCGAATTCAGGAAGAAGATTAATGAGAACTGCCGGCTGACGGAAGATGATTTTCAGGAAAAGATACATATAGATGTTCCCATGCCGGTAAGTTATGTCAGTGAAAAACTGATAGCCGATCTGGAACTGCTGGAGCCTTACGGAACGGGTAATCCCCATCCCATATTTGCCCAGAAGGATGCGAAGATTCTGTCCGCAAAAAGAATGGGTAAGGCCGGCAATATGGCAAGACTCAGCTTTACCACGGGAGACGGCGGCATATATGAAGGCGTGATATTCAGAGGTTTGGAGGAATTCCTTGAAGCAGCGGCCGACAAATGCGGTAAAGACGCTGTAGATAAGCTTTTTAGTTCGGGTTATAAGGGCAGTTCGCTGGTAATCATGGATATTATCTATTCTCCCGGCATCAATGAATATATGGGAAGAAGAAGTCTTCAGTTCACCATAAACGCTTTTAAATAATTTCTTCTTTTTTTATTAAGGAATTTTATATTTGCTTTATAACTTGTACACAATTTGAACACATTTAGGGAGTAAAGTGTAAGCATAGATAGTTGATTACTCACTATCTCCCCCCTCATAAGAACGGAAGCCCCGCAGGTATCTGCGGGGCTTTTGTTTTGGCTGTATTTGTGGTATTCTATAAGTTGTGTTAAAAGGTGATTATTGTCGCCTCGGACACAGAAAAACAGCTAAAAAATGTCATTGATTTAATATGACGGGAAAGCGAGGTTTGTATGTACAAACTTATCGATCTGATCAAAGGCTTTAATTATGAAACAGTAAGAGGAGTGGCAGACAGGGATATTTCCGAAGTGGTATACGATTCGAGAAAAATCTGCGAAGGCTGCCTTTTTATATGTATAGAAGGCAACAATTTTGACGGCCACAGCGCGGCTGGGGATGCGGTGGACAAGAAGGCTGCAGCCCTGCTTGTATGCAAGGATGTGGACGTTGATCCGTCTTCGGACGTAACGGTTATCAAAGTGGAAGATACGAGATATGCCATGGCTTTTGTTGCTGCCAATTATTACGGCAATCCCGCATCAAAACTTACTACCATAGGTATAACGGGAACCAAGGGCAAGACCACAACCACATATATGGTTAAGTCGATACTTGAGAATGCCGGACACAAGGTTGGTCTTATCGGAACCATAGAGATAATCATCGGCGACGAGAAGATAGCGGCTAAGAATACGACTCCCGAGTCTTATGACATACAGAAATATATGGCCAAGATGGTGGAGAAGGGTATAGATACCGTTGTTATGGAAGCGTCCAGCCAGGGCTTAATGCTTCACAGAACTCAGGGCTTTGTTTTTGATTACGGAATTCTTACCAATATAGAACCCGATCACATCAGTCCTACGGAGCACAGAGACTTCAATCACTATATGCAGTGTAAGAGTATGCTCTTCAAACAGTGTAAGATCGGTATCGTTAACGGCGATGACGAGCATGTGGAGCAGATAATTAAGGGACATACATGTGAGATATTAAGATACGGTCTGAAGCCGGGCTATGATTACAGCGCATCGGATATCAGACTTACAAGAACAGAGGGCCATATAGGCGTTGATTTCCACGTAACGGGAAAAGTGGACGTGGAAGTGGCTGTTCCCACTCCGGGAAAATTCAGTGTCTACAATGCTTTAACAGCTGTGGCGATCTGTCATCAGTTCGGAGTAAGTGGCGACGATTACAAGAAGGCACTTAAGAATGTGTCCGTAAAGGGTCGTATCGAGCTTGTACACGTATCCGACAAGTTCACTCTTATGATTGACTATGCTCATAATGCCATGGCTCTGGAGAGTCTTTTAAGCACCCTCAAGGAGTACAATCCTCACAGACTTGTCTGTCTCTTCGGATGCGGAGGCAACAGATCCAAGGACAGAAGATTCGAGATGGGTGAAGTCAGCGGAAAACTGGCCGATTTTACCATTATTACCAGCGACAATCCCAGATTCGAAGAGCCTCTGGATATAATAGCCGATATTGTTACGGGTATTGAGAAGACCGACGGCATATATGTAACCATTGCCGATCGTAAGGAAGCCATAAAATATGCTATTACTCATGGCGAACCGGGAGATATTATCGTTCTTGCCGGCAAGGGACATGAGGACTATCAGGAGATAAAGGGACAGAAATATCCCATGGATGAGAGAGTTCTTATCAAAGAGATAATGGAAGAACTCGCCACGGGCAACTGATTATTCTAAGCGGAGGAGATCATGAGATACGCCAATATCATAGTGAATATATCTCATGAAAATGTGGACAGACCTTTTTCTTACAAGGTCCCGCCGGAACTGCAAGAGAACTGTAAGCCGGGCACCAAGGTAAAGGTTCCTTTCGGCCAGGGAAGCAGACTGATAGAGGGATATATTCTTGAACTTACGGATCATGTGGATTATCCCGATGAAAAACTGAAATTCATAGACTCTGTATTGATCAGTCAGGATGACAGTGAGAGCAGGCTTATCGAACTTGCCTGGTTTATCAAGGAACAGTACGGTTCCACCATGATTGCGGCTCTTAAGACCGTGCTTCCCGTGAAGAAGACTTACAGAAGAAAGAAAAAGCAGGACAGTGCGGAACTTCCTCCCGTGGAAGACATAGTGCTTAACGATGAGCAGCAGGCTGTCTATGATGATTTTATGGCAGACTATGATGCCGGTAAGCCGGGCATCTGTCTCATACACGGAATAACCGGAAGCGGTAAGACCGAAGTTTATATCGAGATGGTCAGACATGTGGTAGAGACAGGAAGGCAGGCCGTAGTCCTGATTCCCGAGATATCACTGACATATCAGACTGTTGGAAGATTCAGGAAATATTTTGGAGACAGAGTTGCTTTTATGAATTCGACTCTGGCTGCGGGAGCAAGATACGAACTATGTGAAAAGGCAAGAAACGGCGAACTGGATGTAATAATTGGTCCCAGATCCGCTTTGTTTACCCCCTTTCCTCATATAGGAATAATTATAATAGACGAGGAACATGAATCGACTTATAAGAGCGAGAATGTTCCCAAATATCATGCCAGAGAACTGGCAATAAAATTGGCCGAAATGCACGGTGCAGGGCTTGTGCTGGGAAGCGCAACTCCTTCCGTTGAATCATACTATCATGCCCTTAAGGGTGATTATAAGCTCTATAAGCTGAAAAACAGAGCCGTGGGAGGAAGCCTTCCCATTGTACATACAGTGGATCTGAGAAAAGAACTCAGAGAGGGCAACAGGTCCATATTCAGTCGTAAACTTACGGAACTGCTTAAGGACAGGCTTAATAAAGGTGAGCAGGCTATGCTTTTCCTCAACAGAAGGGGATATGCGGGATTTGTGTCCTGCAGGGCATGCGGACATGTTATGAAATGTCCCCACTGTGATGTGTCCTTATCGGAACACAGGAATGTCGGAAAGCTTGTCTGCCATTATTGCGGTTACGAGACGGAGAGACCGCATCTTTGTCCCGAATGCGGCTCGAAATACCTCCTGGGATTCAGAGCAGGTACGGAACAGATAGAGCAGGAACTTCACAAATTATTCCCCGGAATCAGGACTCTTCGTATGGATGCCGATACCACGGGAACAAAAGACAGTTATGAGAAGATCTTAAGCGCTTTTTCAAAGGGTGAAGCCGATGTACTGGTAGGAACCCAGATGATAGTCAAGGGGCACGATTATTCCAAGGTTACACTGGTGGGGGTCGTGGCGGCGGATCTGTCTCTTGCAAGCAATGATTACAGGGCAGGCGAGAGAACATTTCAGCTGATAACCCAGGCTGCGGGAAGAGCCGGAAGAGGCTCCATACCGGGTGAAGTGGTTATACAGTCTTATCAGCCGGACCACTACAGCATCGTACATGCTTCCAAGCAGGATTATGAGAGCTTTTACGATGAGGAAATGGCCTATAGGGAGATCGGAGGATATCCACCCCTTAAGAACGTGATGGCCGTGCTTATATCGGGTAAAAACAAGCAGAACAGTCTTTTGCTTGCTCAAAGCATTAAAAGCAGAGCAGAAGCTCTGGGCGAATCAACGCTTATTATAGGCCCCGGCAAGGCGGGAATCGGTAAGATCAATGACAATTACAGATTCATGCTCTATATGAAAAATGATGATATAAGCGAGCTCATTAAGATAAAGGATGATATTGAGAACTGGTTGGATGAGAGGAAGACGGACATAGGAGTCTTCTTTGATTTCAATCCCATGAGCGCATATTAAAAGGTCTGAAAGGAGAGGAATATGGCACTCAGACAAATAAGAATAGAAGGGGATCCCGTACTTAACAAAGTATGTAAGGAAGTAAAAGAGATAACTCCCCGTGTAAAAGAACTGATAGAGGATATGCTTGATACCATGTATGAAGCCAACGGTGTGGGACTTGCGGCACCTCAGGTAGGTATCCTTAAAAGAATAATAGTTATCGACGTTACGGGAGAGGATCCTTACGTGATCATCAATCCCAAGGTGATAGAAAAGAGCGGAGAGCAGACAGGTTACGAAGGCTGCTTAAGCATACCGGGCAAGTCGGGTATAGTTACCAGACCCAATTTTGCAAAGATCAGTTACAAGGATGAGAATTTTGAAGACCGGATTCTTGAAGGTACCGAACTCCTGGCCAGAGCTATCTGCCATGAGATGGACCATCTTGACGGTCATCTTTATACCGAGCTTGTTGAAGGAGATCTTGTGAACATGGAGGACCTTCAGGAGGAAGCGGAAGAAGAGGAGCAGTAATATATGAAAGTTGTATTCATGGGGACTCCTGATTTTGCTGTGGGAGCCTTACAGGCCATAATCGATGCCGGACATGAAGTCGTACTTGTTGTTACCCAGCCCGACAGGGAAAAGGGAAGAGGCAAGGAAGTCAGTTTCACACCTGTTAAAGAGTGTGCAATAAAAAACAACATTCCGGTATTTCAGCCTCTTAAGATCAAGACGGAAGAAGCTGTGGCGGAATTAAAAAAATACGAAGCCGATATATTTGTCGTTGCCGCTTTCGGTCAGATCCTTTCTAAGGAAATACTTGATATGCCAAGGTTCGGCTGCATAAATATACATGCATCTCTCCTTCCCAAATACAGGGGAGCTGCGCCTATACAGTGGTGTATTCTGGACGGTGAAGAAGAGACGGGTATCACCATCATGCAGATGAATGAAGGTCTTGATACCGGAGATATTCTTCTTCAGAAGAAGATAAAGATATCAAAAGACGAAACAGGGGAAAGTCTTTTTGATAGATTGGCTGCTCTGGGAGCGGATGCCGTGTGCGAAGCTCTGCCTCTTATTGAAGAAGGCAAGTTGACTCCCATAAAGCAGGACGATGAGAAGAGCAGTTACGCAAAGATGTTAAATAAATCCATGGGAAAGATTGATTTTTCATGGACAGCAGACAAGCTGGAGAGATATGTGCGAGGCCTCAATTCATGGCCCAGTGCTTATACTTCGCTTGGGGGAAAAACGTTAAAAATCTGGGAAGCATATGTTGTCGGGGGTAAGGATGCGGACGGAAAGAAGCCGGGTACCGTGGTCAAAGTGAGCAAGGATGCCTTGTTCGTGGCCTGCGGAGAAGGCATTCTTGAGATCAGATCTCTTCAGCTGGAAGGCAAGAAGAGAATGAGCGTGAAAGACTTTCTCCTCGGATATCATATAGAAGAGGGACAGTTACTTGGCTGATTCGGTTAATAGCAGAGAATTGATAACGGATATGCTTGTAAGCATAGACAAGGGAGAGGAACAGAGCCACATCCTGATCAAGAATGTCCTTGATAAATACGATTATCTTGAAGCCCATGACAAGGCCTTCATCAAGAAAGTTACAAGCGGCACTCTTGAAAGAAGAATAACATTGGACTATATTATAGATTCCGTGTCCAATACTCCGGTTGCCAAGATGAAGCCCTTCATCCGCAATCTTATAAGAATGAGTACCTATCAGATATTCTATATGGATAAGGTTCCGGATTCCGCAGCCTGTAATGAGGCTGTAAAAATTGCGGGAAAAAGAGGCTTCAAAAATCTTACGGGTTTTGTGAACGGAGTACTCAGAAATATCTCCAGAAACAAGGATACAATAACTCTTCCGGAGGAATCCGAGGGAGTATTACGCTACTATCACATAAGATATTCCTGTCCGGAACTTCTGGTGAAACATTTTCTGAATGAATACGGTAAAATCGAGGCTAAAAAGATACTTGATTCGACCTTGAGAAAACGAAATCTTTTTGTAAGAATCAGGGAAGATATATCCAAGGAAGAGAGAGAGTCCATAAAAGATGAGTGGCACAGCTCGCAGGTGGGCTTTGAGAAGAGCATATATCTGCCTTACGCCTATTCTTTGTCCAATGCCGACAATATTGCTTCATTGAAGAGATTCGCTGAAGGACTCTATACCGTTCAAGACTTAAGCAGTATGATGGTGGCTGAGATTGCGGGCGTGGGAGCGACGGATCTTGTGCTGGATGTATGCGGTGCCCCGGGAGGAAAGTCTCTTCATGCGGCTTCCAAGATGAAAAAGGCATGGAAAGAGTCGGGAGAAGCCGGTCCCATAGGCAAAGTTGTTTGCAGGGATCTGTCGGAATACAAAGTAGGCTTAATTCGTGAGAATATAGAACGAATGAATATGGACAATATGGAGACGGAAGCCCTGGATGCCAGGGTGTTCGATCCCGCATACGAAGAGAAAGCGGATATTGTCTTTATGGATGTTCCCTGTTCGGGTCTTGGAGTAATAGGTAAAAAGCCTGACATAAAATACAATGCGACCGAAGAGAGCCTGGAAGGAATACTCGAACTGCAAAAAGAAATAATTGACACTTGCGTCAGATATGTAAAACCCGGCGGCAAACTAATCTACAGTACATGTACCCTTCGCAGATGCGAGAACGAAGAGATGGCCGCATATATAATGGAAAAATACGGATTTGAAGAGATGGATATAAGTGAGAATCTTCCCGAGAACCTTCATAAAGATCTTGTGTCGAAGGGTATGGCGGAGCTCATGCCTTATGACGGGATGGATGGATTCTTTATAGCCGGATTGATTAAGAATGGACATTAAATCACTTACAAAGGAAGAACTGCAGAAGGAATTGAAAGAGATGGGCTTACCCGGATTCAGGGCAGACCAGCTCTATCAGTGGATGCATGTGAAACTTGTGAGAACTTACGATGAGATGACCAATCTCCCCAAGGATATGAGGGAGATGCTTGAAAAGACAAGACCTCTTGTTACATTAAAAGCCGAGAGAGTACAGGAATCAATAATTGACGGAACAAAAAAGTTTCTTTTTGAACTTCCTGACGGCAACATGGTTGAAAGTGTCTTTATGAGATACAAGCACGGCAACAGTGTATGTATATCATCTCAGGTAGGCTGCAGAATGGGCTGCAGATTCTGTGCTTCAACCCTGGACGGCCTTGAGAGGAATCTGACTCCTTCCGAGATGTTGGACCAGATATATGAGATAACAAGAACTGTAGGTGAGAGAATATCCAATGTTGTTGTAATGGGAACGGGGGAACCCATGGATAACTATGACAATCTTCTGCGTTTTATAACTCTCATAACCGATGAAAACGGTCTGAATATAAGCGGAAGAAATATAACGGTATCCACATGCGGTATCGTTCCGGGAATTAAAAAGATGGCTGAAGAGCATCTGGCCATCACCCTTGCTCTTTCCCTTCATGCAACCACGGACGAGAAGAGGAAGCAGCTGATGCCCATAGCCAACAGCTATTCCATTGCGGAACTGATGGATGCCTGCAGTTATTATTTTGAAAAGACGGGCAGAAGGATCACCTTTGAGTACAGTCTTGTGGGGGGAGTGAATGACAGTGAAGAGGATGCCACGGAGTTATCCGCTCTGGCAGGCCCCTTAAAATGTCATGTTAACCTTATTCCCGTCAATCCCATAAAGGAAAGGGACTATACAAGGAGCAACAAGGAAGCAATCCTTGCATTCAGGGACAGACTTGAAAAAAATGGAATAAATGTTACTATTAGAAGGGAAATGGGCCGGGATATTGACGGAGCATGCGGACAGCTGCGACGTCGTAGAATGGCTGAAGATATTGACGACTAGAGGAAGATAATGATCAAGACATTTTCGATAACTGATATCGGAAGGAAAAGAAAACTTAATCAGGATTATGTCTATACATCAGAGATGGCAGTGGGACATCTGCCTAATCTTTTTTTGGTAGCAGACGGCATGGGGGGCCATAAAGCCGGCGACTACGCTTCACGGTGCGCAATTGAGACAATTGTGGAATATGCAAGCAATTGCGAAGATGAATCTGTTGTGGGAACTTTGGAAAAAGCAATCCACAGAGCCAATGATGTGATCAGAGAAAAGAGCGAGGCCGATGAGGCTCTTAACGGAATGGGAACAACACTTGTTGCCGCCACGATTAATGCCGATAACATAATGTGTGTGGCAAATGTTGGTGACAGTCGACTCTATGTTATTAATAACAAAGAGATAAAGCAGATCACCAGAGACCATTCCTATGTTGAAGAGATGGTCAGGATGGGAGAGATTAAGAGAGAACAGGCAAGAACCCATCCGGACAAGAACATCATCACAAGAGCTCTGGGTGTAGAAGAGAAACTTGATGTGGACTTCTTTAACGTAAGACTGGATCCGGGAGACATTGTTCTGCTGTGTTCGGACGGTCTTACCAATATGATAGAAGATGAAGAGATCAGAATGATTCTGCAGGGACAGAGAGATCTCGTTGAAAAGGCCGAGAGCCTTGTTGATGCAGCTAATGATAATGGTGGCAAGGATAATATAGCAGTAGTCCTTGTAGACCCGTACGGAGATAACAGGTAGTATTTGAATGATTAAGATAGGTATGATGATAGGGGATCGATATGAGGTCCTCGAAAAAATAGGCACCGGCGGAATGTCGGATGTGTATAAAGCAAAAGACCATAAGCTTAACCGTTTTGTAGCAGTGAAGGTTTTGAAACAGGAATTCAGCGAGAATGCCAACTTTGTTTCAAAATTCAAGACAGAAGCTCAGGCTGCAGCCGGAATGATGCATCCCAACATTGTCAATGTATACGATGTCGGTGAAGAGGGTGGAGTCTACTACATCGTAATGGAACTTGTTGAGGGTATAACACTCAAGAAGTACATTGAGAAGAAGGCAAGGCTTTCCGTTAAAGAGGCGGTAAGTATAGCCATTCAGGTATCAATGGGTATAGAGTGCGCTCACAACAATCATATTATTCACAGAGATATTAAGCCTCAGAATATTATGATTTCCAAGGATGGTAAGGTTAAGGTTACGGATTTTGGTATTGCCAAGGCTGTAAGCAGCAATACCATTACTTCCAATGTAATGGGATCGGTGCATTATACATCTCCCGAGCAGGCAAGAGGCGGATATTCGGATGAGAAGAGTGATATCTATTCCCTTGGTATTACTCTCTTTGAGATGCTTACCGGACGTGTACCCTTTAACGGTGAGACTACGTTGCAGAGATACCTATAAGTGTGGAGCAGATCGTATTCAAGTGTACACAGAAGAGTCCTGACAGAAGATATCAGAATATGGCGGAGCTTATTGAGGATCTTAAGAGGTCTCTTATGTCTCCGGATGAGGATTTTGTTAAAATAGCAGACCCTGATGAAGACGCTGCAACCAATCTCATATCAGAAACCGATATGCAGGCAATCAAGCGTCAGACCCGTACAAGAGATGACCTTGATAACACTATGCGTCTTAATGAGGAAAGACCTGAACGTCCTTCTAACGGAAGCGGTAAGAAGAGACCTCGCAGCATAGATGAGAGACCGGCACCCGGGCCCTCTAGAAAGAGCTCATCAGGAAAAGGAAAACCTTCGTCAAGCCGTGGTAAGAGCGGAAGAAGCGAGAAAGATGAAGAAAAGGCTGAAAGAATTACAACCATATGTGCTGTAATTGCAGCCATTATCATAGGAATACTGGTTATATTCTTTGTGGGAAGAGCCTTTGGCTTATTCAGTTTCAGCAGAACGGGAGATAATAATACAGAGGATTCTACGGAGCAGTCTTCAAATGTACCGTCAGACGTGAAGCTTGGTGAGAATCAGGCAATCGTTCCCGATGTGCATAATATGTCTTATGCCGAGGCTGTTGCAACCCTTAACAAAGAAGGTTTTGA
This sequence comes from uncultured Lachnospiraceae bacterium, assembly GCA_902779505.1. Classification (GTDB taxonomy): domain Bacteria; phylum Bacillota; class Clostridia; order Lachnospirales; family Lachnospiraceae; genus Colinaster. The sequence continues at coordinate 15,683 of CACZBZ010000016.1, forward strand.
AGTAACCAAAGTAGAGGTTCCCAGTGACAACGTTACAAAGGGTAATGTCGTAGACCAGGCACCTTCCGCAGGTATGGCTGCAGATATAGGAAGCAGTATCACGGTAAGTGTCAGCATAGGACCCAGTTCAGAGAAGGTATCGGTTCCAAATGTTATCGGTCTTGAAGCCATGGATGCAACGGCACTCCTTGTAGAGAGCGGTCTCCAGGTTGGTTCAATTACCGAGACAACCAATGAAGATCCCAACCTAACAGACAAGGTATGCTATCAGAGCTTTGTAGCGGGAAGCAATGTAGATGCGGGTACCGTAATAGACCTTAAGTTAAGTATTGGCGTAGGTTCAGTTACTTACAGCTACGTGGGCAATATCGAGAGTCCTGTGGTTGAGGATGGAAGCTATGTAACCGGTACACAGGCTACGGTTATCCTGACAACCACAACAGGTGTCGAGCTTAAGAGAGAGATTACATCCACATTCCCTGTGGCTATGAATATATCGGGTATACCGGATTGTGAGAACGGTATTGTAACCATTCTCTATACGGTTACCATTCAGGGTTCTACATCTACCAATGCAGAGGGTGAAGTCGTTGAGACTCCTACCACCACAGAAGACAGAAGTGTTACTCGTACAGTAAAATTTACAAAGGAATAAATGCAGGGGAAGATAATCAAAGGCATAGCAGGTTTCTACTATGTACATAACGGCAACAGCATATATGAGTGTAAGGCAAAAGGTGCTTTTCGTAAGGATGGCATCAAGCCTCTCGTGGGTGACAACGTGGATATAGAAGTTATTGACGAGAAGGAACATGTGGGTAATATCATATCCATACTTCCCAGACACAGTGAGATCATCAGGCCTGCGGTCGCCAATGTGGACCAGGCCATGATTATATTTGCCATACAAAAGCCGGACCCCAATTTTAATCTGCTGGATCGTTTTCTTATAATGATGCAGCAGAAAAATCTTTCTACGATAATCTGTTTCAACAAACAGGATATCGCCAAGGAAGAGGAAAAGAAGATGATAACCGAGGCCTATGAGGGCTGCGGATGCAAAGTCGTGTTCGTAAGTGCCTTAGAGGACGATCTCGGAGAATTAAAAGAGCTCCTTGCTCACAAGACAACTACGGTTGCCGGACCCAGCGGAGTGGGCAAATCCACTCTGATCAACCGTCTGCAGGACGGTGTATGTATGGAGACGGGAGCCATAAGCGAGAAGATTGACAGAGGCAGGCATACCACCAGGCACTCTGAGATGATCGCCATAGACAGTGATACATATATTCTTGATACGCCGGGCTTTAGTTCCTTGCGACTTTTCGACGTAGACAAGACACATCTGAAAGATTATTATCCAGAATTTACTGAATATGAAGGCAGCTGCAGGTTCTTAAACTGTATTCACGAGAAAGAGCCGGACTGTATGGTCAAAGATGCGGTTGAAAAGGGAAAAGTGAGCAGATTAAGATACGACAATTACTTGAAGCTCCTTGAAGAAGCCAAAGAGAACAGGGGCTACTGATAGAGTTACGACCTAATTATGGAAAAGAGATACGGACTTAACAGAACACAATTGAAAATCATAGCCATTATCTCAATGGTTATAGATCATTTTGCCTGGGGATTTGTTGATTTCTACAGTCCCCTGGGACAGGTCCTTCATGTGATGGGAAGATTCACGGTACCCATCATGTGTTTTTTTATTGCCGAAGGATTCAGAAAAACATCCAATCTTAAAGCATATATATATCGAATGATCACCTTTGCCATCGTATCGGTGATCCCTTTCTATATCTTTTTTCACGAAGAATACGGCTACAGACAGAACATAATCTTTGACCTTTTGCTGGGCCTGCTTATGCTTACTGTACTTGAGAATAAGAGATTGAAGAAGCCACTGAAAGTTATTCTGACTGTATTGCTTTTTGTAGTATCCGTGACGGTGGGAGGATGGATAGTAACACCTTCACTCTTTATTCTTGCATTCTATTACGGAAGAACTTTCAGAGAAAAGGCCATATGGTTCTGTATTGCAGATCTGGCAACGGTTGCATTCCTTGTGGTCAGCATAATACTTAACAACCACTATCATTTTATGAGATATGAGTGGGTATGGTGGGATAAGTTCTATCTGCTGGGATTCATGCTGGCATTGCCTCTTTTGTATTTCTACAACGGTGAGAAGGGCAAGAATGTCTTTGGAATGAGATACTTCTTCTATCTATTCTATCCGGTGCATTTCCTTATACTGTCGCTTTTAAGATCCGTATTTGAAGGAACGGCGGTTCTCTACGACTATTATCTTGGAATGCATGTAGTGGCACTTATGGTCATTATAGCGATCTTTTTCAGATCGGCGGGAAGAGAATCGTCAAAAGGCCAGAGTGCGGTTCTTATATTCGAGCTTTCCGGAATGATATATGTTGTGGGCTTCATCATGGAGATATTGGCCAATACACCCGAGGGTGTATTCTTTGCCTGTATAGTTCAGTATTTCGGTGAGATGGTCATCTTTATTACCGCCACATATTTTGCAAGTATTCTTTGTAATATCAAGATTCCGACTTTTGTATACCTGGCTCAGGCGGTATTTTCGATCATTGTTATGCATACCCTTATACATACGAGAGAGACCGGATTGTTCTATACTCATGTGGGAGTTAATTTCACGGGTCCATTTGCAAGACCGGATCTCGGACACGGTGTTATGTTCTACGGCGTAGTTGTCTATGTAATGCTTTTTTCGCTGGGTATTACTACGATGTGCATTCGCAGATACAGGAAAACCTCGGCGCACGGCAGGAGAAGGATCAAGTTTCTGTTTTATTCGCTTTTGCTGTGCTGGCTGCCATATACGCTGACTCTCAGCGGTATTACGGGAGGTTATGAGGTTCCCGCCATTGGAATAGCCGGAGCTGCCATATGTATGTATCTCTGCCTTATGAAATACGGCTTCTTTGATTCCGTTGCTTTGGCCGGTAGCAATGCCCTTAATCACGGAAGAGAAGGAATACTTGTATTTGACATAGATTATCATGTGGGATATAGCAACAAAAAGATGCAGAAGATCCTGGGAGTAATCCCGGAAAATGAAGACGTTCGAAATCATCCCATTCTCCACGACATTCTTAACGGCGAGAAGAGTATGATGGAGATAGATAACAAGACTTATGACTTTGTGGTTGAGCCTCTTATGGAAGGCAAGGATGTCCTTGGTCACATGCTCTGGGCAATTGACAATACGGTTCATTATGAGAGTCTTGCCCAGATAAGACAGCTTGCTCTCAGAGATCCACTTACGGGACTTTATAACCGTAACCAGTTCCAGCGGCTTGTGAACAGTGAGCTGAGCGGAAAAGCCGACGGAACTTTCTTTATGGTGGATTTTGATAACTTTAAGGATGTCAATGACAACTACGGTCATCAGGCCGGAGACAATGTTCTTATGGCCTTTGCCAAGATACTCTCCGATTACACAGATAGTGTGATGTATGCCTCAAGAATAGGAGGAGATGAGTTCTGCGGTTATATAAGAGGAGTATCTGACGAGAAGACTCTTGAAGGTATGTTCGGTGATATCATTGAAGCCTTCGCTTCGAAACTTGAGTCCATGAATCTTAAGGATCTGACGAGTCTTTCCATCGGAGCTCTCAGGATACCGGATTGGGATGAGAAGGAATTCCAGAAGATATATGCAGCTGCGGATAAGGTTCTTTATAAGGTTAAAAATTCCGGAAAGAATAATTATATGATCAGATAAAAAACTGTTGTCTACAGTATAGCCCGGTGGTATATTATATAAAGTCAGAAAGCTAAAGGTCTGATCAATTGAATATTGAAGAAAAAGGTGCCTTTGACGACTTTAGTCGGGCCAAAGGGTAAAAGGGAAACAGGTGAAAGACCTGTACGATCTCGTCACTGTGATGCGGAATCTGCTGTCAGATCATTATGATAGTCACTGGTATCAACCGGGAAGACGACAGCAGGTGATGATGCTTAAGTCAGGAAACCTGCCTTTTTGCTTGGTACATATGATCACGAGGAATTGGTCGTGCCGTTTGGAAAAGGGTTAAGATACCTTTTTATTTTATGTGCCTGTTTTATCATGTGATGCAGGCTTTTTTTATGCCTATTTTCAGGCAAAAAGCTGTATTAATATATTTTGGAGGAGAGAAAAAATGAAGAAATTAGTTGTAGCAGCTCTGATCGCAGCAATGACAATGTCAATGCTTGCAGGATGCGGTGAAACTGCTGAGAATGTAACAACTGAGTCAGTACAGGAGGAGACAGCCGTGGAAGAAACTGCGGAAGCTGTAGATGATCAGGCGGCAGCAGATAATGTTGCGGCATTGATCGATGCCATCTATGTTCAGGAGAGAACAGATGAGACGGATGCCCAGTGTGCTGCAGCAAAGGCTGCATGGGATGCACTTACAGATGCTCAGAAGGAACTTGTAGAGGGTGAGAATGCCGATCCCGATTATTTCGGAAGAGATACAGGTGATGCGTCCAAAGACGATCCACGTAACGGAGACGATATCGGAGACAATGAAATACTTGTTGTAAGCTTCGGTACATCTTTTAACGAAAGCAGAGTTAATGATATCAAGGGCATTGAGGATGCGCTTGCTAAGGCTTATCCCGACTGGGCTGTAAGACGTGCCTTTACAGCACAGATAATCATCAATCACATTCAGGCAAGAGATGAAGAGAAGATAGATAACATGGACCAGGCTCTTGAGAGAGCAGTTGCTTCAGGAGTTAAGAATCTTGTTATTCAGCCTACACATCTTATGCATGGTGCGGAATATGATGAGATGAAGGAAGCTCTGGATGCATATGCCGACAAGTTCGAGAAGCTGGCAATTGCAGAGCCTCTTTTAGGTGAAGTGGGTGCCGACGGCAATGCTGTCAATGATGATAAAGAATATGTAGCCAAGGAAGTCGTAGCTGCAGCAGCCAAGTCAGCCGGCGCAGCAGATATCAAGGCTCTGGCAGATGACAGTACAGCACTTGTTCTTATGGGACACGGAACATCTCATACTGCAAAGGTATCATACAGCCAGATGCAGACACAGATGAATAAGCTGGGGTATGACAATGTATTCGTAGGTACTGTAGAGGGGGAACCTGAGGAGACAGCTTGTGAGAATATCATCGAAGCAGTAAAAGAGGCAGGCTTTACAAAAGTAATACTCAGACCGCTTATGGTTGTTGCAGGCGATCACGCCAACAACGATATGGCAGGCGACGAAGAGGATTCATGGAAGAGCATGTTTGAAGCTTCAGGCAATTTTGAAAGCATCGACTGCCAGATAGAAGGTATGGGAAGGATTGAAGCTATCGAGCAGCTCTATGTTAATCATACACTGGCAGCTATTGACAGCCTCGGCAACTTAAGCATATCTTCAACAGCGGCTGCAGGTGAACTTGCAGACGGAACATACACTGTTGATTTCAACACTGATTCCAGCATGTTTCGTGCCAATGAAGCGCTTAACGGCAAGGGAACACTTACAGTTAAGGACGGAAAGATGACGGCACATGTAAGCCTTCAGTCAAAGAAGATCCTCAATCTTTTTGTAGGTCTTGCAGCTGATGCCGAAAAAGACGGAGCAAAGCTTCTTGAGCCTACAACGGACACAGTAAAATACGCTGACGGAACAACAGAGGAAGTAAACGGCTTTGATATTCCCGTAGAAGCTCTTGACAAGGAATTCGATCTTGCCTTGATAGGTACTAAGAATAAGTGGTACGATCATAAGGTAAGCTTTTCCAATCCACAGTAGTATAAGAGATCGGTATGAAAAATATATTTAAAAGATTATTTATTGTATGCATCATTGCGGGCATGCTTTTTGCATGCCTTACAGGATGCGGAGACAAAAAACTTGAAGACGGAAGTTACAGTGTAAAACTGTCCATGGAAGGAGGAACGGGAAAGGCCTATATTGAGTCTCCCGTCACTGTTACCGTGAAAGACGGTGCGGCCTATGCCAAACTTGTATGGAGCAGCAAGAACTATGATTATATGCTTGTTAACGGAGACAAGTATCTGAACGAGTCTGAGGGAGGTAATTCTACATTTACCGTACCCATAGACGGAATTCCGTCTGATATGCAGGTTATAGGAGATACTACAGCCATGAGTGTACCTCATGAGATCGAGTATACTCTGCATTTTGAAATGGATAACTAGATGAAAAAAATATATTTTGCATTAATAACATTAGGTCTTATGATGGCTCTGAGTGCATGTGGCGCTCAGAGCTTTTCTGGCATTTATAAAGGGGAAGATTTTGCAACCTTAGAGCGGACCGGAGAGTGGGAACTCAACTATGCCAAGATGTATTCCGTGGAGGAATACGGGGCATACAGCCTGGTCAAAACAGACGATGGGAGCAGCTTTTTAGTGGTCCCCGAAGATGAGGAAGTTCCATATAATCTGCCCGAAGGAACAGAGGTATTGAAACAGCCTCTTAACAATGTCTATCTTGCATCATCTTCTGTTATGGATATGGTGTGTGCCATAGGTGCGACGGATGACATACGTTTTACAGGAACTAAGGAAAAAGACTGGCATATTGATGAAGCCGTTAAGGCTATGCAGGAAGGCAGACTTCTCTATGGCGGAAAATACAGTCAGCCGGACTATGAACTCATACTTAAAGAGGACTGCGACCTGGCGATAGAGAACACTATGATATGGCACAATCCCGAGACAAAGGAGAAACTGGAAGAAGTGGGAATCCCGGTGCTTGTGGAATTGTCAAGCTATGAGGAAAATCCCATGGGCAGACTGGAGTGGATACGTCTCTACGGACTTCTTTTTGACAAAAGAGATGCGGCGGAAGATTTCTATGCAGAGCAGTTGAAGGCTTATAATGAGATAAGCGAAGGGGATAAAACAGGCAAGACTGTGGCTTTTTTCTATGTAAATGCCAACGGAGCCGTCAATGTCAAAAAAAGCATGGACTACATTCCAAAGATGATAAGAATGGCAGGAGGAGAATATATTCCTTCCGATGTGGGAGATGAGGAAGAGAATGCCTTATCAACCGTGAACATGCAGATGGAAGAATTCTATGCAGATGCCAAAGATGCCGACATTCTGATATACAATACCACGGTTGTATCTGATATAAACAGCGTTGATGAGATACTGGACAAGGATGAACTGTTCGCCGATTTCAAGGCGGTAAAAAACGGGAAAGTATATGTGGCGGGTACAGACTTTTTCCAGAAGACCACAGGAGTCTGCAACATGATAAAAGACCTGAGTGTGGTCTTACATGAGGAGGATGAAAGCAATCTGATCTTCCTCAGACACATATATTAAAACGAAAAACTAAGACTATGAAAATAAGCAGAAAAAACTATTTTCCAATCTTCATATTGCTGACACTCTTGCTTTTGATTCTGATGGTATGGAATATCTGCACGGGAAGTGTGGATATATCTGTCAGTGACATTGTGGGAGTGCTTACTAAAGGGCGTGGAAACGACACCGCAAGCAGGATAATCATGGACATCCGTATGCCCAGGGTTATTGCGGCTGTGGTTCTGGGAGGAGCTCTGTCTGTATCGGGATTCCTGCTTCAGACATTTTTCCGTAACCCCATAGCAGGTCCCTACGTCCTGGGTATATCATCGGGAGCCAAGCTTGTGGTGGCCCTCTTTATGATATTTATGCTTTCAAAGGGAATTAATATCAATTCATTGGGCATGGTGGCGGCCGCTTTTGTGGGTGCCCTTATGGTAACGGGCTTCGTACTCATCATATCCACCAAGACAAGGAAGATGTCCTTGCTTATTGTCTGCGGTATACTTGTGGGCTATGTATGTTCCTCGATCACGGATCTCTGCGTGACCTTTGCGGATGATTCCAATATAGTCAATCTTCATAACTGGTCCATGGGAAGTCTGTCCGGTATGAACTGGAATGACGTGACTATTATGACTATTCTGGTGGGACTGGTGGTGGTCATTGCTTTTATGTATTCAAAACCCATAGGAGCCTATCAGCTGGGGGAGACTTATGCGGAGAGCATGGGTGTAAAGGTAAAGAGTCTGAGAGTACTTGTTATCCTTTTATCAAGTGCTCTTTCGGCATGTGTTACAGCATTTGCGGGCCCTATATCTTTTGTCGGTATTGCGGTACCTCATCTGATAAAGAGCATTACTAAAACGGCAAAGCCCCTCATACACATTCCGGCTTGTTTCTTGGGAGGAGCCATAATTACCGTCTTCTGTGACGGAATATCCAGAACTCTTTTTGCGCCGACGGAACTTGCCATAAGCTCCGTAACATCAATTTTGCTGGTGCCTGTGGTTATATTCATGATGTTGAGACCGGGAGGACGTAATGAGTAAGAATCTGCGAACAGAGAAACTCTCAGTCGGATACGGTAAAAAATGTGTCATTGAGGGTATAGAACTGGATATAGAAGCGGGAAAGATCATAAGTCTTATAGGTCCCAACGGCTGCGGTAAGACAACCATACTAAGAACCGTATTAAAGCAACTTGAGACCCTGGCCGGATCTGTATATGTATCAGGCAGGGATCTGTCCGACATGTCAGGAGACGATATAGCTCATTTCATGTCCATGGTTACAACAAAAAGACCGGTGACTGAGCTTATGACCTGCAGAGAGGTGGTGGCCACCGGAAGATATCCTTATACGGGAAGATTCGGTCTTCTTAACGAAAAGGATGAGGAGAAGGTAAGGGAAGCCATAGAATTCATGCATGTGGAAAGCATAGCGGAAGAGGACTTTTCAAAAGTCAGCGACGGCCAGAAGCAGAGAGTCATGCTGGCCAGAGCCATATGTCAGGAACCGGAGATACTGGTTCTGGATGAGCCCACATCTTTCCTGGATATAAGATACAAGCTGGATATACTTGACGGTATATACAGATTGAGCAGAGAAAAGAACGTGACCGTTATAATGTCGCTGCACGAGCTGGATATAGCCAGGGGCATATCCGATAAGCTGGTATGTATTGAAAATGGCAAAATCGGAAGAGTAGGTAAGCCGGATGAGATCTATAAGGACGGATATCTGGCAAAACTGTACGGAATAGACCCTGACTGTTTTGATGAAAAAACAGGAACGATTATTCTGAAGGAGCATTAAGCAATATGGCAAAAGTAGTCATGGTACAGGGGACAATGTCAAATGTGGGAAAGAGCCTTGTTGTAGCCGGACTCTGTCGTGTGTTTAAGCAGGACGGATACAGAGTGGCTCCCTTCAAATCCCAAAACATGGCCCTTAATTCATACATAACTGAAGAAGGACTTGAGATGGGAAGAGCCCAGGTTATGCAGGCTGAAGCTGCGGGGATCGCCCCCAGAGTATGTATGAATCCCATACTTCTTAAGCCTACCAGTGATGTTGGTTCTCAGGTCATAGTAAACGGCGAAGTCAAGGGCAGCATGACTGCCGGAGATTATTTTAAATTCAAAAAGCAACTGATACCCGATATCATCGCAGCCTTCAGAGAACTGGAAAAAGATGCTGATATCATCGTGATAGAAGGTGCGGGTTCTCCCGCGGAGATCAATCTGAAATCGGATGATATCGTCAACATGGGTATGGCGAAGCTTGTGGATGCCCCGGTACTCCTTGTGGGAGACATAGACAGAGGCGGTGTCTTTGCCCAGTTACTGGGAACCATGAATCTTCTTGAAGAGGATGAAAAAGAAAGAGTAAAGGGCCTTATTATCAACAAGTTCAGAGGTGACAAGACCATATTGGATCCCGGCATCGACATGCTGGAAGAAAAGGCCGACAGACCCGTTGTGGGAGTGCTGCCTTATACAAGACTTAATATAGACGATGAAGACAGCATGTCTGAGAGACTTGATAAGAGAAAAAGAGGACTGATCGATATAGGAGTCGTAAGACTTCCAAGGATGTCCAATTATACCGATCTGTCTGTTTTTGAGAGATTCCCGGAAGCGGGAATAAGATATATCGACGATCCGAGGGAGATAGAAGGAGCGGATATGCTTGTTATCCCCGGAACCAAGAATACCATTGGGGATCTTAAATGGTTAAGAGAGACAGGCTTTGAGGCGGCAATAAAGAAATATTCCGCAGAGGGCATAGTCTTCGGTATCTGCGGAGGCTATCAGATGCTGGGAATGAATATATCCGACCCTCATGGCATAGAAGAGGGCGGAAGTGTCAGAGGCATGGGTCTTCTTGATATAGACACCGAGATCAGGGAAGAAAAAGTAAGGACCAGAGTGGAAGGGGAGATGACCGTAGAGGAAGGACCTCTCAGATGTCTTTCGGGAAAGAGAGTCAAAGGCTATGAGATTCATATGGGTGCCAGCGATTCATCTTCCGACTCGGCCATTGTGAAGATATATTCCGAAGGAAGCAAAGAGATATGTAAGGTAGACGGAGCAAGTAAGGGCAATGTATACGGAACTTACCTTCACGGAATATTTGATTCGGATGAAGTATCCGAAGCCATAATCTCATATCTGGCGGATAAAAAAGGAATAAACAGAGACCGTTCGCTTACGGAATCTTATGATGCATTTAAAGAAAAACAGTACGACATACTTGCAGACATGATAAGGGAAAACATGGATATGGAGAAGATATATTCCATGCTTAAGGATGTAAAGATAGCCGACGAGTATCATTGATAAAGGCAAAGAGTAATTATGGCAGGGATTGAAGATGTTCTAAGACAGGGATACGTCCCATCTTATGACAAAGGACTCTACAACAGCATAAAAGACAAGTGGGACAGAGTCAGTAAACCCATTGATTCCATGGGGGTCTTTGAGGAAATTACTTCAAGGATTGGAGCCATACAGGGACGAGAGAAGCCGGGGGTCGTTAAGAATGTTATTCTGGTTTTTGCATCCGACAACGGAATAGTTGCGGAAGGGGTCAGCCAGTCGGGGCAGGAGATTACGGCCATATGTGCTGACGGAATCGCCGATATGAAGAGAAGTGTCTCGGTGATGGCGGAAAGCATCAAGGCGGATGTGAAGCTGATAGATCTTGGAGTGGCTTTTGAACTTGCTTCTCCTAATATTAGCAACGAAAAGATAAGAAAGAGCAGTCGCAATTTCATGCTGGAGCCTGCCATGACAAGAGAAGAGACAGTTAAGGCCATTAACGTGGGATTCAGCCATGTAAAAGAGTCTGCGGATGCGGGTTATGACCTTGTGGGAATCGGAGAGATAGGAATAGGCAATACCACTACATCCTCCGCTCTTGCATCCATCCTTTTAAGTCTTCCTGCAGAAGATGTAACGGGAAGAGGAGCGGGTCTTGATGACAAGGGGCTTGCAAGAAAAACAGAGGTAATTGACACTTGCGTCAGAAAATACAATTTAACTTCGGATGATCCTTTAAAAGCACTTGAGACTGTAGGGGGATATGATATAGCTGCCATGGTGGGAGCATGTATCGGAGGAGCGGTCTTTGGTATTCCCATTGTTCTTGACGGATTCATAAGCAATGTGGCTGCACTTATTGCGGAGAGGCTTGTAAAAGGAACAAAAGACTATCTTATTGCATCCCATTTAAGCGGTGAGAGGGCTGCAGGCCTTGTACTTAAGGAACTGGAACTTGCTCCAGTAATCGATGCCCATATGGCCCTTGGAGAGGGAACCGGGGCAGTAATGATGATGGGACTTTTGCAGACAGCAAATGCCGTATATGAACACTGCAACAGTTTTAAGGAAGACGGAATAGAGGAATATAAGAGGTTATAGTTAATGCTTATATTGATATACGGCGGAAGCGGAAGCGGAAAATCAGCCTACGCCGAGGAGCTTACCGCAAGCTTTGAAGGTAAGAAATATTATCTTGCCACAATGAAAAGCGAAGGTGCGGAAGCTCTTGAAAGAATAGAAAGACATAGGGCCAACCGTGAGGTCAGAGGCTTTAATACAGTGGAGCGGGAGACGGATATAGGAGATGCCGTGAGAGATATGGAAGGAACAGTACTTCTTGAATGCCTTTCCAACCTCTTGGCAAATGAAATGTTCGGATCCGAAAGTAAAAGATCCGGAGAAGAACTCTGTCAGAAGATATTGGATGAGATTAATGAGCTGAAAGATAAGACGGCTAATCTCATCATTGTATCCAACAATATCTTTGAGGACGGTTACGAATACGAGGGAGAGACAAGGGAATACATGGAAGTCCTGGGAAGGCTTAATATAAGCCTTGCAAAAGATGCTTCATCGGTCTATGAAGTCAACTCGGGAATCCCGGTTCAGATCAAATAAAGGAGAAAAATGAAGGAGATTGTTAGTTTTTTCAGATCATTCATAGTGGCTTTTTCCATATATTCCAAGATACCCATGCCCCGCTTTGAATGGGACGGATCCGATATGAGATATCATCTTGTATTCTTTCCTTTTGTGGGAGCCATTGCGGGAGCAATAGGCATCGGATGCTATCATCTGAGCCTTATCTGCGGCGCGGAGAGATTGCCCTTTGTGCTTATTGCAGGAGCACTTATCATCCTCTTTACGGGAGGACTTCATATAGACGGTATGATGGACACCATGGATGCCATTCATTCTTATCAGCCCAAGGAAAAGAAACTCGAGATTATGAAAGATCCTCATGTGGGAGCCTTCGCAATCATAAGTCTTGCGGTATATCTTATGCTTTTTATTGCTTTTGTCTATGACATTACAGATAAAAGCGCTTGGTATATATTATGTTCTGCTCCGGTTATATCAAGAGCGTTATGCGGTCTTCTTATAATGACGACTAAGAATGCAAAAGATGAAGGCATGTTAAAAGCGGAGACAAAAGACAGTCCAAAGAGATTAATCATCGCTTTTTTGACAGTTGAACTTGTAATCATTCTTGCTTTGGTAGGTTTATTGAGTATTATTGCCACAGGCGCACTTATCATCGTACAGCTTCTTGTATTGGTCTTCTACAGAAGAATGGCCTGCAGACAGTTCGGTGGAATGAGCGGAGATCTTGCGGGATGCTATGTCTGTGTTTCGGAACTTTTTACAGCCTTTACATTGTTCGTATTGGGCAAGGGAGGAATCTTGTGATATGAGACTCTATATGGGAGGCGCTTTTCAGGGCAAGAAAGATTATGTGATGGCACTTTTTCCGGATGCTTACCCGGCGGAGGGAGAGTCTTTTTCGGAAGATGCTGTTGCCGGCAGAGATTTTGTATGGAATAATCTTCATCTCTATATAAGAGACGGACTGGCTAAGGGCCGTAGTGAGAGCGAAATAGAAGAAAAAGTATTAAAGATTGCGGACATGCCGGGATGCCTGGCTCTTATATGCAATGAAGTGGGAAGCGGAGTGGTTCCCATTAAGAAGGAAGAGCGTATCTTCAGAGAAGTCTGCGGACGTATTATGACAAAGCTTGCAGCTAAGGCGGAAGGCGTAGAGAGAATAGTATGCGGGATAGCAGTAAAGATAAAATAATCGTATATCTTATAAGGCACGGTATGACTAAAGGCAATTCGGAACGCAGATACATCGGGACTACGGATGAAGATCTGTGTGAGGAAGGCATTAAGCGCCTTAAAGAAAAAGAATATCCCGTGGCAGATATCTGTTTTGTAAGTCCCATGGAAAGGTGCCGGCAAACTGCGGATATCATCTATCCCAATATGAAGCCTGTGACAATCGAGGAACTTAGGGAGATTGATTTCGGACTTTTTGAAGGTAAGAACTATGAGGAACTGTCGGGAGACAAGTTCTATCAGGAATGGATAGACAGCAACGGAAGGCTGGATTTTCCTCAGGGTGAAACTATGAAGGACTTCACTTCCAGAACAATGAAGGGATTCGGAAGAGCTCTTGATATGATAAAAGAAGAGGGGGTTCGGAAGGCGGTCTTTGTGGTTCATGGAGGCACCATCATGTCCCTTATATCGGGGCTTGGAATCGGAGATTATTTTGATTCCATCGTGAATAACGGAGACACTGTCACATTGGAAGTTAAGAAGCTTGGCGAGAATATAGAGGCAAGGATTATATGATTATTCTCTATCATATGGCGGCCACTCTGTTTGGATTCATCCTGGATCTTATACTGGGAGATCCGGAATGGCTCTATCACCCGGTAAGACTTATCGGGGGACTTATAAGCAGATTGGAAAAGCGTTTCCTTTCTGATGAGACTATAAGTCCTGAAGCAAAAAGGAAAAAAGGAATAGCGACTGTGGTTATAGTATGCCTGACCACGGTGCTTGTTACGGCAATCATAGTCATCGGATGCTATATGCTTAATCCCATTGCGGGTCTTATAGCGGAGACTCTCTTAAGCTACAGCATATTGGCGGCAAGGAGTCTGAGAGACGAGAGTATGAAGGTATATCGTGCCGTTGAAGCAAAGGATCTTGAAGGGGCAAGAAAAGCAGTGTCCATGATAGTAGGCAGAGACACCGACAGTATGGATTATCCGCAGATAAGCAGGGCTGCTGTGGAGACCGTTGCGGAGAATACTTCGGACGGGGTTATAGGCCCCATGCTCTATACGGCAATAGGCGGACCTATATTGGGTTATCTCTATAAGGCTATTAATACAATGGATTCCATGATCGGATATAAGAACGACAGATATATGGACTTCGGAAGATGCGCGGCGAAGTTGGATGATATTGTTAATTACCTGCCCGCAAGAATCAGCGCATATCTTATGATAGTTGCCTGTTTTTTTGCAGGAAAAGATTATGACGCGAAGAATGCAGGGCGCATATATAAAAGGGACAGATACAATCATGCCAGCCCCAATTCGGCCCATACGGAATCGGTATGTGCGGGAGCACTGGGACTGAGACTGGCCGGTAACGCATCTTATTTCGGGAAGGTCGTTGAGAAGCCTTTTATAGGTGATGCCCTAAGAGAGATAGAAGCGGAAGATATAAGAAGAGCCAACAGGCTGATGTTTATCAGTGAGGCCCTGTGCCTTATCTTTTGTCTGTTAATTATGGGGATTGTTTTGAAAGGATGCTAATGCACGGAGGAGATATATATTCGGGAAAAGTGGATATTGACCTGTCGATTAATTGCAATCCTCTGGGTATGCCGGCATCTTTCAGGGAAGCATACGATAAGGCCTATCAAAGCCTGACGGCATATCCGGATCTTCTAAGCAGAAGCCTCAGGGAAAAGATAGGAGTTTATCACAGAGTGGATGCCGACTGTATCGTATGCGGCAACGGAGCATCTGAACTGATACAGACTCTGTGTTATGCCATTAAGCCTAAAAGCGGAATGATTACGGCACCTTCTTTCTCAGGATACGAGAGAGCCTTGAGTAACGTAGGATGCGACATATATATATCCGAATTAATGGAAGAGGAAGATTACCTGATAGGGGAGCCTCTTATTAAAGACATTAAGGAGAAAAGACCTGACATGGTCTTCGTGGCAAATCCCAACAATCCCAACGGCAGAAAGATCGACAGAGCCACGGGAGAGAGGCTTATTGAAGCCTGCAGGGAAAGCGGAAGCTTTCTTGTGATAGATGAGTGCTTTGTGGAACTGACCAAAGAAGGGGAAGGCAATTCCCTAAAGGACATGCTCGGAACTACAGGCGGAGCGATAGACGGAAGGGCAGACAGAGCAGTGATCATAAGATCCTTTACCAAGGCATATGCCATACCCGGTATAAGACTGGGCTATGCAATCTGCTCAAATAAAGAGATTGCAAAACTTATAACAGAGAGTCTTCCCGAATGGAATATATCCATACCTGCGACCGTGATGGGAGAAAAGGCGCTTGAAGAGGGAGACTATCTGGAGAGAGGAAGAGAGACCCTTGCGGAAGGCCTTACTTATCTTACAGCAGAACTTGAAGCAAGAGGCATGAAGGTCTATCCTTCCGATACCGCATATATTCTTTTCAGACTGCCGAATAAGAAAGCGGATCTGTATGAAAAGATGAAAGCCCGAGGAATACTTATCAGAGACTGCAGTGATTACAGAACTCTTGGAAAAGGATATTACCGGATTGCAATAAGAAACAGGGAGATAAATGACCGCTTTTTAAAGATCCTGGATGAGGTTATGTCAGATGAATGATAAAGGATTCGAATATGTTCTTCCCAAGGACATAGAGAAGAGAAGTTTTGAGATCATAGAAGAAGAACTGATAAGTCGAGGTCTTGTTATAGATCCTGCTGTAAAGGATGTTACAAAGAGAGTTATACATACCACGGCGGATTTTGATTACGCCGAGAGTCTGCTCTTTTCCAAGGGAGCAGTGGAGAAGGCCAGAGAACTTATTAAGGCCGGAGCGGATATAGTGACTGATACCAATATGGCCAAGGCAGGTATCAATAAAAAGAAACTTGCCGAATACGGGGGAGAAGTTCATTGCTTTATGGCCGATGAGGACGTGGCAAGAGAAGCTAAAGAAAGAGAACAGACCAGAGCCAGTGTCAGTATGGAGAGAGCCTCCAAGCTTAAAGGTCCTGTTATATTTGCCATAGGCAATGCGCCCACAGCTCTGATAGCCCTTAAAGAGATGATGGATAAGGGCATATTCATACCGGAATTCGTAATAGGTGTACCGGTGGGCTTTGTTAATGTGGAAGTGGCAAAAGAACTTTTTATCGACGGAAGCGTCCCATATATCATCAACAGAGGACGTAAAGGCGGAAGCAATGTGGCAGCAGCCATATGTAATGCATTGATATACGGAATATAATTCGGAGACCGGAATGAGATACGGATTTACTACGGGAAGCTGTGCGGCGGCAGCAGCCAAAGCAGCGGCATATATGCTTCTCACAGGGAATATAAAAGAGAATATAAGCATAATAACTCCCAAGGGAATTACTTTTGATGCAAAGATAGAAGATATCGTCAGAAGAGAACAGTATGTGGAATGTGCGGTAATAAAAGACGGAGGGGATGATCCCGATGTGACAAGCGGCGCCCATATTGTTGTGAGAGTAGAATACGGCGGTGAGGGCATAGACATTGAAGGAGGAAAAGGTGTGGGCAGAGTAACGCTTCCCGGCCTTGATCAGCCTCAGGGCAATGCTGCCATCAATCGTGTTCCCAGAGAGATGATAGCCAAAGAAGTAAAAGAAGTCTGCGACGTATGTGACTATAGAGGCGGACTTAAGGTGTCTGTCAGTGTTCCCGAGGGAGAGGAACTGGCATCTAAGACCTTCAACCCGAGACTTGGTATAGAGGGCGGTATATCCATACTGGGTACTTCGGGTATAGTGGAGCCTATGAGCAGTAAGGCTCTTATAGATACCATCAGAGTGGAACTCAATCAGAAGAAAGCACTTGGGCATGAATTCATAGCAGTGTCCCCGGGTAATTACGGACAGGATTTCATGAAAAATGCCTATGACTACGATCTGGATAAAAGCGTTAAGTGTTCCAATTTTATAGGTGAAACAATAGATATGGTTAAGGAGGCGGGATTCAAAGGAATGCTGCTTACCGGCCACATAGGAAAACTTGTTAAAGTATCCGGCGGAATAATGAATACCCATTCCAAGGAGGCGGACGGCAGAATGGAACTGATGGCGGCAGCAGCCTTACGTGCCGGAGCAGACAGAGACCTATGCCTCAGAATCCTTGAATCCATATCAACGGAATATGCCGTTGACATCCTGAAAGAAGCGGATATTCTTGAGGATACTATGGACAGGCTTATGGAAAAGATCATGTATTACCTGAGGATAAGAGCGGGAGAGGATGTGAAGATAGAGTGCATGGTATATTCCAATGCTCATGGTCTATTAGGGAAGAGTGAGCAGGCTGAAGAGATGCTCGACAGTTGTAAGAAGAGGGGGGAATAGTATGGTACATTTTGTCGGTGCGGGTCCCGGAGCTAAGGACCTTATAACAGTCAGAGGAAAAGAATTATTGGAGAAAGCAGATGTGGTTATATATGCAGGGTCGCTTGTAAATACCTCGCTGCTGGATTATGCAAAGAAAGAATGTAAGGTATACAATTCCGCAACCATGACGTTGGAAGAGATAATTGAAGTCATGGAAAAATACAGGGACAGAACGATTGTAAGACTGCATACCGGAGAGCCCAGTATATACGGTGCGGTAAGAGAACAGATGGACGAACTGGACAGACTTGGCATCCCTTATGATTCATGTCCGGGAGTCAGTGCCTGCTTTGGAGCAGCTGCAAGTCTCAATCTTGAATATACCCTTCCGTCAATATCCCAGTCTCTTATCATTACAAGGATGGCAGGGAGAACGGAAGTGCCTTCCAAGGAGAGCATAGAGAGCTTTGCCTCTCATAAAGCCAGCATGGCAATCTATCTTTCGGGATCTATGCTTGGTGAACTGACGGAGAGACTTATTGAGGGCGGATACAGTGAAGATACTCCGGCAGCAGTGGTATACAAGGCCACCTGGCCCGAGGAAGAAAAATATATATGCAGACTGGCGGATATAGAATCTACGGCCAGAGAGCACAATATCAGAAAAACGGTTCTGATATTGGTGGGCGATGTAATCAGCAGGACAGCAGTAGAGAAATCCAGACTTTATGCAGAGGATTTTTCGACGGAATTCAGGAAGGCAAAAAATGATAATTAGAATATGTGCCTTTTCTTCGAAAGGCTTGGAAACGGCAGACAAAATCAAAGGTCTGTTAAAAGAGCATATTGTTGAATTAAGAGAGAAGAGCGAGAGCCTGGATATCTTTGTGGCTGCATCCTTTTACAAAAGGTCACCTCTTATATTTGTTTCCGCATGCGGAATAGCAGTAAGAGCAATTGCCCCTTTTGTTAATGACAAGCTCTATGACAGCCCGGTATTAGTGGTTGATGAACTGGGAGAAAATGTTATCTCTCTTTTGTCCGGTCACGCAGGGGGAGCCAATGAACTGGCCCGTACTGTAGCGGACAGACTGGGAGCCCATCCTGTTATTACTACGGCCACGGATATTAACGGACTTTTTGCGGCAGATGTGTTTGCCGTAAAAAACGGTCTTAAGATAGTCAACAGGAAAGGAATTGTGAAAGTATCTTCCGCAGTTCTTGAAAAGGGAGAGATAGTTGTGGCGGTGGATCCCAAGATCGATATATCCGATAAGGACATGCCGACTGAGATCAAGCTTATTCCATTTTCTTCCGCAGATAAGGCTGATATGGTGATCACTTGCGATGATTGCAGAGAAAAGAAACAGGAGGATTCGAAGCTTTACCTTGTTCCCAAAGAACTGACTGTAGGTGTGGGATGCAAAAAAGATACCGATGAGGCAGAGATTAGGAAGGCAGTGGATGAGAGTCTTGCCCTCTTGGAAGGAGAATGGGGCTGGGATGATATTCGTGCAATGGCAAGCATCGATCTGAAGGCCCGTGAGTACGGCCTTGTGGCAGTGGCACAGAAGAATAAGATTCCCCTCTTAACGTATTCATCCGAAGAACTTCAAAGAGTCGAAGGTGAATTCTCAGAATCGGAATTTGTAAAAGAAATGACAGGAGTGTCAAATGTATGCGAGAGAGCTGCCGTGCTCTCAGCGGGGGAAGGTGCGGAACTTCTGCTTAACAAGACACTCTATGAAGGAATAACCGTAGCCATAGCAAAAAGAAAGGCAAAGATAGAAAAGTGGAAAAACTGATATATATTGTAGGGCTGGGACCCGGAGATGAAGAATATCTGTCAGGACAAGCGAGGGAAGCTCTTGAAGCAAGTGATGTAATAGTCGGATATAAAGTGTATGTGGATCTTGTAAAAGATTATTATCCGGACAAAGAATACATGACCACAGGCATGCGACAGGAGATTGAGAGATGCAGACTCTGTTATGATCTGGCAAAAGAAGGCAAGAAGGTATCTCTCGTATGCAGCGGAGATGCAGGTATATACGGCATGGCTAATCATGACTGCTGTCTTATAAGCCTCAGTGATCTGCTGACGCCTTGGGAGACAATAGAGAAGAGACTGCGTGCCGCAGTTGCGGGTGATTTTGCCATAGCGATATACAATCCCGCAAGTCACAAGAGACCGGATCATCTTAAGAAAGCCTGCGATATTTTGATAGATGCAGGTGCGGGAAAAGACAGGGCCTGCGGTTATGTGGAGAACATAGGAAGAGAGAATACAAGCTCTTACGTATGCACTCTCGAAGAACTGAGAGACAGACAGGTCAATATGTTTACCACGGTATTTATAGGCAATTCTCTGTCATACATATACGGTGACAAGCTGATAACAAAGAGAGGATATAAATGAGCAAAGTCCTTATTTTTTCCGGAACAACTGAAGGAAGAGAATTGGCTGCTATCCTGGCAAAGTCAGGTATTGAAAGTCATGTCTGTGTGGCTACCGAATACGGTGAAAGAGTTATGGATGAAGATGAACTCATTCATATTCAGTGCGGCAGACTTGATGAGGAAGGCATGAAGAAGCTATACGACAGTGTCGGCTGTTCGGTGGTAGTAGATGCTACACATCCCTATGCAAGTCTAGTCAGTGATACCATTAAAAAGAGCCTGGCAGACAGAGATATTGAATACCTTAGGTTATTGCGCCCCGAAGACGGCAGTCATGGAGCAAAAGTCTACGCTGATGTGGATGCATGTGCGGATGCTCTTCGTAAGACGGAAGGCAATATTCTCTTAACAACGGGCAGTAAGGAACTTGATCACTTCTGGAAATATGAGGACCTTAAGGAGCGGCTCTATGTGCGGGTTCTTCCGGGAGAGGAAAGCATAAAGATATGCAAGGATCTTGGAATAGACGGAAAGCGTATCATAGCCATGCAGGGGCCTTTTTCCAAAGAGATGAACAAGGCAATCATAAAGGAATATGATATAGAACATCTTGTGAGCAAAAACAGCGGCAAGCCCGGTGGAATTGAAGCCAAGATAGCCGCCTGTGAGGACTGCTCGGTTGCAATGCATCTTATAGACCGCCCGACCGAAGCCGAGGAAGGTATGTCCATGAAAGCCGTCATAGACAGGCTGGAGACAATTCTTGGAAGAGAGATAAAAAGAGGTAATCTGCTTGTGACACTGGGAGGCATAGGCCCCGGTGGAAGCGGCTATATGACCGAAGAGATAAAAGATGCGGTGAAGGAAGCGGATTATATATTCGCCGCGCCCAGAATGCTTGAGAGCATTAGTTCCGCTGCAACCATGTACCCTTATTACCTTAAGGAGGATATAATTCCCGTCCTTGAAAAAATCGGGGAAGAGAATTGCGGCAACGTTAATATAGTTATCCTCTTTTCAGGAGATACGGGCTTCTACAGTGGAAGCAAAAAGATGGGAGAAGCCCTTAAAGAGATGGAGGGAGTGGAAGTGAGAACCATTCCCGGTATATCATCCGTATCCCTGCTTGCGTCCAGAGCATCGGAGAGCTGGGATGATGCCTCCATATTAAGCCTGCACGGAACGGATATTGAGGATATGATGCCTGTATTCTGTGACTCGGTTAAGCATAAGAGGAAGACATTTTTTATTACTTCCGGATTAAAAGATATAAAAGCCATCTCTGAACTTGATATATGGAAAGATCAAAAGGATATAGAGATCATAATCGGATACAGACTCAGCTATCCCGATGAGAAGATCTACAGAATATCCGATGGTAACTTTGATGAGATAAAAGATGAAGGTCTCTACACGGGGCTTGTTATCAACAGGGCTCCTTCAGGAAGAACACTTACACCTTCCCTCAGAGATGAAGACATGATAAGGGACAATGTGCCTATGACCAAGCAGGAGATAAGAAGACTTACCGTCTGCAGCATGGGTCTTAGAGAGAACAGTGTGGTCTATGACATAGGAAGCGGCACAGGATCCATAGCCGTACAGACCGCTCTAATGTCTCCCACTATAGAGGTTTATGCCATTGAATGTAAGGACGAAGCTCTGGAACTTATGGCAAAGAACAGGGACAAATTCGGCGTTTCGAATATGCATATTGTTAAGGCTATGGCCCCGGAAGGCTTAAGCGAACTTCCGCCTGCGGATGTGGCTTTTATAGGCGGTAGCAGGGGCAATCTCAGGGAGATAGTTAAGACTCTCTATTCCATTAACAATAAAATGCGGGTGGTCATGAACGGAGTGACCATGGACAGCATCAGTTCTATGAACGAGATAGTAAAAGAGTATCCTGCAACAGATATTGACATCGTTCAGGTTGGAATCAGCAGAGTAACGAAACTGGGGAATGCGGATATGTTAAAATCCGAAAACCCTGTGTTCATTTTTTCATTTACTTTTAAAGAAGCATGAATAAAGCAATAATGATAGCTGCCACGGGAAGTGGCTGTGGAAAAACGACAATTACATGTGCACTGCTAAAAGCCTTAAAGGACAGCGGGGTCAATGTGGCTGCTTTCAAATGCGGTCCGGATTATATTGATCCCATATTCCACAGCACTATGCTTGGTGTGCCTTCCAAGAACCTTGATCTCTTTTTCACGGACAGGGAAAAAACAAGGGAACTGTTCTTTTTGGACAATAACAGCGATATCTCTGTAGTTGAGGGAGTCATGGGTCTCTATGACGGAATCAGTCCGGACAGCGACGAAGCTTCCTCTTACGATCTGGCAAGAGCACTGGATATACCGGTGATACTGCTGGTGGATGCAAAAGGCATGGGAAGATCTCTTCTTGCTGTCATCAAAGGCTTTCTTGATATGGATAGGGATTCAAGAATAAAAGCAGTGATATTCAACAGGATGTCGCCCTCATATTTTGCGACCATGAAAGGCATAGTGGAGAAGGAGACGGGACTGACTGTGCTGGGATATTTCCCATATGATGAGAGAGTATCACTGGAAAGCAGGTACCTGGGACTTACTCTCCCTGAGGAAAGTGACGGTATTAAAGAGAAACTTAAGATTGCTGCCGACAGCCTTAAGGAATCGGTTGATATAGAGAAGCTGAATGAACTTTGCGCGGATCTGTCAGCTGAAGGCAAGGACATCAGCGCTAAAAACGTATACGGTATAAGCGAGAGATGGAAGGATAAAGGCATCAATATCGCTGTTGCAAGAGATGAAGCCTTTTGCTTTTATTACGAAGACAATCTGAGAATGCTGGAAGCAGCAGGAGCGAAACTTGTATATTTCTCTCCTTTGAAAGATGTAAAGATTCCGGACAATGCGGCAGGCATAATTCTCGGAGGAGGATATCCCGAGAACTTTCTGACACAGTTGTCACAAAACGTGTCCATGCTGGAATCCATAAGAGAAGCTCTTAACAAAGGCATGCCTTCCCTGGCGGAATGTGGCGGCTTCATGTACCTTCACGACTATATATACGATAAAGAGGGTAATCCATACAAAATGCTTGGAGCCATAAAGGGCGAATGCAGATACACAGGACATCTGGTGAGATTCGGATATGTGGAAGCGGAAGATAAGGCCGGCTCTTTTATTACAGCAGATAAGAGAAAGATAAAAGGACACGAATTCCATTATTACGACAGCAGTAATAACGGTGATTCCTGCACAGAGACTAAGAGAAGCGGTAAGATTTGGGAAGCAGGCCATCTGAGTGATAATCACTTCTGGGCTTATATACATCTTTATTATCCGTCCAATCCGATAATGCTTGAGACTTTTATGGAAAGGTGTCATGATTATATTAGAGGCTAGAGTAACGAAAATGTTTTTTACTTTCTTATTAAGTTGTGTATTCTTTCAGGGGTGAAAAATATGGAAAACAGTCATAGATTTTTTGAAAACACAGATTGTAAATACTATCCCTGCCATAAGGGATTGAAGGAGATTAACTGCCTTTTCTGTTATTGTCCCATGTATACGCTTGTCAATTGCCCGGGTAATCCGGAATACAAAGAAAAGAATGGGAAGAAGATAAAGGTATGCACCAATTGTACATATCCTCACAGACATGAAAACTATGATGATATAATGCAGATTCTTGCGGAACAAACAAAAAAATGATGCCCTTACATAAGGGCATCATCGTATATTGCTCTCTGTCCGCCTACATATTTAGGACGGTGCCTTGCACAGATAATCGGGGCTTCACCGATCTTTCGAAGAGAGATTCGCATGGGAACCACCACACTGTGCATATGCATTCCTATCATGGTACCACCGATATCAATTCCGGCATCAGCCTTTCCCTTAACCGATTCCACCAAAACAGGATCATCAAATCGTTCGTATGCTACAGTTGCCATTGCACCTCCCGCATGATTGGGCTGGGGGATGGCATTAACCTGCTCAAAGCCGTATTTTTCCATTGCTTCTCTTTCCATAACGAGAGCCCTGTTCAGATGCTCACAGCACTGGACTGCCGCATATATTCCCGCTTCCTTAAGGATGGGGATAATGCCGTCATATACGGCATTTGCCGAATCAAGGTTGGTGGCTGTTCCTATCTGATCTCCCAGTATCTCGCTGGATGAACAGCCGATGACAAATACGTCTCCCTTTTTCAAACGTGCCTTTTCAAGGATCTCTGTTACTGCCTGTCTGCTCTGGGCGGTTATTTCACTAGCATTCATGTTTTTCTCCGATTATGATTCCATTTTATTGAATATTTTGCCAAGTCCTGCTTTGTAATACAGAAGCAGGGAACCGAATACTCCAAGCAGAGCCTGGGCTATTTCGTATGGAAGTTTTATCATGGCATATTCGAATGTTGCATATACATAGGTCTTACCCAGTGTATATCCCACAACCATTATTATAGCACCAATCAGGTTGCCTGTAAGGGAGAATGCAAAGTGAGTTTTTGAACTTTTGCCCCTGCCGGCACGGGCGATCAAAGATATTGCCACAGCCTGAAGCCCATGAGTTACCAAAGATACGAACATGGGAGCCGGGTAGAACAGCATATCACCTATGAAGGAACCCACACCTCCTACTACGAAAGCAGCAAAAGGATCAAGTAAAAGTGCCGCAGTACATATTACAGTGTCACACAGATAAAGGTGACCTCCGGGAACGGGTATTCCGAAGCTGGACATGATTATATTGAAGGCCATAAAAAGACCTGTAATCGCTATCCATCTGATCTTGTTTGATTCTCTTAATGATTTTGCAGTTGTGTTTTCCATAATGTTTCCTCCTGTTTGTTTTTTACAACTATACAATCACTTTGGTATTATGATAATAACCAATTTTGAAGAATTTTTTAAGACCAGATTGAAAGAGGGGCATATGCTATAATAATAGGCAGATGCTTTTATCAGTATGGCCGTAGGACGGCAGACTGGTAGATAAAAATGTTGGAGAGAAAAAAGTAATGAAATTATCGATATCTAATATAGGATGGACAGCAGAGAGGGATGAAGCGGTCTATGACCTTATGAATAAGTATGGTTTCGGGGGCCTTGAGATAGCACCCACCAGAATATTCCCCGGGAATCCCTATGACAGATTGGGTGAGGCCAAAAGTTTCGCCGACAGCATTCTTAAGAACAGAGGATTCGAGATTCCTTCAATGCAGTCAATATGGTATGGAAGGGACGAGAAACTTTTCGGAAGCGACGAAGAGAGAAAAGCCTTGCTTGATTATACTAAGAAGGCTATAGACTTTGCCCATGCCATGTCTTGTAAGAATCTGGTGTTCGGCTGTCCCAGAAACAGGAACATGCCTGAGGGAGCCAAAGAGACAGTCGCCATCGCTTTTTTCAAAGAGCTGGGAGATTATGCTGCGGAGCGCGGATGTGTAATAGGAATGGAAGCCAATCCTCCCATATACAATACCAACTATATCAACTCAAGTAAGGAGGCTCTTGATCTGATAGAAAGAGTGGATTCAAAAGGCTTTGCCCTCAATCTGGATCTGGGGACCATGATCGAGAATAATGAGAGCCCGGATCTGCTTAAGGGAAGAGAAAGATATATCAACCATGTGCATATCAGCGAACCCGGTCTCAAAGCTATCGAAGAAAGGGATATCCACAAAGAAATAAGTGCTTTGCTCAAGGCCTGCAGGCCTGCAGATATGAAAAATTCGTGTCCATAGAAGCAGGCAGACAGGAAGATCTGAAGGCCCTTGAAGAGATGATGGCCTATGTGAAGGAAACATTTTGATATAAAAAAATCCTTTTGCTGTTTTTTTCAGCAAAAGGATTTTTCTTTCTCTTAATAGTGCCTCCGGTCTCTGCCTGTCTCAATGTAATATTCTTGTTTATCATTGTACATCATTTTTTCGGCTGATCTTACAAGATCCAGGAAGCGGCTCCCGTTGCCGCTTTCATAGCCGAAAGCAGCAATTCGGCCTTCAGCGTTCAGAACATCTTTAAAGGTCTTGATCTTT
Organism: uncultured Lachnospiraceae bacterium; assembly: GCA_902779505.1. GTDB lineage: Bacteria > Bacillota > Clostridia > Lachnospirales > Lachnospiraceae > Colinaster. The sequence goes on from CACZBZ010000016.1 coordinate 41,906, forward strand.
TCCGAAAAAACTTTATCTTCCATGTTTTTAATGATGCATACAAATTCATCTCCGCTGATTCTGCAGACTTCACCTTCGGGGAAGGCGGCAGAGATAATCTCAGCAATCTTTTTAATGTATCTGTCGCCTGACAGGTGACCTTCGCTGTCATTGACGGACTTCAGCCCGTTGGCGTCACAGAATACGACGGATACTTTATCTTCTTTGGTAAGATTGTCAATGATATCATCATAGCCTCTTCTGTTTTTAAGTCCTGTCAGTGTGTCGTAGTATGACAGTCTGCCTAAAACTCTGGCATTTACGTCAATCTCCGTGATGATCTTAGTCTGCACGACCATATGTACAACATAAAGAGAAAGTGCTGTTAAAACAAATGTGCATTTTTCCGCGGGAATGGAGAATGCATATATGATAGCCATTGCACCGATCGGAACAAAAAAGAACAGCAGAGTAAGCCATATACTGTCGAATCCCAAGGCCTTACGGTTAAACATATAGAGCACATAAATACCTATAAAAATGATCATCGGTAAAACCTGTCTGTATGGGAAGTAAGAACCCGGAACAAAGGTACCGTCATTTATCGTAAACATGTGGCCGATTGCGAACATTACAGTGTTTAAAGCAAAGCTTATAACAGCCAGGATTGCAAGAATTCCGGCAACTCTTCGGTGTATGCGACCTTTTTCATAAAAATAGGAATGCAGAAAAATTGAATATAAAAATACGATAACATCCACCAGGACGATTAAAAGATAATGTGATATGACAAGAAAACTGTTCAAGGCAGCATTGCCGTCAGTCAAAATGCAGGTAGCCTCTAAAATACAGCCGAGAATGCAGCCAAAAATACAGAAGCCGAAATATTTGGTTTTCTCAAGAGCCTCTTTTGTGGATTGATTGGCTACTACTACTGCAACAATCAAGTACAGAGCCGAGACAAAATTAAGAACTGCCAATAGATTATTCATAAGTTAATCCCCCAAATAAGATTCACACACAGGTAATTATATCATAGCCAAACTAGTCTCTACAAGAAAACAGGGTTTTTTAAACGACTTGCTAAATAAGGGTGATATATATATAATAATAGTCAAGTTAGCAAAGGCTAACATAGAATGAGTGCTGAATAATAGTTGAATTCAAGCACAGAAACATTGTGAGGTGGAAAATGCTTAAGAATTATGTGAAAGAAGACCAGAAACTTCCCTTGTTTGGAGTCGGTCCATTTATTATCTACGGAATCGGATTGCTTAATGTAATAGGAATTGTTTTGTTCTGCTATGTTTTCAAGATTGGAACAGTGGGTAAACCCTGGACATATTTTTTTGCCATAGTCGGTGCATTGCTTACAGTTGCAGGTGTTCTGATCTGGTATATTGGAGCATTACGTTCCGATATGGATGAATCCATTACCGAAAACAAACTGCAGACCAAGGGCATATATGCCTGGGTAAGGAATCCCATGTACAGCGGTTGGTGGATTGCTCTAAGCGGTATATTGCTTTTCTGGCATAATGCATGGTTGCTGATTTATCCGGTTCTGGACTGGCTGATCATGACGATAGCGTTGATCAACACGGAAGAGAAGTGGCTTGCGGATCTCTACGGTGATGCATATCTGAATTATAAAAAGAGGGTTAACAGATTCATACCGTGGTTTCCGAGAAAGGAGCAGAAATAATCAAAATGTTGTAAATATGCTTGACAAAGGTAAGCGAACGGTGTACTCTAACAAATGGTTAGCGTATACTGTTCGCTTTTGTTTTTGTTCCCGGAGGAGAGAACATGCCAAGAGATAAGACCGAGAATCATGGAAAAATAGTTGAAGCAGCTTTTGAGGAATTCAGAAGATACGGATATGAAGATGCGTCCATGCGCCGTATAGCTGCGGCCTGTGGGATGAGCCCTTCCGGACTCTACAAGCATTTTCCCGGAAAAGAAGAGATGTTTTCATCTTTGGTGAGACCTGCCCTTGACGGACTGATGAATCTCTATCATGAAATTGAAAAGGAATACTTTGAAGACCTTACAAGATCAAAAAAAGCTGACGTAAGCAACAGTAAGGGAGAGCTTGTCAGAGCAATGGAATATATCTATGACCATTATGATGAGTTTGAACTGATAATATGCAAGTCAAAGGGATCCGTGTACGAGAATTTCAAACATGATATAGCAGGTCTTGAGGAAAAAGTAACACTGCGTTATATGGAAGAGATCAGGAAAAATGGAATAAAAGTGAAAGAAATCGATCGAAAAGAATTCCATCTTCTTGTTACCGCATGTATTGAAGCGCTGTTCCAGACAGTGACTCATGGCTTTACAAAGAAAGAAGCTCTTCATTTTGCCGCTACGGTGGAAAAATTCTATGCTCCGGCATGGAAAGAATTTTTTGAACTATAGT
>CACZBZ010000017.1 GCA_902779505.1 uncultured Lachnospiraceae bacterium
GGAATATTGCCCGACATTACCAGATAGTCTCCCTTTTTTAGCTTATCCAGACAGTCAAAGAGCCTGTTCATATCTTCATTGCCGATAACAGGACCTCTGGCATTAATCTCTGTTTCTGAAGAGGAATTGATCTTAACGTTGATCCGTGTCGAACCTTCCCTTACTTCAACGAATTCGGCATATATATCCGTATCCTCAATAAGAGAGAATAACATGTCGCCCGTGGGGCCTGCTATGAAGCCCAGGGCTGTATTCTTAACTCCCAGATTCTGCAGCATCAGGCTTACATTGATGCCCTTGCCGCCGGGATAGATAACTTCTTTATTTGTTCTGTTAAGGACACCCGGCATAAAGGAGTCTACGCACACAACATAGTCCAGACTGGGGTTAAGTGTAATAGTGTAAATCATATGTTCAGTTTAGCACATTTTCATTTTAATTTCCGTAGGAATCTGTTATAATAAACGAGACGGCGCAAGCCGAATTTTTTGATAAGGGAGAATAAGAGATATGAAGAAGTTTTTATCAATTGTTCTTGCTTCTGTATGTGCTCTTTCGCTCGTAGCATGCGGATCTTCTGCAAAGGGTGGAAGTGCAAACGGAGCAGACAGCATTCCTGACACAATGACATCAAAAGACGGTACATATGAGATCGCATTCGTAACTGACGTAGGACAACTTAAGGATAAGTCATTCAACCAGGGAACATGGGATGGTGTTAAGACATACGCTAACGGCGCAAACTTAAGCTATAAGTACTATCAGCCCGCTAACGGCGCTGAGGCAACAGATGATGACCGTTACGACGCAATGAAGGCAGCCTGCGAAGGTGGTGCTAAGGTTGTTGTTTGTGCAGGTTTCATGCAGGGTGCAGCTCTTGAGAAGGCTGCTGCAGAATTCCCTGATGTTAAGTTCGTATTCATCGATGGATGGTCACTTGGACTTGACAACGTTGCAGGTATTGCATTCCAGGAAGAGCAGTGTGGTTACTTCGCAGGATATGCAGTTGTTAAGGAAGGTTATGATAAGTTAGGATTCTGCGGCGGTGGCGGCGGAACTAACGATGCATGTTGCCGTTACGGCTATGGTTACTTACAGGGTGCCAACGCAGCAGCAGCTGAGATGGGCAAGACTGTAGAGGTTAACTACAGCTGGCAGTACGGTTCTTCATTCCAGGCTTCACCTGAACTTCAGTCAATGGCTTCAGGCTGGTATGAGAACGGAACACAGGTTATCTTCGCATGCGGTGGTTCAATGTTCGATTCAATCACAGCAGCAGCTTCAGCCAACGATGCATACGTTATCGGTGTTGACGTAGACCAGTCAGGTGATTCTGACACAGTTATCACATCAGCTCTTAAGCAGATCGGTAACGCAGCTCAGTGGGCTATCGGCAAGGCTTATGACGGAACATGGACAGAGATCGGTAACAACTGCTCAGTACTTGGTGCTGCTAATGATGCTACAGGTCTTCCTACAGACACATGGATGCTTAAGAACTACACTGTAGAAGAGTACAAGAAGCAGCTTGACGATGTAATTAACGGCAAGATCGAGATTGACAATACATCATACTATGATGACACAATCACAGGCGTTAATTTCTCTAACCTGGTTCTTAACTATCAATAAGATATATCGGTATCTGGGAAGGCCTAAGGCCTTCCCGGTACCTCTTTATCATGAATAATTATTACAGATTATGGTAGCGGTTCACGTCAGTGGACGGCTGCCATAATTTGTAATAAAACGGCAAAGGAGGATAAAAAGTGGGAGATGATTTCGTAATTGAGATGCGGCACATCACCAAGGAGTTCCCCGGAATCAAAGCTAACGATGATATTACATTGCAGCTTAGAAGAGGGGAAATACATGCACTTCTCGGAGAAAACGGCGCAGGAAAATCAACACTTATGAGTGTGCTGTTCGGATTATATCAGCCGGAGCAGGGCGAGATATACAAGAACGGAGAAAAGGTGGATATTAAGGACCCCAATGATGCCACGGCACTGGGCATCGGAATGGTTCATCAGCACTTCAAGCTGATTGATGTATTTACGGTATTGGACAATATTATCCTTGGAGCTGAGACTACTAAGCTTGGATTTTTGCAGAAAAAAGAAGCAAGAGCCAAGGTCGAAGCTTTGTCGGAGAAATACGGTCTGAAAGTAGACCTTGATGCAAAGGTTGAGAATATATCCGTAGGAATGCAGCAGAGAGTGGAAATCTTAAAGATGCTCTACAGAGACAATGAGATTCTTATCTTTGATGAACCCACTGCTGTACTTACTCCTCAGGAGATCGACGAGCTTATGGATACCATGAAGGAATTTGCAAAAGAAGGCAAATCAATCCTTTTCATATCTCACAAGCTGAATGAGATTATGGCTGTATCCGACAGAGTAACCGTTCTTCGTAAAGGTACTCTTGTGGGAACGGTTGATACTAAGGATACCAATCCTCAGGAACTCAGTAACATGATGGTAGGCCGTCCCGTACAGTTACAGGTGGTTAAGGATGCTGCCAAGCCCGGAGATACTGTTCTTGAACTTGAGAACTACAGTGTTCCTTCCAATGTTCATAAGACAGATGCGGTTAAGAACGTATCGCTTAAGGCCAGAGCGGGAGAGATTCTTTGTATCGCGGGAATCGACGGTAACGGACAGACGGAGCTTGTGTACGGACTTACAGGTCTCAGCAAATCATCCGGCGGTAAGGCAATTCTTTGCGGAAAAGATATTACTCATCTGGCAAGGGATAAGCGTAATGAGAATATGAGCCATATTCCCGAGGACAGACATAAGCACGGACTTATACTTGACTTCTCTCTCGAGGAGAATATGGTGCTCGAGCAGTTTAACGACAAGAGATTCCAGACAGCTACTTTTATCAACAGAAAAGCTGTAAGGGAATATGCCGATGCTCTGATAGAACAGTATGACGTAAGAAGCGGACAGGGTGCGATAACCATTACAAGAAGTATGTCCGGCGGTAATCAGCAGAAGGCCATAGTGGCAAGAGAACTGGACCGTAACAAGCCTCTTATCGTAGCAGTTCAGCCTACCAGAGGACTTGATGTCGGAGCTATTGAATATATACATTCACAGCTGATAAAAGAAAGAGATGCAGGTAAGGCAGTACTTCTTGTTTCTCTTGAACTTGAAGAAGTAATGAGCCTGTCAGACAGAATTCTCGTTATGTACGAAGGCGAAATCGTAGGAGAATTCGATCCTAAGAAGACCACCGTTCAGGAACTCGGTCTCTATATGTCAGGCGCAAAAAGAATGAGTAAGGAGGAGATGTCATGAAAAAGAAATCGTTCATACAGAATGATGCCGTTCAGTCCATCTTATCTTCACTCATAGCTATATTTATCGGACTTGCGGTAGGTGCCGTTGTTATCCTTATAGTAGGATGCGTTAATGCTGATATCGGTATTTCAGGCGCCATGGAAGGCGTTAGAATTGTATTCGGCGGCCTGTTTTCAACGGGACGTAGTGCTTCCGGAGCGAGTGTTGCCACAGCTTACAAGTCGGGCCTCTTCAACATAGGAGCACCCGGACAGTATCTTATGGGTACACTGGTATCCCTTTCGGTAGCTCTCGGAATTCCTTCCGATAAGCTTCACCCGATACTTATATGGCTCATCGCTTTTGTGGCAGGTACTCTGGCGGGAGCTCTCTGGGGCATGATTCCCGGTGCCTTAAAGGCATTCATGAATATCAATGAAGTTCTTGCATGTATCATGACCAACTGGATAGCAGCCAATCTTGTTACCTGGCTTTTTGATATAAGCAATTTCAAAAACGTAGTGGAAAACACCAAGTCGGGATATATATACAAGACCGCATACAACAATGTGGCAACCGCAAAGCTGGGACTTGATAAGCTCTTTAAGGGATCTCAGGTTAACGGTGGAATAGTAATAGCGATACTTATAGCTGTTCTCATGTATATCATAATGTCAAAGACGACACTTGGATATCAGCTTAAAGCATGCGGAGCCAACAGACACGCGGCAAGATATGCGGGAATCAAGGACGGAAGAAATATAGTATTGTCAATGGGAATTGCCGGAGCACTTTCGGCAGCCGGAGCCTGTCTCTATTATCTGGCGGGCAATACGGAGTTCTACTGGTCAACATACCAGTCTCTCCCGGCAATAGGCTTCAACGGTATCCCCGTTGCATTGCTTGCATCCTGCCATCCGGTAGGAGTTATATTCGCAGCACTCTTTATGTCGATGCTTGATATATCGGGCTTACAGCTTACCAATCTTACAGCCTACAACGAATACATCACCGACGTAATGATAGCGGTCATCGTATACATCAGCGCCTTCTCCCTTGTCATAAGACTTTGGCTTAAGAAGGTGACAGGTAAGAAAGGAGGTAATAAAGAATGACATATTTGGTTCAACAGACATTACTTTATGCAATACCTCTTATGATAGTTGCTTTGGCCGGCGTTTTCGCTGAGCGAAGCGGTATCATCAACCTGGCTCTTGAAGGTATTATGATCTTCGGTGCTTTTATGGGAGTTCTTTTTGTAAGAATGATGCAGAGCACATACTGGATTGAGTATGCTTCTTCCCATAAGGGATACGGAACCATGCAGCTGCTGGAGATACTGACCATGCTCTTTGCAGGTCTGTGCGGTGCAATATTCTCACTGTTGCTTTCCTTTGCTTCCATCAACCTTAAGGCAGATCAGACCATCGGCGGTACGGCCCTTAACATGATGGCACCGGCATTCGTTCTTTTCTTCATCAGAATCATTGCCAACCAGAATACACTCCAGATGCTTTCGGGAGATTCGGCAAGTATGTTCATGATCAAGAAGACAACACTTGGTTTCAGCAAAAACGATGACCTTGGATTCTTAGGCAACACTTTCCTTCATAAGGTATATCTGGCAACCTATCTTTGCATAATCATCTATGTGGTATTGTCAGTGATCCTTTACAAGACAAAGTTCGGTCTCAGACTTCGTTCCTGCGGTGAGAATCCACAGGCGGCGGACTCACTGGGAATCAACGTCTACAAGATGAGATATACAGGTACCACAATATCCGGAGCACTTGCGGGCATGGGAGGATTTGTTTATTCAATGACAACCGCCAATTGTACATCCAACGGTGATGTTGCAGGGTTCGGTTTCTTAGCCCTGGCCGTTATGATCTTCGGTAACTGGAAGCCTCTTAATATTGCGGGAGCATCCATTCTTTTCGGTCTCTTCAAATGTATTGCTGCAGGTTATTCCAGCATTGACATTAACGGAGACGGAATATATCTGCTTGCGGATATCGGTGTAAGCGCACACTTATATCGTATGCTTCCATACGTAATAACACTGCTTGTTTTGGCCTTTACTTCCAAGAATTCCAGAGCACCTAAAGCGGAAGGAATTCCTTATGATAAGGGCAAAAGATAGAATAGTGGAAAAATGTCAGAAAATTAGTTTAAAACGTCCCAATTTACTTGATAAATTGGGACGTTTTTACTATAATAAATTAAATAACTATTTTTGCGGTTGTGATGTCAATCGACTGCCGTTTGACATAGGGGGAATGGCTATGAACGAAAGCCTAAAAAAAGAGATGATCGATTATGGAATGGACTTGGACGGAGCATTACATCGTTTCCTGGGTATGGAAGAGATGTACGTCAGTTTCCTCCATAAGTACGTACAGGATGAAAGTATCTCCAATATGGAGAAGGCTTATGAACAGAAGGATGTGGAAGAACTGTTCAAGGCGGCTCACAGCATTAAGGGACTTTCAAGCAATCTTGGTATCAATCCCGTATGGGATGTGTCAAGCAAGCTCACTGAGATGACAAGGAACAAGACCTTGGCGGAAGTGAATCTTGATGAGATCAGAAGCCTTATGGATGAGCTTAATGAAAAGGACAAAGCCATTAGGGATATAATCGCCAGGCTTTAGGTGACTGTATGTATGAAGGGTCAGCAAACGAACATAAACGCGAAGAATTAGTGTTGTTATTAGATGAATATCTTGAGATGGTATTCAATTTCGACATGTCCGGAAGGGTGAACTTTGCCAACAGACCGGCCAGAGAAGAACTTGAATACGATGACGTCAAGGGACTTAATATCATCGATGTATTTCCGTCATTTTTCGAAAAAGACGGAGACGGCACTTTGCGTTTTAATGTGGATTCGCTGGGACAGGTTGTGCGCCTTATGGCTTACAGGAAGAATCAGACCTGTTTTATGACCGAAGTAAAGATCGTCAAAAGCAATTTTATAGAAGACACATATACAATCTTCGCTTATGACATATCTGCACAGGAAGCTCTCGAAAGAGAACTTAACAGTGTCAAAGAGAACACTGCAGACATCACGAGATTCAAGAATGAGTTTGTGGCCAATGTAACCCACGAACTGAGAACGCCTGTTAACGGGATACAGGGCAATACAGAGGAACTGCTGGGCCACGATATATCTCCCGAAGACAGAAAGCTTCTGGAACTTATTGAACGCGGATGTCTGGACATGCATTCCCTGATCAACAACATACTTGATTTTTCCAAGCTTGAAGCCGGCAAATTCCAGCTGGAGCCCAGAGAATTTAATTTTAGAGACATGATGTCCTATGTCAAGTCCAATCATATCAACAAGATCAATGAGAAAGGACTTGATCTTTTTCTCACCATTTCGCCGGAGATTCCGGAGACCCTTATAGGTGATGAATTAAGGATAGCTCAGATTCTAAACAATCTGCTTTCCAATGCCACCAAGTTCACTTCGGTGGGCAAGATTATGGTGGATGCCATTGCGACATCCGTTCAGGGCAACAGAATCGAAATTTTCTTCATGGTTGTGGATACGGGAATTGGTATAGACAAAAAAGATCAGGATAAACTCTTCAAGAGTTTTACCCAGGCAGAAGCATCCATATCAAGAAGATTCGGTGGTACGGGACTTGGCCTTAACATAAGCAAGCAGCTGTGTGAACTTATGGGAGGACATATCGCCGTTGAGAGCGAGCTGGGAAAAGGATCCATGTTCACATTTTCAATCTGGCTTGAGATGACGGACGAAGAAGCCTCAATGGAACATCTGAATGACGGTGGTGCCGACAGGATAAGGTCTTTTGAAGAGATAGAGAAAGAGGCGGCCATAGCAAGGGCCTTCGGTTCTAAAGATAACATAGACGAGATCAAGAAGAGACTTATGAAACTTACCCTTTGCCTGGATATGGAGGCATGGGAAAAAGCAGAGACCTTCACGGATGCCATCAAGCAGCTTACGGACGGAGCACCTCATGAGATCAAGACGGCGGTGCTGAGACTTAAGATGGCAGTGCAAAAGGAGAACTACGACAAGAGTACGGAAGCCATGAAGGAATTGGAAAAGCTCCTTTAGGCGAAGAGATACAGAGGATCGAATATGAAAGAAGAAAATGCGAATTCCGCTACAGCCGGAAGAGTACTGATAGTTGACGACGTTGAAGTCAACAGATTCGTACTCAGGAACATTATAGTGGAGATGGGATACCAGCCAATCTTAGCCGAGAACGGTGTTCAGGCTCTTAAGATAATACAGAGGACCCTCCCGGAGCTTATACTTCTGGATATATCCATGCCGGAGATGAACGGTTATGAATTTGCATCCATAGTCAAAGGTGATGTGAGAACAAGAGACATACCCATAATCTTCATATCCGCATATGACGAAGTGGCGGATATAGTGAAGGGCTTTGAGATAGGCGGAGAAGATTATATCACAAAACCTTTTATTCCCGAAGTGGTAAAAGCCAGAGCGGGTGTACAGCTGAAGTTTCATGAGACCAAGGCAAGCCTTAAAGAACTGAATTCCAAGCTTCAGGCTTCATTGACGGATCAGTTGAAACAGATTGAATCCGAGAGGAAGACGGTACTGTATGCACTGGCCAATCTTGCAAGAAGGAATTCTCTTTACGATGACTACTATACCGAGAGACTGATTTTTAACTGCAGGATAGTGGCACAGGCTCTACAGATTGGGGACATGTGCGAAGGTGAGATTACTGATAACTTCATTGAGACAATGGAGATTGCGGCACCTCTTTGTGACCTGGGAAATGTGGCCGTACCTGAGTTTATTCTTCAGAAGAAAGGTGAACTGGACGGAACGGAAAGAATCGTCATGCAGGGACATACCCTTGTGGGAGCCAAGATCCTTCATGATATTGCTCTTTCAAGAGACTATGATGATTTCGTAAAAATGGCGGCAGATATAGCAAAATACCACCATGAAAACTGGGACGGCAGCGGTTATCCCGAGGGAAAGAAGGGCGATCAGATACCTTTGGCGGCCCAGATAGTATCGGTTGTAAGTGTATATTGTGCACTGACATCCAACAGATCATACCGAGAGTCCTACAGCAAAGAAGAGGCTCTTGACATGATCATGGGGGACTCCGGCATTAAGTTCAATCCGGAGATATGTGAGGTCTGCGGCAAGATATTCAGACAGTTCAAGTAATATGATTGTCTGCCGGCCGTCGGATCGGTAATTCGTTATACAGACAACTTCTGTAAGGGAAAGACGGAAAGTATATGAGAAAGATCAGAGTGCTGGTATGCGAGGATTCTTTCGTATTCAGGCAACTGCTTGTAAGGAATCTGGAAAAAGATCCAATGATAGAAGTAGTGGCCGTAGCAGGGGACCCCTTTGAAGCAAGAGACCAGATATTAAAACTTCATCCCGATGTAATGACTCTGGATATAGAACTGCCCAGGATGAACGGGCTGGATTTCCTAAGAAAGCTTATGCCCCAGTATCCTATGCCGGTGGTGGTGATCAGCTCCTTAAGCGATAAAGTATTCGATGCCATGCATGCAGGGGCAGTTGATTTTGTGGCGAAGCCTCTTATGACGGACAAGGAAAAACTGTCCATACTTCTGGAAAGAGATCTTCCTACCAAGATCAAGATAGCCTCAACAGCCAGCATAAGCAACCTGAAGAAAATGATACATACGGCGGAACAGAAACTGGAGCAGGAGGCCAGTCAGTACGGAGAAGGCAGGGTAGTGGCCATAGGTGCATCTACCGGCGGAACCGAGGCTATAGCCAAGCTGCTTCACGGATTCGGTCCGGATGTGCCGCCTATTGTGATGGTACAGCATATGCCGGCAGGCTTCACCGAGATGTTTGCGGAGAGACTTGAGGGTGAATGCAGAATACATGTAAGAGAAGCCAAGAACGGCGACAAGCTGGAACAGGGGTTGGCTTTACTTGCTCCCGGCGGCGATAAACAGATGAGAGTCGTAAAGACAAGCGATGGTTACCAGGTGGAACTTAAGGCCGGAGAGAGGGTGAACGGCCATTGTCCTTCGGTGGATGTGCTCTTCCATTCCGTGGCTCAGGCAGTAGGTGACAAAGCTGTTGGAATTATCCTTACCGGAATGGGCGGTGACGGTGCCAGGGGTATGCTTGATATGAGAGATCACGGTGCCCTTACTATCGGTCAGGATGAATCCACCTGTGTGGTATACGGGATGCCCAAAGTGGCCAATGATATCGGCGCTGTAATGCATCAGGAGAAACTGGAAAATATAGCATATAAGACTTACGCCTTATTAAAAAGCAAGCATAATTAAAGGAGATAGGGGATATGAGAATTTTATTAGCAGAAGATGATTTTGTAACAAGAAAATTCATGATTAACTTCCTGTCGAAATACGGAGACTGCGATGTAACTGTCGACGGCATGGAAGCGGTGGATGCTTTTATGATGGCTCTTGAGGAGAACGAACCATACGACCTTGTGTGTCTGGATATCATGATGCCTGTAATGGACGGATATCAGGCCCTCATAGGAATAAGGAATCTTGAAAAAGAGAAAGGAATTCCTCAGGATAAAGCCGTTAAAGTAATTATGGCTACGGCACTTAACAAGGAGGAACACGTTAAGAAGGCTTTTGATCTGGGATGTACAATCTATTCCGGAAAACCCATAAACAAAGAGAGGTTTGAACAGGCACTTAAAAAGCTTGGGCTTATTGAATAAGAGTTAATTGGGGAATTAACAGGAAAGGAGAATTGTATGGCTGCTGATTTTAACGCGGATGGCATGCTGGACATGTATCTGTTCGAAAATTCCCAGCTGCTTGAGAAACTGCAGGATATAGTCCTCGAGCAGAAGGATGCAGAAGGCTTTGATGAGAATGCGATTAATGAGATATTCAGAGCCATGCATACAATCAAGGGCTCATCGGGCATAATGATGTTCGATGAAGTGACAGCTGTAAGCCACAAGCTGGAAGATGTTTTCTATTATCTGAGAGAATCAAAACCTGCTCATGTTCCGCATATACAGTTGGTGGAACATGTTCTTGAGGTGGCTGATTTTATACAGGGCGAGATGGACAAGCTTTCGGACGGTGAAGCTGCAGATGGGGATGCCACAGAGATCATAAAAAGCCTTGATGAATTTCTTGCATCAATAAAAGGTGAAAGTGAAAAGGAAAAAGAAAAGATAATCGAAGGCAATGTTTATGAGGAACCTACTCAGTTCTACATTGCACCCATGGCTGCAAGTAACAGTCACTTTTTCCAGATATACATCGTATACAAAGAGGGCACTCAGATGGCCAATGTATATGCCTACAAGGCGGTACATTCCATCAGAGAGATAGCGGAAGATATTCTTTATTTTCCGGAGGATATCATCACCGATGAAAATGCTTCAAATGAGATCATGGAGCACGGCTTCAAGATCCTTCTCCAGACAAATAAGACTGAAGAAGAAGTAAGAGCCCTTATTGATGACAGTTATGAAGTCAAATGCATAGAAATATTCGAGGTATCGGAAACTCAGTATCAGTTGGGATTTGATGTTTTCGGTGCCGATGTGACCATAGATCTTGACATGAGTGTCGAAGAGATCGAGGAGAGAGAAAGGCTTAAGGAGGAAGGTGTTCAGAAGCCTTCCGGTCCTGCAGAGATCAAGCCCGGTGATTTCGTCATTCAGAGCAATGAACCCGGCCGAGGCAAGATACTGGCTAAGGACAAGCCGAAGAAAGCCGAGAAGACTTCTTTTATAAGCGTGGATGTTGCCAAGATGGACATGCTTATGGACCTTATCGGAGAGTTGGTTATATCCGAGTCCGTTGTGCTTCAGAATCCGGATCTTAAAGTGCCGGGACTTAAGCTCGACAACTTCAATAAAGCTGCCGGTCAGATGTGCAAGATATCAACGGATCTTCAGAATGTAATTATGTCCATGAGGATGCTTCCCCTTACGTCAACATTCCAGAAGATGAACAGGATTGTATTTGACGTATCCCGCAAGCTGGGTAAAGAGATCGAATTTGAGATGATAGGCGATGATACCGAAGTGGATAAGAGCATCATCGAGCATATCTCGGATCCTCTTATGCATCTTGTGAGAAATTCTGTGGATCACGGAATTGAATCTCCGGAAGCCAGAGAAGCTGCCGGCAAGGACAGAAAGGGCAAGATTACTCTTTTTGCCAAAACGGAAGCAGGCAAGGTATGGATAGGTGTTCAGGACAACGGAGCAGGACTGGACAGAAAGAAGATAATAGAGAAAGCAAGAAAGCAGGAACTCTTAGATCCTGCGAGAAAAGACAGTTCTTATTCCGACAAGGAAGTGTATCAGTTTATTACACTGCCGGGATTTTCAACCAATGAGACGGTTACGGAATATTCGGGCCGAGGAGTCGGTATGGATGTGGTAGTCCAGAATATTCAGGAAATAGGAGGAAGTCTGGAGATAGAGTCGACTCCCGGTGAAGGAAGTTTGATGCTTTTAAAGATTCCGTTAACTCTGGCAATAATCGATGGAATTGTCATGAGAGCAGGCGGAGCTTATTTTGTTATCCAGACCAATGTGGTTAAGGAATTTGTAAGTGTCAGTGAAGATATGATGGTAGAACAACCTAACGGAGAGGAATGTGTAATGATCCGCGGGGAGGCTTATCCGGTGAGGCGACTGGGTGAGTGGTACCACATAGCTGATTATAAGAGTGATATCAACAAGGGAATGATGATCATCCTGAATATAGAAGACAAGATGGTCTGTCTCTTTGTTGATGAACTTGTGGGGAAACAGGAAATAGTTGTAAAACCGATTCCTTCATATGTGAGGAAGGTAAGGGGATTATCAGGCTGTACACAGCTCGGAGACGGGGGAATAGCACTTATACTCGATCCCGCCGGGTTGGTAGAACAGTAGAAGGGAGATGCGTATGGGTGACAAGGAACTGCTGTTGGAACCTTCTACAGATGATGAAGAGATAAAAGAACTTGAGACTCAGGAAGGTAAATATGTAACTTTCAAATCAGGCAACGAGTGTTATGCTATCAAGATACAATATGTCAATGAGATCATTGTGTATCAGGAGATTACGGCAATACCCGAAAGCGAGGATTATATCAAAGGTCTTATCAATCTTCGCGGCAAGATTATACCGGTCATAGATGTCAGGGTGAGATTCAAACAGGAAGCCGTAGCTTATACCGACAGAACCTGCATCATAATAATCGATGTTAACGGTACGGTGGTCGGTTTGATTGTAGAGAAGATAGCAGAAGTGGTTGAGATTGCTGCGGAAAATATTATACCGTCGCCGTCTTTTGGAAAAGCCGACAAATCTCATAACAAATATGTCTATGCAATAGGAAAAGTAGGGGAAGATGTAAAACTGTTGTTAGACCCTGATAAGCTTCTTAATGAAGCGGATATAGCCATTATCAATCAGGCAGAGGCCCTTAAAGGAGATCAGGTAACCGATCCCCGTGCAAAGAAGGAATCGGAGGATTCAAAGGGCGAGACAGTTGTGGAGGAGGAAGAATAATATGTTAAAAAAGACAACGCTTAAGGCTAAAATAATTATCGGGTTTTCAATAAGTTTTGCTTTACTGGTGGGTCTGGTGTCGTCGCTTTTGGTAATGAGCGGTATAGCGACAAGGTCAGATAACCCCGCATACTATCATAGGTTGGAAATAATCGTAGGAGTAACTTTTGAAGTGCTTATATTTGCAGCAATGTTTGGTTTGGCATTTTGGCTTTCAAAGTACTCGAGAGTGAACATCGAGAACGTTACAAAAGCAATCAATGCCATGGCTCTCGGTGATACGTCAATAAAGATCGAAAAACTTGCCGATGATGAATTCGGTCATCTTGTTGATGAGATGAATATACTTACGGAGAGCACAAAAGAATTCGCGGATATTGCCGAAGAAGTTGCAAAAGGTAATCTAACCGTGACGGTCAACCCCCGTTCGGAGAAGGACACACTGGGCGTTGCTCTTCAGAAGATGATAGAGAGCAACCATCATGCATTGACCAATATAAGTGAAGGTGCATTTCAGGTTATGACCTCTTCCGCACAGGTGGCAAGTGCTTCCGAATCACTTGCACAGGGTTCTACGGAGCAGGCCAGTGCCATAGAGCAGATAACTGCTTCCATCTCGGAAGTGGCTGACAATACCAGGAAAAATGCCGAAGAGGCAGGCAGAGCGGCCAATATGATCGCCGAAGTAATAAGCGATGTTCAGGAAGAGAACAAAGAGATGGCTCAGATGCTTGAGGCAATGGGAGATATTAACGAATCTTCGGAGAGTATATCAAAGATAATAAAAGTGATTGATGATATAGCTTTCCAGACCAATATACTGGCTCTTAATGCAGCTGTTGAAGCAGCGAGAGCAGGCGATGCAGGCAAGGGATTCGCGGTTGTTGCCGAGGAAGTACGTAACCTGGCAGCCAAGTCGGCGCAGGCAGCTTCGGAAACCGCTGAACTTATAGAAGATTCTATTGTAAAGGTTAATGCCGGTTCTCAGATAGCCCAGGAGACACATAAGTCTCTTGAAGCAGTAACCAATGTAGTAAAGGAGAGTGAGGCTCTTATCAACAACATAGCCGAATCATCCAACTATCAGGCAACTGCGGTTGCACAGATAGATCAGGCAATCGGTCAGATATCTCAGGTGGTACAGACCAACAGTGCCACAAGCGAAGAGTGCGCTGCCGCAAGCGATGAACTTTCCGAGCAGGCAGCAAAGATGAGAGATCTTCTTGCAATATACAATTTAGGTAACTGAAAGCGTCAGGATTTATGGAAAACAGAGATTACGAGAGTTTCAGACAACGGCGTATAGAATATATCGTTATGTTCGTATACACAATATATGCCGTATCTACATGCATAATCGAATACAAAACAGAGGCTTGGTGGGTAAGTATACTCATCCAGGCCTTTCTGGTAATTATGTGGATGTGCTTTTTGACAAGATTAAAGAGCTTTGCTTTTCGTGCAAACATTGCGGCTCTTTTGTTGGAGATAAGCATAACCCTGTATGCTCTCAACACGGAAAGGTATCTGGATATTTTACCTTCCTGCATAGGGCTTATTATCATCTTAGGCCTCTATGAGATGCCAAAACTCATGTGGCTGCCTTTCATTTCTACGACCATAGCTATGGCATACCACCTTTTCGTAACACATTCCATTCAGTTCACGGATACGATTACAACAATAAAGTCTCTGTTGGAGATTCTGTCTGCTTATACATCGATACTTATTGTGCATTTCCTTGTTACCGAGGAAGAAAGAGCCAAAGTTCGCCTTATGGGCACCATCGATGAACTCCAGGATATACAGAGAAGCAAGGACGATTTCCTGGCGAATGTATCTCACGAACTTCGTACACCCATCAATACAATATGCGGTATGAGTGAGATTATCTTAAGAGATCAGGAACTTAAGCCCGATCTTTCTGAGAATCTCAGAAGTATTCAGAATGACGGTAAGAACCTTCTGTCAGTTGTATCGGATATACTCGATTTTTCGGAACTCCAGACCGGCAAGATGGAACTGGTAAAAGAGCCATATAACATCACTTCGGTAATCAATGATGTTATAAATATGAGTCTTGCCAAGATGAAGGGAAAGAATATAGACATACTTGTGGACTGTGATATCAATATTCCTTCAGGTCTCAGGGGTGATGAGCAGAAGATAAGACGTGTGTTCATGAGCCTTATTGACAACGCGATAAAGTTCACTCATGAAGGCTTTTTCAAGATTAAGATAAGCTGCAGAAAAGAGGAATACGGTGTCAATCTGATAGTAACCGTAAAAGATACGGGTATCGGAATGAAGCCCGAAAGTCTGGGAAGAATATTTGCGGGCTTTACTCAGGTCAACAGCAGACGTAACAGGGAAGAAAACGGAATTGGACTCGGTCTTTCCATAGCACAGGCTATAGTGGAACTCATGGGCGGTTTTATCACGGTGAATTCCGCTTACGGAAAAGGTACGGAAGTTCAGTTTACCATCCCTCAGGAGGTTACGGATGAGACACCCATCGCCAAGGTGGAAGATCCCGACAGGCTGCTCTTCTACACCTATATGAATTCCGACAGACTGGGCATGGGAGATGAAAGAGAAGAATGCAGAAACATTCTTATAAAAATAGCGGAGCAGACCAAAGTCAAGACATACATGTGTATGTCTCTGAAAGATCTCAAGAGAAGACTTGATATCAGAAAGTGTACTCATCTTTTCATAGGCATGGAGGAATACAGAGAGGATCCTGCTTATTTTGATGAACTGAGTGATAAGGTTAACGTGGCAGTCTTCATTTCTCCGGGTGATGAGAGTGAGATGAACAGTGACAGAATAATCAAGCTGCCCAGACCGCTCTTCTCTATCCCGGTTGTCAATGTTGCCAACGGTTACAGCAAGCCGGGTCTCAATGACGAAAAGGATTCGCCTCACGGCAGATTCGTTGCCGGTGAAGCTCATATACTTGCCGTAGATGACAGTTTTATGAATATAAGAGTTTTGGAAGGACTGCTTAAAGCGTACAAGGTAAAACTCACCACGGCTTCAAGCGGAAAAGAGGCCATAGAGAAGGTTCAGAGCAAAGATTACGATTTTGTATTTATGGATCATATGATGCCGGAAATGGACGGAATCGAATGTATGCACCGTATAAAGGATATGGATGATATCTTTTATAAGAATCTTCCCATTGTTGCACTGACTGCCAATGCGGTTGCGGGTATGAGAGAGATGTTCTTAAGTGAAGGCTTTGATGACTTCCTTGCAAAACCGGTGGAACTGTCCGGTCTTGAAAGAATCCTTAAAAAATTCATTCCCGACAACAAGATCAAATATCTGGATGAGATGGAGATAAAGGAGGAAGAGGAAAAGGCTTCGGAAGAGAAGAATCTCACCATCGGCGATCTCGATGTGGAAAAAGGTCTGGTATATTGCGGAAGTTATGAGAATTATGTTGATATTCTCAGGATGCATGCAGAGGGAGGCGAGGACAACAAGAAAAATATCATTGGATTTTTCAATGAAAAAGACTGGGAGAATTATACGATTCTGGTTCATGCCCTCAAGTCATCCATGTTAAGTATCGGTGCCGTCAATCTCTCCGATAAGGCAAAGGCCTTGGAGGCTGCGGGTAAGAACAATAAGATCGACTATATCCTTGAGAATCATGAAGAAATGATAAAGGAATATGAGAGAGTTATAGACCTCATAAAAAACAGCAGTGTGCTGGGAGAAGGAAGGGCAGACGAAGAGGATATCAGCGACTTACGAGAGCTTGCTGACGAAGAAATGGATACACTTATAGCAGCTTTTGAGGATGCGGTATATACTTTTGAACCCGATGATATGCTTGCGGTGCTTGACGGAATCGAAGACTGCAGCTACAAGGGTCATCCTCTGAAAAAAGAACTGGCATCAATAAGAAGAAAGATAGATATGTCGGACTACATGTCCGCATCCGCTGCTTTTGCGGCTATTAAAGAAAAGTCATAGGACAGGTGACGGCGGGAGTTATATATGGAAAAACTAAGACAGCTATTCCATGATGAAAAAATAAGCCTCAGGGAAAGAATGTTCAGGATGTTTTGTACATTCATATTCTTAGTGAGTATAGTGTACACAATAAGCGGCTTTATTACAGGCATTCGCCTCCTTGAGACAATCATCCTGATAATAGGCAACTTAATACTGGTGGCCTGCTTTATGCTGTCCGTAAAATACGGCATGGGAGGCGGCGCAATATTCATTACGGCAGTATTCCTGGAATTTGTGTTTATTCCGCTGATGTTTTTTATAAGTGGAGGAATAACGGGCGGAGCGGCCTCTTGGATAGTAGTGGGACTTATATATCTCTTCATGGTGTTCGAAGGGGTTACATTATTCAGATTCGTGGGACTTACTATTCTGACGGATGTAGTATGCTATCTTGTGGCTTACAGGTATCCGGAACTTGTCATAGAATTGGATAAAAAAGGAGTCAGACTCTTTGATTCCGGCTCATCCGCAATACTTTTGGGTCTTTTTACGGGTGTATTCTTCGTGATTCAACGAAGGGAATACAACTATCAGAAAAAGCGAATAGAGAATCAGCAGAAGAAGATTGATTACTCCAACAGATCAAGAGATAAGTTCTATGCGAATTTCAGTCATGAGATCAGAAATCCCATTAATGCCATAGTGGGTCTTAATGAACTTACTCTCAGGACCGCTACGGATAAGGAGATAATCGACAATTCAAAAGGCATCAAGAGATCCAGCAGGCTTTTACTCAGTCTTGTTAACGATATAATCGATCTTTCACAGATACAGAACGAGAGCGTTAAGCTTGTGGAACTGCAGTACAGCACGGAGGATTACTTCAGAGGACTTACAGATCTGGTAAGCCAGCGAGCACATGAAAAGGGGCTGGAACTTAAGGTTGAAGTGGATCCGGATATTCCCGCCAAGCTCTACGGCGATGAGAAGAGAATGACTCAGATTGTTCTTAATCTTCTTACCAATGCCGTGAAGTATACGAGAGAGGGCTATGTGGAACTCAGGGCCGAAATGCTCTCGAAAAATGAAGAAGATGTGGATCTCAGAATCTCCGTGACGGACACCGGTATAGGTATCAAGAAAGAAAATATCGGATATCTTTTTGACGGTTACAGACAGTTTGACAGAGAGATCAACAATTCCATAGAAGGCAACGGCCTGGGTCTTGCCATAACAAAAGAACTTGTTGCCCTGATGGGCGGAGATATAACCGTAGACAGTATATATACCAGGGGCAGTACTTTTACCGTAAACATCAAGCAGAGATATGGCGGAGATGAGGTTCTTGGTAAAGTGGACTTCTTAAGTGCCGGAGCAGGCGACTCTTCCGAAGAAGAATATGAAAGAGCTTTCGAGGCCAGCGAAGCCAGACTGCTGATTGTGGATGATGATGATATCAACATCCAGATTACGAAGAAGCTGCTTAAAGATACCAAGATGATCATGGACGAGGCCACAAGTGGTAAGCGTGCCCTCCAGATGACGGCTCAAAAATATTACAATGTTATACTCCTTGACTATATGATGCCCGATATGAACGGTGTGGACACTTTGCGTGCCATACGTGAACAGGAAGGCGGAAGATGCAAGGATTCGGCAATCATTGCCCTTACGGGCGTGGAGATATCTTCCAATAACATCACCGATAAGGGCATGGGCTTCAACAAGATAGTCAATAAGCCCATAGACGGAGTTACCCTTGAAAAGGCTATAGTCGATTGCCTGCCTCCCGAGTATGTGGAATACAGGAAAGATAATGTACTGGAAATCAGTCAGGAGCTTGTTGCCCGCAACATAAGAACTCATAAGAGAAGTGTCAGGATAACGGTGGATTGTACCGGTGATATTCCGAGAAATACTGCCGAAGATAATGATATTGACATCATGTATTCTTATATTAGGAAGGGCGATGCAAGATTTATAGATACATTGGAAGTGGATTCCAACAATCTGTCGGATTATCTGGTAAGAGAGGACAGGAAACTCTGTCCGGAACCTCCTTCCGTAGAGGAATACGAGGAGTTCTTCGGCAGCCAGTTGTCGGAAAGTCAGGAGGTAATCCACTTATGCGTCGGTGGAAGAGTAATGCGCAATTTTGCCAATGCATCAAGGGCGGCGGAAGGCTTTGCACATGTAAGAGTCATAGATTCCAATCAGGTATCGGGCGGACTTGCTCTGCTTGCTCTTCAGGGTGCCCAGTGGGTGCGTGACGGTAAGACTGCCGATGAGATATATGAAGATTTGTCGGAACTGAGAAAGTACACGGATACCAACTTTATCATGCCGACTCCGAACAAAATCAGGGACAATGCGCTTTTGAGGCCTGTTCAGGCCGGACTGTTTACTTTATTCAGGCTGAGACCCGTTATGCACCTGAGCAACAATCAGCTTATTGTTACCATGGGTATGGCAGGAGGCATTAATGCGGTTATACATAAGCATATTATGTATTCGATGATAAATAAGAGCAGGATTGCGGAAGATTCTGCCATCATATTCGAGCATGTGGGACTGTCGCCGCATCAGGAAGAATACGCAAGGAACGAACTGAGCGGTTATTTCCGGGATGATAAGATAATGATCCACAAAGCGTCCGTGTCCGTTGCCAGCAGTATGGGTATGGGCATGATAAGCCTGTCTTATTTCAGGAAGAATCCTTTTATGTGATACGGGGGAAAAGTAAGAGCGTGACTGATGTCACGCTTTTGCGCGATTTTAAAAATATTTTTCATTTTGGGCTAAAGAATATTGGAAATATACCGATAAACATATTGAAACAAAGTAATAGTCCATTGTGCCGGGAAGCACAAAAAGGAGGAAGTTATGCGTATTGAAGCATATAACCAGGTGCAGCAGTTATACAACAACAACAGCACCAAACAACTGAAAAAGGAGACAAGCAAGAGCTTTCTTGATCAGTTACAGATCTCCAGTGTGGGCAAGGATATCCAGGTAGCAAAGCAGGCAGTTGCCAATGCATCTGATATTCGTGAAGACCTTGTAGCATCTGTTAAGAAACGTATTGATGACGGAAGTTACAATGTTGACGCAGAGAGCTTTGCAGAGAAGTTATTTGCCCGCTACAGCGCATTTTAACAGGAGGATAATTCGGTGGCCAGCTTAATGGAAGAATTGATGATCAATCTTGAAGAGGTTAATAATGAGTACAAAAAACTCATTGACCTGTCCATGAAGAAGACCCCGATTATCATCAGCGCTGATCTTGACGCCTTACAGCGAATCACGGAGGATGAGCAGGAGGTAGTCAACAAAATTAATCATCTTGATCGCAAAAGAGAGATCAATATGAAAGACATAGCAAACGTTATTAACAAGGATGTTGATAGCCTTAAGCTTGCTGACCTTATCGATATGCTTAAGAAAAGGCCGGCGGAACAGAAGAGACTGGCAGCAGTCTATGACGATCTTACAGATACCATTGCACAGATGAAGAGAGTGAATGAGCAGAACAAACTCTTAATCGAATCTTCTCTTGAGATGGTACAGTTCGATCTGAATGTTCTCAAAGCATATAAGACAGCTCCGGAGACAGCCAACTATAACGCTTCGGCTTATAGTGCCGGAACCTACATGGGAACCAACGACGGAGCTTTTGACGCTAAACAGTAGATTAACATCCAGGGGTAATACGTTATGCCGTTAATGGGAAGCTTTTATGTCGGTGTTTCCGGACTTCAGACAAGTCAGAATTCACTGAATACAACTGCACATAACATATCTAACACAGGTACCACCGGATACGTGCGTCAGCAGATACTGACAGGTACTGCTTCGTACAACACCATCAGAACCGACTACAAGGCTGTGTCCAATCAGCAGGTAGGTCTCGGTGTAGTTTATTCCAAAACAAGACAAGTAAGAGATGTATTTTTAGACTCTACATATAGAATGGAGTCAGGAAGACTTGGTTTTTATCAGGTGTCTACAGATGCGCTTGAAGAGATTGAGAATCTTCTTGATGAGATGAACGGCGAATCCTTTGAAGAAGCAATCGATGAATTGTGGGATTCGGTTCAGGAACTGGCAAAAGAGCCTAACAGTGCCGTAACACAGGGCCTTTTCATTGAGAGATGTTCGGAGTTCCTCGCCAGATCAAAATCCGTATACGACGGTCTGTGTGATTATCAGATCAGTATGAACGAGTCCATAATCGCTGATGTGGATCGAATCAATGATATAGCACAGCAGATTAAGGATCTCAACGACCAGATACGAAATATAGAGTGTGGTGGCTTCGAAGAGGCCAACGACCTTAGAGATACACGAAATGCCCTTTTAGATGAACTTGCAGGACTTGCAAAAATATCTTATTCGGAAGATATAGACAATACCATATGGGTTCAGCTTGAAGGAGAAGACCTGGTAAGGGGTGAAGTGGCATACAAGATACTTGCCTACGAAGACCCTAAGACAGGTTTTTATACACCCTTCTGGGAAAAGAACGCAAAATTCACCTACGACGAGAATGGCAAGAAAATATATTCCAAAGAAGAGGTGGAAAAAGCAAAAGTATTCGATCTTACAAGACAGATATCATCGGATCTGAATACAGATATAGGCGGTCTGAAGTCCAGACTTCTGGCAAGAGGCGATCACAAGGCCGATTACACGGACCTCTTACCCGGCAGATATGTCAATGAAGTATCACAGTCCGTATGTATGAACGTTATGGCTGAATTCGATCAGCTTACTCACAATATAGCAACAACCATTAATAAGGTCCTTTACGATGCGGCTATAGCAGCCAAGGAACTCAATCCCACAAGTACATATCTTCTTGATGACGATGGCAATCCCATCCAGGTATTCCAGAAGATAGCGTCTGACGGATATGGAAATGCGCCTTATATGGATACATTGGGAAAATACAATGTAGATTACAATACTGAAGACCCCGATGTCAATGAATCGCTTTACACAACAACAAATATGCAGATCAATGTTAAGCTCTTAAGACAGCCTACATTGCTTGGATTCGTACTTGCCGACAATTCGGTGGACTACACAACAATGGAGAAGCTTAAGGATGCTTTTGAAAAAGAAGATACAACCCTTAATCCCAACGTTAAGAAGAAATCTTCCTTCATTGATTATTACGGAGACCTGGTAAGTCAGGTTGCCAATTCCGGATATGTCTACAAATCCATAGTAGACAGCCAGGAAAAAACAGTTAACTCAACCGATTCGGCGAGAGAGCAGATCATCGGCGTATCGGACGACGAAGAACTTACTTTTATGATAAAGTTCCAGAATGCATACAATGCATCATCAAGATATATAAATGTAGTTGATGAGATGCTTGAACATATCATCAACACCCTGGGTCACTAACAGTAAGATCCGGAACATTTAGAAAGGAGAAGAGCCGTGCCTTCACAGTTTTTTGGATTAAATACAGCATATACGGGTTTGCTCAATGCCAACGCCGCACTTAATACAACTGCAAACAACATATCCAACGCCGAGACAAAAGGCTACAGCCGTCAGCAGGTGGTATCCCAGGCATCTGAAGCTCTTCGAGTTTTCACCACATACGGATGTGCCGGTGCCGGTGTTGACACCATAGCAATCGAGCGTATTCACGATGAATTCTATGACAGCAAATACTGGCATAACAACACCAAGACCGGTGAATACCAGATGAAAGAGTATTACATGCTTCAGATAGAGGATTATTTCAAAGATGATTCCACTATCGAAGGCTTCTCAAAAGTATTCCAGCAGATGATGGATGCTCTTGCGGAAGTTAAGAAGAACCCTGCAAGTGACTCAACAAAGAGCCAGTTCGTGGGCTTTGCCGGCAACCTTTGCGAATACTTCAGATCTATGGCAAGTTCCATGGAACAGGTACAGAAGGATGTCAATTCCGAGATTAAGTTAAAAATAGACGAAATTAACTCTTTAGCCAGCGAGATTGCAACGCTTAATAAGCAGATCAACGTTATCGAGCTTTCGGGATCAAAAGCTAATGAACTCAGAGATAAGAGATCTCTTCTTCTCGACCAGCTGTCTGCTGTAGTTGAGATAGATGCTCAGGAATATCCCATTGTGGATACCAACGATCCCGACAGAGAGACAGGCGGTCATCAGTTCATACTTAAGATAGCCGGAGGCCTTACTCTCGTTGATACCGATGATTACAATACTCTTGCATGTATAGCACGTACAAGTGAAGAAAAAGTCAATCAGTCCGATATAGACGGTCTATACGATGTATATTGGATCACAAATAAGAACACAGGCGCCCTTGGTGATAAATTCAATCTTTACAACGCATCACTGGGCGGAGAGCTTGAAGGCCTTATCCAGATGAGAGACGGTAACAATTCCGAGAACTTCACAGGAATCGTAACTGCTGTTTCATCTACATCAGAGCCTGTAGGCAGCAAGAATGAAGGCTGTAAGAAGATAACCGTAGCCGTTACGGAAGATTATCTTAAGGATATGGACAAGTGTAAACTCTCCAACACGGGTGGAGTTATCACTCTCGGAAACGAAGAGTTCTATTACACGGACTGGACATATAACAGGGATGCAAGCGGCAATGTTACTTATGATTTCTGGATAGATGAGAGCAAGAACAATCAGGTTCTATCAGGAACAGTTAAATGAGTGGGTAAGAATATTCTCCAATGCATTCAATTCCATTCTTAAGGATGGATACAATGTTAAGGGAGAGCCCGGTGTGGATCTCTTTGTTGCCAATCATGCCACAGATTCAGACCAGTATCTTTTTGACGGACCCGCTTACAAGACGTTTGCCGATGATATTGACGGAGTATTCACTCCTACAACAGGATTCGCTGTTTCCCTTAACAAAGACGATGATACATATTATATGCTGACAGCTTCCAACTTCGACATACTTACAGCTGTTTCATCCGATGCGGATCTTCTGGGAACAAAGAGAGATCAGGCGGCAGGAACCGACGCATACGATAATGTATCAAGACTTGTGGATTTGGCAACCAATAAGAAGATTGCCAGCTACAGAGGAGCTGCAACTCAGGAATTCCTGACATGCGTGCTTTCGGACGTGGCACTTAATTCCAAGAATGCACAGGTATTCAAGAAGAATTACACCAATATAGGCAATGCAATCGACAACCAGAGAATATCAATCTCGGGTGTTGACAATGACGATGAGGCAGTAAGCCTTATCAAGTACCAGAATGCTTACACAATGGCTTCCAAGATGATTCAGACTCTTACGGAAGTATATGACAGACTTATCCTTGAGACCGGAGTATAAGCGTGATATCCCGAATGGAGGATTGACATGAGAGTTACAACAAAAGTTATTCAGAAAAATTCCATTAACAATATCAATACAAACAAGGTACTTCAGGATACACTGAACAACCAGATGTCTACACAGAAGAAGATAAACAGACCTTCGGATGATCCCGTTATTGCCATCAGAGCTCTCAGACTTCGTTCCAACGTGTCTCAGGTAACACAGTATTACGAGAAGAATATTCCCGATGCTGAAAGCTGGATGGAGATTACGGAATCTGCTCTTACCGTTGTATCAAGCGTTCTTAC
>CACZBZ010000018.1 GCA_902779505.1 uncultured Lachnospiraceae bacterium
CGTAAGACCCCTTAAAGACGATAAGGTAGATAGGGCCAAGGTGTAAGCATGGTAACATGTTCAGCTGATGGTTACTAATAGGTCGAGGGCTTAACTTACAAAACTTATAGAATTTAGAATATTTGATTTTCGGTATTCAGTTTTTAAGGCTGAAATAATCCTCGATAGCTCAGCGGTAGAGCATCCGGCTGTTAACCGGAGGGTCGTTGGTTCAAACCCAACTCGGGGAGTAACTTTTGGATTTTTCTAAAGCTCGGTGCAAAGGCACCTTCGCTAAGAAAAATTGCCAAAAGGTCGAACGTAAACGTTCGACAGGAAATAATCGCCTGGAAAGGTGATAAGTTTGGCTCCATGGTCAAGCGGTTAAGACATCGCCCTTTCACGGCGGTAACACGGGTTCGATTCCCGTTGGAGTCAGTTAAGAGAAAGCGATGTTCGAATAGATCTGTGCCGATGTGGCTCAATTGGCAGAGCAGCTGATTTGTAATCAGCAGGTTATCGGTTCGAGTCCGATCATCGGCTTTTTTATTTTATGGATCTGTAGCTCAGTTGGTTAGAGCAACCGGCTCATAACCGGTCGGTCCTGGGTTCGAGTCCCCGCAGATCCACTTTTGGCCCAGTGGCTCAGTTGGTTAGAGCGCCGCCCTGTCACGGCGGAGGTCACGGGTTCGAGTCCCGTCTGGGTCGTAACACCTGCATAGGTGTTACGATTGTTTTTTACAATCGAATTTGATAGATTAATATTTGAGGGATCATAGCTCAGCTGGGAGAGCATCTGCCTTACAAGCAGAGGGTCATAGGTTCGAGCCCTATTGGTCCCACTTTTGCCTCAGTGGCGGAATTGGCAGACGCACAGGACTTAAAATCCTGCGGTAGCGATACCGTACCGGTTCAAGTCCGGTCTGAGGCAGATAAAAGCCCGTAAGTCTTTGATTTACGGGCTTTCTAATATTTAACAGCGATGGTATTATATTTTCTGTCGAAATGTTGTTAAATCGATAAATATTCATGTTTACGGAGAGTAGAAAAATGGACAATCTTCAGATGATTTTTCAATTAAAGAAAATGTGGGATACTTTTACGAACAATCATCCCATGTTTCCAAAATTCCTTAAAGCGGTTAATAAGAGAGGAATCCAGGAGGGAACTGTGATAGAGATTATTGTTACTGATCCCGACGGTACCCCGCTCAGTACTAATCTTAAAGTAACCGCAACTGATATAGAGCTATTCAATGCTCTTAAAGATTTAAAATCGGGCAATTGATTTTACGGAGATAATGAAATGGATAAGAGGAGAATTCTTAGGACAGTCTTTGACTACATTATGTTAACTATGGGCGCTTTTATTGCGGCTTTTGCTATAGAGGAATTTCTTGTACCCAACACTATTCTTGATGGCGGAATCATAGGTGTTGGGATCATGATCAATAATCTTTCAGGCATTTCTTTGAGTATATTGACCATTGTGCTTAATATACCTTTTCTTATCATAGGCGCCGGTAAAATGGGATATCGATTTATCATTAAGTCATCTTATGCCATGATTGCCTTTTCACTTGCTCTTAAGATATTTGAACCTATTGCCAACGTTACTCATGAAGTACTGCTGGCGGTATGCTTCGGCGGCGTGATCCTGGGAGCGGGAGTCGGTCTTGTAATCAGATTCGGTGGATGCCTTGACGGTACGGAGACAGTGGCAATCCTTCTCCACAGAAAATTTAAGTGGCCGGTGGGGCAGACTGTTCTCATATTTAATGTAATCATATATTCAACAGACTTACTTCATTACCAGCAAGATTCTGGATATTGTTGAGAACGGATTAAATCAGGCAAAAGCGGCAATGATTATTACCGATGACGCAACTTATGTTGCGGAGCAGATATACAATAAACTGGGAAGAACCGTCACTATTATTGAGGGTGAAGGACTGGTCAGCGGTAAAAAAGTAATCTTATATTGCGTGTTGACTATGTTTGAGATTCCACAGCTTAAGGCTATAATCGATGAACTCGATTCATCGACCTTTATTGCCGTATCCGACGTTACGGAGATAATCGGCACGCACGTTAAAAAATCGGGACATCTGGAAGAATTCGAGGCAGATGTAAGACAGGCAATCAGGGAGATAAAATAAATTGAATTAAAAAATTGAAAATTTAGTCTTTTACCACGCTAAATTATGATGTATTCTTATATAAAAATAAGTGTAAAAGGAGATAGTAATGAAGACTAAACAAAGAACCATTAAAAGAATGCTTATGCTGTGGGTAAGCCTTGTGATGGCAGCTGCCATGCTGCTTCTGAGCGTAGGAGTTTTAGCAATATCAGTTGCAAGACTTACATCCGATTCGGAAAAATTACTCCAGACGGATGCTTCTGTTGCAGCAGGTAAGATTGATGAGTGGTTTGCTTCCGAGAAAACCATGACAGAAGGTGTTGCATTAAGTGTTGCCGGAGTTGCTGAGACTACAGGCCTTACAGAAGCACAGGTACAGCACATAGTCAGCGGTTTTGGAGCAGGAAGAAACAATCTGTTGAACCTGTATGTCGGTACAACGGACAAGATGTTCATTCAGTCAGATCCTAATGCAACCACGCCGGAAGGATACGATCCTACTGCCAGAGGATGGTATAAGGCAGCACAGGAAGCTCAGACTACTGTTGTTACGGATCCTTATATGGATGTGTTGATTGGTGGAATGTGTGTGACGGTTGCTTCGCCTATTTATGTTGATAATAAGCTGATAGCTGTTGTCGGCGCGGATTACACTCTTGATACAATAGATGAGGCTGTGAGTGCAGCTTCAACCGGTAACGGAGAATACGGTTTTTTAATTGATTCTTCAGGTAATTTTGTAAGTCACCCCAATGCGGATTATCTTCCCGGCGAAGACAAGGCAATTGCTTTGAGCGATGTTTTGCCTAAGATTGCCACTGTTGCACAGAATCCGGGTGGAAAAGTAATCACGGAAAAAGATTATAACGGTGTAAAGAGCATGTTTGCGTCATGTGATGTTGATTCTTGCGGATGGACGTTCATAACGGCTGTTCCCAATGGAGTAGTGCTTTCTACTTTGACAACACTTATTGTGACATGTATTTTTTTCCTTGCGGCATCTATCGCAGCCGTAATTATATCGCTGAGTATTCTTATCAAGAAACAGCTTTCGCCTGTGGATGAACTTAAAGTATTCATTAAGGAAAAGATGTTGTCGGATAATGATGCCAAAGAGTTCAAAACAGAATCTGAAGAGATAAGATACCTTATTGATACCCTGATGGATCAGTTCGTGGATACTATCAGAAGAACCAAGAAGGAATCTGTATATATAGCAGAAAAGATGTCCAATGCAAATGGCAAGATTGGACAGATGAATGACAATATTGCGACTATCAGCGCTGCTATGCAGGAGACAGGCGCCAATATCGAAACACAGACCAACAGCATTCAGTCTATCGGTTCAACATGCAGCAGCGTGTCTGCTTCCATTGAGTCACTTGCCGAAGAAGCCGGCACAATGGCTGAAAGAGCAAAGGATACTCATGCAGAAGTCGGCAAGATGGTTCCGACTGTTATAGATAACAAGAATAACGCAGTGCGTATTGCAAAAGAAAGCAGAGAAAAGCTTGAAAAGGCTATAGAAGGTGCCAAGATCATTGAAGAGATACAGACAGTATCAAATGCAATCCAGTCTATTGCCGGACAGACCAATCTCTTAGCTTTAAATGCATCTATTGAAGCGGCCAGAGCAGGAGAAGCGGGAAGAGGCTTTGCTGTAGTTGCTTCCGAGATCGGACAGTTGTCACAGAGCACAAACAATGAGATAGAGAAAGTTAACGATCTTACAGGTCGTGTAATGGCTAACGTTGATCAGCTTTCAAAAGAGAGTATCAGTGTACTCGAATTCATCAACAGTACAGTAATGAAGGACTACGAAAGTTTGGAGACCATGGCAGGACAGTACATGGAAGATGCAGAGTACTATGCTAGGGTAAGTAGTAAAATCGGAACATCTTCAAAAGATATTTCAGCTTCTATCAGACAGGTATCGGGAACTCTTGAAGAGATTGCAAAATCCCAGGATGAAGTTAACGTTGCCGTTCGCTCTGTCAACGATAATCTTGTTGAGATTACTTCCGCAAGTGAGACCGTGTCAGGAGAAGCGGGAGAGGTTGTAGAGAGTATATCTTCGCTTAAGAATACGGTTGATACATTCACTGTATAAAACAAATAAATACAGCTTTTAATGGACTATAAAAAGAGAGGCCCGTGCTTGATACCACGGGCCTTTTTTTGTTATAATAAAAGTTAACAGTGGGGTTCTATAAGCATAAGAATTACCGGTGTAAGAGGGCGGATATGAAAGTAAATCTTTTTTTTGATTTCAGTTCAATAGTTGCACTTTTGGCTATTGCAGGTGCACTTATTGTAAGAAAACTTACCAAGGGAAGAAGCAGCAGTCTTTTCCTCGGACTTAATTTGGTACTGCTTATTACGGCAGAACTGGATATTTTGACCGAAGCATATGGATCTTATTTCGCGGTAAGTGCGTACAATTATTATCTTCAGTACACTCTTAATCTTCTGTATTTTATTCTGCGTAATTTCACATTGCTTCTTTATATTCTGTATACGTGTTCGGTAATGGGAATATGGCACAAAATAACCAAGAACCGACTTGTCAATCTGGCACTGAATCTTCCGTATACATTTGAACTTATCCTTTTGCTAACCAATTCTTTTCACAAGAAGATTTTCTATTTTGATGAGAATTTTATCTATCAAAGGGGAGAGTGGATGTGGATCCTGTATGCCATAGCACTGTATTATTTTGTATGGCTTATATTCTTTATCATCAGATACAGGAATCTTGTTCCACGCAGGACTACAATATTGCTGTTCTCAATCCTGCCTGTCAATGTGGCTGCGATTGTGGCACAGCTGTTTTGGCCGAATCTCAGGTTTGAGATATTCGCATCTACCCTTCAGATGTTGATCCTTGCGGTTGAGCTTCAGAGACCGGAAGAGATGATGGATATGGTTGTTCATTCGCGCAACTACAGCTCTTTCTTAGATGAGATATCCAAGGCTAGCAAGGGTAAACGCCCCATAAGTGTCCTACTGATAAAATTCACAAACAGCGGAGACATAAGGAACAATCTGGGCCTCAATCTTTATTCCATGCTCTTAAGGAGAATCGGAGACAAGCTTGCCCAGATATGTAAAATACTCGGAATATATCATGAAGTATATTATATAGATCACGCGGCATTTGCCGTAGTCACTGAGGCTGAGAGATACGAAATGCTCTTGGATGCGGGACGAATCGTTCTGGCATATATGCAGGAGCCGATGAAAATAAGGCAGATGGAAGTGGCACTGGAACCTAAGGTATGTTTGGTAAGATATCCGGAAGATATTGACAATCAGGCTTCTTTTATCAATTTTGCAACCAACTTCCATAAAAAGATAGATGATTCCAACAGAGTCATCGTTCTTACGGATATAGCGAACACAAGAGAATTCAAGGTGGCTAACGGCGTAGATGAAATAATCAACAACGGAATAGCCAATAACAAATTCGAGATGTTCTATCAGCCCATATATTCCGTTAAGGAAAAGAGATTCACTTCGGCCGAAGCACTTATCAGACTTTTTGATGAGAAGTACGGAATGATATCTCCGGGACTCTTTATTCCGGCTGCCGAAGAAAGCGGAGCGATCCACCAGATAGGTGATTTTGTTCTTGATGATGTATGCAGATTTATTTCGGCCAGTGATTTTAACTTACTAGGTCTTGATTATATTGAGATCAATCTTTCGGTTGCCCAGTGTGTTGAAGCTAATCTGAGCCGAAAGATTATAGGAATACTTGATAAATACCACGTTGATGTAAAGCAGATTAATCTTGAGATAACAGAGACGGCCGTTGCCTATGATACGGAGACCTCCGGCAGAAACATCAAGGAACTGGTGGAGGCGGGAATCTCCTTATCGTTGGACGATTACGGAACAGGTTATTCAAATATCAAGAGAGTAACGGAGCTGCCTATAAATATTGTCAAACTGGACAAATCCCTTGTGGATGAGATGGACAATCCGATGATGTGGGTGGCTATAAGCAACACCGTGAACATGCTTCAGGATATGGGCATGAAGATCCTGGTGGAAGGTGTGGAAGAAGAGAGAGAGTTCAACAAATTTGTCGAGCTCGGTTGCGATTATATTCAGGGATATTATTTCTCAAGACCGCTTCCCGAGGCGGAATTCCTGAAATTTATCAAAAAAAGTAATGGAAGTGTGTAAAAGAAAGGCTCAGAGCTATAGATGAAATACGTTATTTATTTTGATGTAGCCGCCATCTTGATTTTGTTGGTATTCCTTATATCGACGATTGCGAGAAGGCAATACAGAGGAAGAGCAAACGGAATATTGTTCAGGCTTATACTGAGTATTCTTATTGCGTCATTAGGCGACCTTTTGGAGGGATATTGCGGTAATCTTCAGCCTTCTGAGAATGCCCGACTGTTAATGTATATCGGCAATTATGTATATCTTATCGGTCACACGCTTATCGTGCCGCTTTTTGTGCATTATGTGTATGCCGCAGTAGATATATGGCATATATATAAGTCTAAGAAGATCCTGGTCATATACTGGAGACTGGCACTTGCAGTTGCATTTGCCATAATCGCTCTTAACGGATGGGCTCTTAATGCATTTGAGATCACAGCGGATCTCCGTTATGTCCGCGGTCCCTGGATGTATGTAATATTTGCAATAGAGATTGTTTTTGCCATATGGGGTTTTCTCCAGATCATCTATTACAACAAGGTCATAAGCGGAGACAAGGTCATAGTCATCGGGCTGATATATGTTATTGTGGTAGCGGGTGTTATTACGGAGCTCGTTACAGGGTATATCCTTATTGAACTCTTCGCCATGACCATAGGACTTACATTTTATCTTGTTATGGTAAAAAGAACGGAGAATCAGATAGATCCCA
Source organism: uncultured Lachnospiraceae bacterium (assembly GCA_902779505.1). Classification (GTDB taxonomy): domain Bacteria; phylum Bacillota; class Clostridia; order Lachnospirales; family Lachnospiraceae; genus Colinaster. The sequence goes on from CACZBZ010000018.1 coordinate 7,011, forward strand.
TAACCGGAGCCATAAAATACAACGCAGGAATCGAAAAAGTCAGTAAGAATTTTGCTACAAACAAACCGGTTGTAGTGGTACTTGTTAAGGTAATAAATTATAAAAACATCAATATATATCTCGGACAGCAGCTTTATAATGAATTCGTTCGCAAGCAGACGGAAAGCCTCAGCGATATAGTGAATTCAGAGAAGATTGTTGCGGATATATTTTATTTGGAGAATTGCCTCTATGCCTGCGTCATAGAGGGGGAAAATCTTGATAAAGCTTTGGAAACTGCGGAAACAATCAAGAAGACATTCTCAGAGAAGCATATGATAGAAGGATTCGAAATATTTCCGGAAACGGTGCTTTTTGTGGCCAGATTCCCTGAAGACCTGAAGGACTTCCCGTCTCTGTACAATATTGGAATAACCTTCCATCACCTTATGCCTGAAGGCAAGGATATACTTGTTTATTCCGAGTATAAAAATGATAAGATTTTTCTCATACGCAACAATATAAAGAGTATAATAGGAGAGGCACTTGAAAAACATCAGATAGAATTGCTCTATCAGCCTGTCTATTCTCTTAAAGAGGGTAAATGCGTGTCTGCGGAGGCTATTCCGGTAATCAACAGCCCGGAGTATGGCTATATCCATCAGGATATTTTCCTGCCTTATGCCGAGCAGGACGGAAGCATCCATGATATAGGGGACTGCATACTTGAGGCAGTGATCAGGTTCTTAGCTGTTATAGACAAGGACAGATACGGCCTCGAATATATTGCGACGCCACTTTCTCCCGTCAACTGCCTGGAGAGTGATCTTGTGGAAAAAACAACGGTCCTTCTGGAGGACTATGTTGTTGCACCCGACAATCTCTGCTTTGAGATAACAGAGAGTGCGGCAGATGTCAATCCTGCCGTTGTTGATTCAAATGTCAGAAAGCTTCATACATCCGGCGTAAGATTTGCCATTAAGGATTACGGTATGGGCTATTCCAACATGAAGAGACTTATCAGCCTTCCCTTCGAACAGGTGATGCTGAATGAGATATTTGTCGAGAATCTTGAAGATTCCAAGATGATGACGGTTTTAAAAGATACGGTCAAGATGATGAAAGAGATGGGTAAGACCGTGTCAATTGAAGGTGTGAGATCTGTTGACGTTCTTGATAAGATTAAGGAATTGGACATTGACTATGTTCAGGGAGTCAATATCAAACGAGAACTTGAATATATGCAGGCTATGCCTGAAGATGAATTTATAAGGTTTATGGAAGAAAATGCGTAAGAAGATTGTTTCGATTGTATCAATTTTACTAATGATGACGATGTTGTCCGGATGTTGTCTGCAGCATGAATATATGCCTGCAACCTGCACGACTCCGATGACTTGTGTGAAGTGTGGAAAGACAGAAGGAGAACCGCTTGGTCACACATGGGAGGAAGCAACCTGCGAGCATCCAAAGAGATGCGTGGTATGTGGTGCAACAGAAGGAGAGGCCCTTGAACATAACTGGGTGGAAGCAACCTGTATGTATCCTCGTACATGTACTCTTTGCGGAGCGGTAATGGGTGAAACAGCACCTCACGTATGGATAGAGGCTACATGTCTTCAGCCTAAGCATTGTGCTGTCTGCGGACTTACCGAAGGAAGTACCGTGGGACACACATGGATTGCAGCCAATTATGACGGCCCCAGAACATGTGCCGTATGCGGAGCAACCGAAGGAACGGCTCTTACGCCTTATACAAGCAAGAAAGACTTTACTTACAATCTGATTATGGGAACAGAGTCGGATTATTCGACAATTACCGGTTACAATTCCGATCTTGCGAGAGGAACCGTAACTGTTATGAACTATGACAAGTTCGATTCCGATTCCAGCCATGCTTACAAAGAAGGATATGAATGGAGACAGGTGAAGGTGAGATTCACCATGGACAGACCCTGCCGTGTAATGTGGGGCTATACGGACGTATACATGGGCCTTGATGAATATGCACAGACGGATTATATTACTTATTCCGACGGTACACGTGAAAAAGTGGCCGCAACTCAGGCATTCTCTACGGAGATTGCAGTTCCGTCAGTGACACCGGCAGCAACCGAAGCTGCTGCTGCGTCTACGACTACGACGACATCAACAGACAGTGCATCACCAAGCGCAACACCTACGCCCACACCGACGCCTACTCCTACACCGACACCGGCTTCGGAACCGGGCAAATATATATCATATGTTACAGAGACAGTACAGGTTCCCGTAAGTTATAAGGGCCTCCTGTTCTATGTTTGTAACGCGGATTATGAAAATGATCATCTGGCAGACAATTCATTCCTGTTTATGGCAATGGATTAACGGGAGTGAGAGATGCTTTTTCCAAGCGAGGAATTTTTGTGGGTATTTTTACCCGTCGTATTAATTCTATATTATGGTGTTTTCAGACGAAGCACGCTGCTTAAAAACATATTTCTGCTTATCGCCAGTCTGTATTTTTATGCCTGGGGTGAACCGGAATATGTTTTCCTTATGCTTATTGTTATTCTAATCAATTACTTTGCGGGACTCACCATGGATATATTCGATGACAGTCCTCTTCTTTGCAGAATAGTTCTTGCACTGGGCATAATACTGGATCTTGCGGTTCTTGCTTATTACAAATACAGCAATTTTACAGTGCTTCAGCTGAACAGATTCCTGCATACGGACATTCCGGTGCCGGAGATTGCTCTCCCTATAGGAATATCTTTTTTTACTTTTCAGGCTATATCTTATGTGGTGGACGTGTACAGAAAGAAGGCAAATGCGGAGACCAATCCCCTTTATGTGGGCCTGTATATCTCCTTCTTTCCACAGCTGATCGCCGGCCCCATAGTAAGATATTCCACAATAGCCGAGCAGATAAGAGAGAGAAAAGAGTCCTTTGAACTGTTTGGCAGGGGAGTAGAGAGATTCCTTAGGGGACTTGTTAAGAAAGTAATAATAGCCAACAATATGGCCATAGTTGCCGATGCGGCTTTTGAACTCATAGGAGCTGACCGCTATATGGGCAGCGTATCCATGGCTTGGCTTGGAGCAATCTCATACACTTTACAGATATTCTTTGATTTCAGTGCCTATTCCGATATGGCAATAGGTCTCGGAAAGATGTTTGGGTTTGAGTTCAATGAGAACTTCAATTATCCTTATGTTGCGGCCAGCGTGACGGGATTTTGGCGAAGATGGCACATCTCTTTGTCATCCTGGTTCAGGGATTATGTCTATATCCCTATGGGAGGTAACAGAGTCAGAAAAGGAAGGCTTGTATTCAATCTCTTCATAGTCTGGCTTCTGACCGGAATATGGCACGGTGCGAACTGGACTTTTATGGTCTGGGGACTCTTTTATTTCGTAATACTCTTGATTGAGAAATTCACGGGCCTGTCAAAAAACGAGAAATGGTGGGGACACATATATACTCTTGTGGCAGTGTGTCTTGCCTGGGTCATATTCAGAGCCGACAACCTGGGAGATGCAATAACATATATTAAGGGAATGTTCTTTGTGGGAGCCGATTGTGCCGCTGATCTGTCCACATGGGCCTACATTAAGCAGAATCTTGTGTATTACATTATTGCAGTGTTGGGATCACTTCCCATACTTCCCAAACTGGAAGAAAAGTACAGAGACAGCAAAGTGTGGAACATAGGCTACGCGCTTATATTGATACTGGCTTCCGCAGTAACAGTGACTTATATAGTCAACAAGGCGTACAGCCCATTTATATATTTTAATTTCTGATGAAGACAAGAAACACTATTATTACAATATTATTCATATGTTTGCTTGCGGTAATACCTCTCGGAACCATTATCGCGAAGTTAACTCCATCCGAAGATTCCATGAGTGGGGAAGGAGGAGATGAATTCGCAGCTGAGGAAGAGAACTGGGATGATATTACATGGAAGGTAAGATGGGACGCTTTCATCCATGACGGCGTCAATGCTTTTGTGGATGCCAATCCCTTTAAAGAGCCTGTCATAAAAGCCAACTATGCTCTGACAAAGTTCCTGTCGGGCGGAACATATATGGAATCGACCCAGGTGCTTTTAGGTAAAGAGGGATGGCTGTTTTACAAAACAACTACAGACGGTGCACCTATAAAGGACTATAAGGGCAGCAATCTTTACACTGAAGAGGAACTGGACAGAATCTACGGCAATATGTTAAAAGCCAAGGAAGTGATGAACAGTCAGGGCCGGGAATTCAATGTTTTGCTTATCCCCAATAAGGAATCCGTCTATGCGGAATACCTTCCGGATACTGTAGGTAAGAAAAATAATTACACCCGTTATTCTCAACTTATCGATCGTCTTGAAAAAGAAGGACAGATTGATTATCTGGATATGACGGAAGCGCTGGAAGCGAATAAAGAGGGACATCAGCTTTATTTTAGAACAGATACTCATTGGACCAGAATGGGAGCCTTTCTTGGTCTGCAGACATATTTTGACAGATATTACGGTAACAGTGAAAGCATAGATACGGTACTCTTCTCTGAAGAATCGGGTTATTCCGGAGATCTGGCAAGGATAGCCAATGTGGAAGAGTATTTTAAAGAAACAGATTATGATTTTGTAACTACATCGGCAGATTATAATCTCTACAGGGACCAGGTCATATTTATTGTGGGAGATTCCTTCGGTGAGATGATGATCCCCATTGCCAGGGTATATTACAGAGAGGCACATTTTATAAGAACGGAAGATTTTACTATGTCACTTATGGACGAATACAATCCCGATGTCGTGGTATGGGAATCGGTGGAGAGGTACTTGTCAAAAGTTAAAGATAATGATATAACTTCCAAGTAAATATAATGAAATTATGAATAAGGAAAAGGTGAAGGAAAAAATGAAAAAACTGTCAGGCTTATTGATGATGGCAGCAGTTCTTGTGAGTCTTACATATTCTTCCGGAATATATGCCAAGGAGGTAGGAGTTGTTGATACCAGCAGCCTCAATGTAAGAAGTGAAGCAAGCAAAAGCGGAGATGTTATAGGAACTGTAAATGAGGGGGACCGTTTAACTGTCTTAGGAGAAGAAGGCGGATGGTACAAAGTTGACTACTATGGTCAAGAGGGCTATGTATCAGCTGATTACGTATATATTGATGAAGAAATCGCAGATGACGATGAAGTTGAAGAGGAATCGGAGGCTTCCACTCAGATAAGTACCGAGGAAGTCAAGGAAGAAGTGAAAGCGGATGTCAGTTCTTTAAAGGAAGGCATCAAGCCTTATCTGATTCTTGTAGGTGCTGTACTCTTAATCGTTATAATCATTATTGCTACCGTTAAGAGCATCAAGAAGATGGATGAAGAAGACGATGATGATTATTATGAAGAAGATGACTATGATGAAGACGATTACGACGAGGATGACTATTACGAAGAGCCTGTAAGACGTCGCAGATCAAGAGATGATTACGATGAAGAGCCCGTAAGACGTCGCCCTGTAAGAGATGATTACGATGAAGAGCCTGTAAGACGTCGTAGATCAAGAGACGATTACGATGAAGAGCCTGTAAGACGTCGTCCCGTAAGAGATGATTGCGATGAAGAAGCGGTGAGACGTCGCCCCGCAAGAGCCGATTATGATGACGAAGCTGTGAGACGTCCCAGACAGAGTTCCAATGCAACGGCTTTCGATCTTAAAGAGACAGATGCCGACAGGAGAAAGACTGCCGCATCTTCGGGTAAATACATGAGCGATAATCCTGATGATTACAGAATAGATATCGATCCCAGCGTATTTGATGACGACGATACGGTGAGCACATCAACGAGTGCTGCGGCAAGTAAAAAAGAAGCGGATCTTGAAGCTGCAATGAAAAAGATGGAAGAGTTGCAGAAAGAGATTGAAAGAATAAAAAGAGAATAAGAACAAAAAATGACCTCCGGATGATATCATTCGGAGGTCTATTTATTAAATCATTTTTTAACAACCGTGGTTGATTTTCGCTCCATAAGAATGGGACGCATAAGTGTTTTGCTTATGGCAATGTGATTGGTAAGTGAATTGAGAATAACGTAACTGCACTTGCCGAGCTCAACTCTGTCCTGTCTTATGGTTGTAAGAGGAGGATCCGTTGTTTCCGCCAGGGGCAGGTCGTCGAATCCAACTACACTTATGTCTTCGGGAACTTTTAACCCGCGTAATTTGCATTCTGCCAATACACCGGTAGCAATAAGGTCATTACCGCAGGCAATGGCCGTGGCACCGGCCTCAAGGAAAGCGGGTACATGATGCTTGGCACTGTCAGCAACGAAGTAGCCGTAGGCCGTAAGATCTTCATCAATATCAAGGTCATGGGCTCTTAAACTGTCATAATAAGCCGCCTGACGTTGCTCGGTTACCATAGAATGAAGAGAGCCGTTTAAGTAAGCTATCTTCCTGTGTCCCAGCTTATATAAATGATCCACTACCAAATCGATAGCTTCGTAATTGTCTGTTCCTATACAGCATACATTGGGGTTTTTCTCGACGTGATTGTCGAATAGTACGGTAGGCATCGTGGTGTTCTTGAACTGGTTCATCCATTCGTCATGAAGGGAAAAACCAACGATAAAGGCACCGCTATAGCCGTTTTTCAAAAGATATGTATCGTATTTTTCCTGCAATTGAAAAGTGGGAGTAACAGGTACTACATCCACATCCCAATTGTGCTTGATTGCATTCTGTCTGAATCCGAGGATGATATCGTATCCGAACTGCTCCGGAGTCTCATAGTCCATATTTTCTATGAAAATACAGAGCTTACGATGTTCCTCTTTTCTTGATTTCTTAGTGGAATATCCCATTTCTACAGCGGTATCAAGGACCATTTGACGAAGTTCTTCACTGATGTCGCTTGCTCCGTTAAGTCCTTTTGAAACTGCACTGACCGAGATTCCGAGTTTGTTTGCAATATCTTTTATTGTAGCCATTTTGCCCCCCAATAAGCCTGTTTGACTTTCTTAATCATAACCTATAAAATTGATATTGGCAACGAAATTATTCTAAAACTGAGGTAATAGAATGAAAGAAAGAAGTCTGACAAGAGGAGCGGGAATACTGCTTGCGATATCCAGTTTGCCGTCACATTACGGTATAGGAACCATGGGTGAAGCAGCCGTAAAATTCGTGGATCTTCTTGCTGACCTTAAACAGAGATACTGGCAGGTTCTGCCTATAGGGCCTACAGGTTTTGGTGACAGCCCTTACCAGCCTGTGTCTTCATGTGCAGGTAATCCCTATCTTATTGATCTGGATGAGCTCTGTTCCATCGGTCTTCTTAAGGCTGAAGAGATAAGAGCCATGGACTGGGGTGACAATGAATCGGACATCGACTATTCCAAGATGTACGAGAACAGGTATGCAATTCTCAGAGTGGCATTTAAGAGATTTGATGCAGATAATGGAGACTACAGGGCTTTTTTGGCGGAAAACAGCAGTTGGTTGGATGATTACGCTCTCTTCAGAGCCCTTCACAAAAGCAATAAGGAAACAACCTGGACGGAATGGGAGCAGGGGCTTAAAGATCGCGATCCGGCTGCAGTAAGTAAATACAGAGAGAAAAACTCGGAAGAGATAGATTTTTACAAATTCTGTCAGTTCCAGTTCGACAGACAATGGACGGCATTGAAGAATTACGCCAATCAGCGTGGAATACAGATAATCGGAGATATTCCCATGTATATGGCCCATGACAGTGCGGATGTATGGGCCCACAGAGACCTCTTTGTACTTGGGAAAAACGGTGAACTTAAGAGTGTATCGGCAGTTCCTCCGGATGAATTCTCCGAAAAAGGTCAGATATGGGGCAATCCGGTCTATAACTGGACTTCCCAGGAAGCCGATGATTACAGCTGGTGGAAAGAGAGAATAAGAAGAGCCTCAAAGCTTTTTGATGTGATACGACTGGATCATTTTATAGGAATGGTCAAATATTATGCCGTCAATCCTTCAAGCAGCAGTTCTGCCATGGGTAAATGGCATAAGGGACCGGGCAAAAAACTGGTGGAAGCCATTGATTCGGTGTGCGGTGATGCAAAACTGATAGTTGATGATGCGGGTCCGAGAACCATCGTGCCCGGAGTAAAAAAACTGGTGGAAAAGTTCGGATGTCCATGTACGAGAATTCTGCTTATGGCATTTAATACCGGTACGGATAATGATAACCTTCCTCATAACTATCAGAATTCGAATCTTATTGTGTATCCCAGCACTCATGATAATGAGACCCTGGTGGGGTTTGCGGAAAGCAGGGACGAGTCGAAACTGTCTTATCTCTATGAATATCTGAATATAGAGGATAAGAAAGATATTCCGGATGCAATGATAAGATTGGCATACGGAAGCTGCGCAGATGTGGTTATCGTGCAGATGCAGGATATTCTGGGACTTGGCAATGATGCCAGAATGAATGCACCGTCCACAATAGGCGGCAATTGGCAATGGAGAGTGGGACATGAAAGCCTTGATTCCGAAAGAAGCGCTTGGATAAGACAACTTGCCAATATATACAGAAGATAGAAAATAGCCATTTATTAAAAATAAATTTAATAAATGGCTATTTTATTTATGCTTTATTCAGGTTCGAATCTTTTACTGAACTATATCTTCACTGTATGCACGAAGTGTTTCTCCCGTGCTCCAGGCCTGAGTATAACAGCCTCTGCCGCTATGAGGACTGTCACCTTCGAATATCTCGCATATTCCGCCGATGCAGTTCTCTTCAGACATATGAAGTATGATAGGTTCAAGAATCTTCTTAAGCTCTTTCTTCACCTGGGATCTGTTGCCGTAGGCATTCTTGTAAGCTGTTACCAGACTTCCGATAAGAAAAGCCCATGCGGTTCCCTGATGGTAAGACAGATCGCGCTTGCTTAAAGCACCTCTGTACTGACCGTGATAATTGGGGTCTTTTTCGCCCAGGGAACGCAGACCGGTTCCTATGTAGAGTTCTTTATATGCCTTGTCCACCACCGCGCGTTTCATGGTGATGGGAACCATGTTTCGGCTGAAGGGAAGGGCAAGTGCAATAAGCTGGTTGGGTCTGAATGAAGTATCTATGGCGTCCCCGTCAACTACGTCGTTGAAGTAGTTAAGGAGAGGATTCCAAAAGGTTTCAAGGAAAGCTCCTCGGACGCTTATGGCCAGTCTTCCGTAGTGCAGTGCATCACGGACATAATCTTTGTTATCGCTGCAAGAGTTGGCAAATCTGTCAGCCAGATAACTGACCGTACAGATTGCGTTGTACCAAAGAGCATTGATCTCAACGGGACAGCCGTGACGAGGAGTAACAACCATGTCGCCTACCCTTACGTCCATCCATGTTATCTGATCGAGATTGCTTCCCGCATGAAGAAGTCCGTTGGGAAGCATATATATACTATAATCCGTGCCTTCCATATAGGATTTGAGGATGGTCTTAAGTGCGGGATATAGTTTTTCTTTTACAAATTCCCGATAATATTCTTTTTCTTCGTCCGACAGATAAGGATCATTCTCCGTATATATCAGTAATTTGAATGTCGCAAAGAAATACCCCAGAGAAGCATCTACTGAATTGTAGAGTGGTTCTGCTCCGTTATCCGGGAACATATTGGGGATCATTCCGTTATGCAGGTAATCGGCAAAGGTCTCAAGGATCTCTTTGGCGTCTTCATAACGACGTGTACAGAGGGTAAGACCCGTGAAAGCCATCATTGTATCCCTGCCCCAGTCAGTGAACCAGGGGTATCCTGCGAGGATGGTCTTTTTACCTGTTGACTCTCTTTTAACAATAAAGTGGTCCGCATCCAGAACGAGCCTGCTGTAAAGGGGATCGTCCGAGTGTCCGGCCTGCTCGATTAGTGCATCATAGTATTCGTTTACTGCTGATATTATGCGATTTGCCGTATCTGAGGCTACCATACAGTCGGATGCGGCCTGCAAAAGCCCTTCACCTTTTAGACTGTCGGAAGTGATAACACTGCATACTACGGATACATGCTTTGTGCAGTGTGAGGGTACGGATACTTCTATTTCGTAAGGAGTATAGTGGCTGCAGAGGCCTTCCGTCTCCAAATCCACCTCAATCTGTAACTGACTATCACGGTCAATTTTATCTTCTTTCTCGAAATATGTTCCTTCGCTTACGGAAAAATCTATCCTTGCATTGGGATATGAGGAAGGAACCAGCGAAAGGGTATCTCCGGTGAGAATCGTGGAGAAATCAACCTGTTCGGCAGATGTCAGGGTATTGTGCTCTCTGAAATTGAACCAGGGAGTCATGACCAGCGTTGCGTCTGTTTTGCTGCCGTTTTTCAATGTATAATCGATGACAACTGTGTTAGTTTCTCTTTTCAGGGCGATGGTCTTATGCATTGTAAAGTGCTTAATTGCGTACCTGAAGCCTATCGTGCCATCATATGACACATCTGTCAGATATTCGTAACCGTTTTTATATACCGTCTTTCCGTCTATAAGGTGCTGACTGGTCTCAAGATCGTAGCCTTCGTCTTCCACTTTCAGCCAGTCGCTTATCATCTCTAAGGTGACATATCTTTCAATAGGGGGATGAAGGCTGGCAATCAGGTAGGCCTGATGAGTTCTTGACAGTCCTCCCGTAAGTGTTCCACCTCCGTAACTGCCCAGACCGTTGGTAATGACCCATTCCAAGCTGTTAGCTGTATGGTAGTCCGGCCAGTATTTTTTGTCATATTGATAAACATAGTTTTTTGCCATTTTTACACCACTTCCGTATCTAAAAGAAAATACATAAATTTATTATACTATGTTATAATTATATTGTTCAAACATCAGATTATCACACTGTTCATCCGATTTTGGACGATTGTCCGAAGGGGTGAAAAAGGGAGGACCATAAATGACAGACAGAGAATTACTTGATCTTGCCATAGAGGCACGTAAATATTCTTATGCACCTTATTCGGAATTCCACGTAGGAGCGGCTCTGCTTACAAAGAGCGGTAAGGTCTACAAGGGCTGCAATATAGAGAACGCTTCCTTCGGGGCCACCAACTGTGCTGAGAGAACTGCGATATTTAAAGCAGTAAGCGAAGGAGAGGGCGACTTTGAAGCTATCGCAATCGTGGGTGGCAAAGATGGAAAAGAACTTGAGTTATGCCCGCCCTGTGGAATATGCAGACAGGTTATGACAGAGTTCTGCGATCTGGATACTTTCAGAATAGTGCTGGGAGATGAGCATGAGGAAAGATCCTATACATTGACGGAACTTCTGCCCCTGTCATTTGAAGGAATGAGTAAATAAAGCCGTATTCGGCTATTATGAAAGATGAGGATATAAATATGACTAACAAAGAAATCGCACACTACATCGACCATACATTGCTTAAGCCTGTGTCTACATGGGACCAGATTGTTGAGCTTTGTGATGAAGCAATAGAATATGAGACTGCTTCTGTATGTATACCTCCTTGCTATATAGCAAGAGTAAAGAGCAAATACGGAGCAAAGCTTCCGGTGGCAACCGTTATCGGATTTCCTCTGGGATATATGGCAAAGGCAGCAAAACTTGAAGAGTGCAGAGTTGCACTTGCAGACGGTGCCGACGAGATTGATATGGTAATCAATATTGCGGATGTAAAGAACGGAGACTATAAGAAGGTTGAAGAAGAGATCCGCGAGATGAAGGAGATATGCGGAGATCATATTCTCAAGGTTATCGTAGAGAATTGTTATCTGACAGAGGATGAGAAGGTGGCAATGTGCAAGGCCGTTACAGCTGCCGGTGCAGATTATATCAAGACATCTACAGGCTTCGGAAGCGGTGGAGCAACACTTGAAGATGTTAAGCTTATGAAAGCCAACATCGGACCTGATGTTAAGATCAAGGCAGCGGGTGGTGTTCGTACAAAAGAAGATATGGAGGCTTACATTGAGGCTGGCGTATCGAGAATAGGATGCAGCAGTACAAAGGTATTGTTTGAATAATTTTTTTGTAACAGATAGAGAGATTGTGTAAGTAAGGGATATTTTATTCAGAACAGTGCATTGATATTGCCTGGTGTGAAAGAGAGGAGTGATCGTATGGCAATTAATATTAATGTGAATGCTAATGCAGTTGGAAGTGGAGCAGTTCCCGGTGCTGCCGGCAATGCAGCGGCTGTGAGAACTGTCGCTAATGCGGCTGAGCCTGCTAAAAAGGCGCAGGAAGCCGAAGTAACAAAGAGACCCGGCGAAGCGGTAACTACGAGCGAAAAAACCGTTGATATTCAGGAAATTGCCGTACAGGAGACAAGCAAGCAGGGCGACGAACTCAAGGTTACCGAGAGAGGTTTGTCATCATCGGAAGCCGGCGGAAGAGTAGAAGAAAAATCAGAAGACGGTGTTGTTGCCAAGCGTGAGGATGTTACCATCGAGTCCAATACGGAAGCTATGGAAGTCATGAAGGCACAGATAAAAGAAGCCCGTGACAATCAGGCTAAGCATATGGAAGATACCGTTAATACAGCAAATGAGCAGGCTGAGAGAATGAGCAAGAAAAGAGAAGTCATGATCGAGCAGGCTCAGGATGAATCCGACGAAAGAAGTCAGGCAGCAAACGATAATAAGACGGTGGATAATCTTATAGGCAAGTCTAAGAGCGAAGTTGAACGTCTCTACAGAGAGGGCCGTGTATCAAGACTTGATTATGAAAAGAACATGGCCGAGCGTGAAGAGAGACTGGAACTGACCAATCAGAAGATTAAAGAGGACGGTGAACTTGTAAAAGAAGTTGCGGCAGATGAGATGAAAATTGCTCAGAATGCGGCTGTAGTTGAGGCTGTTCAGAGCGGTAATCAGGATGTTCTTCAGGCAGCAATCGATGCTACCAGAATTGAATAGTTGGTATCAAGGTTATTTTCGTAGATTAAAGCCTTGACATTAATCTGAAATGTGGTAATATAAATCCGTTGCCTATTCAGGCGACGGTATGTGCGTGTAGCTCAGCTGGATAGAGCACTTGGCTACGGACCAAGGTGTCGGGGGTTCGAATCCTCTCACGCACGGTATAACAGGAAAAGACCGAGTCATGCGACTCGGTCTTTTTCTGTTATAACGAACCGCGGATTCTTCGAACCCGGGGTTCGTTCTCGCCGAGCGCTTCGCGTCGGCTCGGTCGGCGCAGAACCGAGGTCCACTGGACCTCGTGCGCCCTCTCACGCACGTGGCAGGTCGGATTGCGCCTTGCCGGCTCGGTCGGCGCCAAATTGCCCTCATCACGCACGAGCGGTCTATTGCAAAGTTGACGGCTCTTTTTATGCTATAATGAACATAATTAGGGAAAGTGATTAAGGAGTAAAACTTGGAATTACGGAAGATCAACATGCAAGATGCATACGCACAGTGGGAATATACGACTAATTTGCCTACGGATGAAAATGGATTAACCAATCCATATAACGGTATATCATACAACGAATATATTGAGAAAGCACTTCCGACATTAATCTCATATGAACATCCGGTTAATATGCCGGATTGGTTTGTTCCGGAAACATATTACTATTTATGGGATGAGGATTGCCTGGTCGGTGAATTCAGGATAAGGCATCGCTTGACAGAGACCTTGAAAACAGGTGCAGGGCATATTGGTTACAGTATTCGAAAAGATAAACGAGGAAAAGGTTATGGAACTGCGGGATTGAAATTTACGATTCAGATTGCTAAGGTCATTGTTCCGGAAGAAGAAATCTATCTTCGTGTGAATAAAGATAATATTCCCTCTCAAAAAGTCATGTTAAATAATGGGGCATATATAGCCGGAGAGGATTCAGGGCATTACTTTTTGAGAGTCAAAAAGTAATACGCATTTCAAGTTATATCGTAGCATAACTTACTAAGGAGACTAACGAGATTTCATGATAACAATAAATCTGTACTATAAGGGAATAAACGGAAATGCACGAGCGTTTGCGGATGAAATGGAATCATCAGGTATCGCAGATGCTATTCGGGCAGAGGAAGGAAATCTTCGATATGAATACTTTCAACCTATCGATGATCCGGAAACTGTGTTGCTCATCGATTCTTGGACGAATCAAGCGGCCATAGATGCGCATCATGCATCACCCATGATGAGACAGCTTGCTGAACTCCGCGAGAAGTATGATCTTCATATGACCATAGAACGTTTTATCAGTGACGAATATGAAGCGGATCACCATTTTATTCGAAAATAAGGAGAACACATATTCCTTCAGGATGATTGACGATGAGGTATTTGAATGATTATTCGAAAATATGAAGAAAAAGACATATTTGTAATGCAAGTTATGCAGTAAGTTCAAAGTGCCGAGGGCAGCATATTGGAGAGAAGCTGGTAATAGACTGTCTATCCAAAGGTAAAGAACTTGGCTTTCGGATATTGCAGTATAATGCTGTAGTTGAGAGCAATGTGCATGCGAGACATTTATATGAGCGATTAGGATTTGTGCAGTTGGGAACGATACCGGGTGGATTCAGAATGAAAGACGGGCATTACGAGAATATCTGTCCGTACTATCATACACTTTAAC
>CACZBZ010000019.1:0-1913 GCA_902779505.1 uncultured Lachnospiraceae bacterium
CTTATCATTCTTGCCGGCACTACAATTGTGGATACCGGACTTACGACACATAATATCCAGCCTGTGGAATCTATGGTTGAATATGTGACATATACGTCATTTTTATCATCGCCGGTTTTTAAGATGCCGTTCTTTCTCTCAAGAATTACTTTACCTAAGTCTCTTAACTTGCTGTCCGCATTCTCATCAAATATACTCAGAGTCTCTTTCGACTCCGGATCCAGTTCTTTACCTGCTATAACATAGCCTTCTTCATCGATAAGAGTGGCAGAGACCGGAGCTTCGATACCGTCATTCACAATAGATTCATTGAGATCACTCATCAGGATATCCGTGCCTACGCATCCCGCAAAATTACCGTCTTTGTCATAAAAAGGAGCCGCACAGGTGACGGTAAGACCTCTTCCGAACACGTCCCAGTAGGGAGGGGTGAATACAGTTTCTCCCTTTTCCCTTACTGTACTATACCATTCCGATTTGCTGTAATCATAATAGGGATTGGCGGCTGCAATGTCCGATTCCTTGTCGAAATTAATAAGCAATCCGTCTTCCGTACCAAGATAGATAGTCAGCATATCATCATGTTCATCGATTATCGGTATGAAAATGTCCTCCATATTGCCGAGAAGTTCACTCTCTTCACGTATATCTTCATATTCGACATCCTTATCCCTCAGCATAATCTGCATTGTACGGATGCCCTTATTTTCTTCCTTGGAAAATTCAATCTTACGAAGAGGATACTCATTCGGTCTTTTATAGAGAGCTGTTGCATATGCCGCTGCAGATTCTGTGGACGCCTTATAGCCCGCCAGCTTCTCTTCGGCATATTTTGCCTTATCTTCTGCCAGACGTATGGCATTGTCTTCCATTTCATCCACCATTGCGGCAGAACTGATCCGTGATGCGTCCACTCCAAGTCTCGTCGACCCCTCAACCGCCGAATCACGTATGCTGTATATAGCGGTAAAACTGAGTATTGTTGAAAGAATCAAAGCAATCATGGAAAATGCTATAGTATTTACAGCCATTTTCTTTTGCACCGGTGACTCGTCAATATCACTATATCCCAGCCTTGCTATTATCCCTTCATCAACAAGCATCGTTGCTATTACAAAGATTACGGCACCTATCACCTGATAGCCTGTGGCCGGCGTATGTTTTGTCCCAAGGAGTTTACACATGATAGGATCCATGAGCATGGTAATCACAATCTCCGTAGAAAATATAAGGGAAGCACTGAGGGCAGACACATGCTTCTGACAGCTGATCTGAATCAGTCCATATAAAGCATGTATAAAGATACCGATGAATATTGCCGTCAGCCAGAAATGTATGTCTGTGGGAACTGACATTCTTACGCCTGAAATAACTGAGTGGGTGCCCCAGCCCACAAAAGCAATCAACGCCGAAAAGGCCATCTGAGCAAAGGCAAGGGAAGAACTGTCTTCTCCTTCACCCAGTACGGATACTGCCACAACATATGCCGCAAAGAAAAGATTGGCAATAAAAAGATATATAACTTTCGGTGACGAGAATAAAGTCTGGGCATCACCGCCAAACATTAAAAGTAGGGCTATGATAGCCAAGACTGTAGCTATTGAAGAAATAAAGCTTACCTTCTTGCGTAAAAGCAGAAGGATTGGAGGGATAAATACAAAATAGAGGCTGACAACGCTGGATACCACAACGGAATCCATGGATCTGGCCCCCATAATGAAAAAGATATCGTATCCTGCCATTAATACAGCCAAGGACGCTCCCTTTAACAGGGTCTTTTTTTCCATCTTTACAATATGCTTTGCACGCAGAGAAAAGAGCACAATGATACCGATGATATTCGTTATGCATACAAAAGAAAAAGCCGATACCGTCTCGGGAACATTGCTTAAGAATACATATTGTATCGCTGC
>CACZBZ010000019.1:1939-22033 GCA_902779505.1 uncultured Lachnospiraceae bacterium
GTCACCATTTTTTATCTGTTAAGATGTTCATTCAAGCACTGACAGCATCTCAAGGCTTTTGAACTTCACACCCACTATCCTCTTAAATGTGTCCTCCGCTATTTCTCCCACTTCCTTAAGAACACTGTCGCTAAGCGTAAAGGTATAGAGCTTCTCAATGTCCGAATTAACAATATAATCAACGGCATACCTGGCATCCGGCGAATAATCCTTATCCTGCCTTACTCCGGGGAATTCTCCGTTCACGACCGTTGCCTTGATCTCATATATATATCTTACAAGTCTCTTGTTAAGGGATGCCGTCCCAAGTGCCCTCAGGCTCTGATACAGCAGCCCTAACATCATGATCTCATCATTGTTCTCTCTTGTATAATAATCAGCCACTTCCAGGAAATACATCCCGTAATATGCGGCTTTCATATCTTCTCTCATATATTCAAAATAGTTGATGACATTGACATCATTAAGAGTATATGAACTGCGCCCTTCGTATAATTTGAAGTCGGCAAAAACAAAGGGATTGGTCCCTGCGACAAATCTGCTGTTGGGCTTCCTGGCTCCCTTGGCAAAAGCGCTTATCTTGCCTCTTTCTTTGGTAAGGATAACCACTCTCCTGTCATATTCTCCTATGGGCTCATCCTTAAGCACCAGCCCTTTTACAAGAACATTATCCTGCATACATCAATTCCTCGAATGCATATCATGAACCGGTCCCGTCATACTTCTCGGCACCAAGCATCCAGAATCTGTAACTCAGCCAGAAAAACAATATCCCGAATAAGGGGGACAGTTTTGACAATAATGGGATCTCATTGGGTCTGAGTATTACGATCCCCGGATAATATGCTATGAAAGCTATAGGTATCACAAATGTGAATATGATCTTAAATATACCGTCGAATATGCTGACGGGATATCTTGCATAATCTTTGAACCTGAACATTACTATCATAACATATCCGGACCGTACTATCCAAAAGCATGTTGCGGCAGCCACATTCATAATGGCGATCATGAATAAGGATGCTGTTATAAGCAATAATATCAGCTGTATTATGATCCGGATATTGACAGGGATGCCAAGACAGGTCCATGCATAGACAAGCACTCCCGTACCGAAGACCAGCTGTCCCAGCCCCTTTACATCAAATACTTCCGAAATAAAATAAAAGAATATATTGATGGGCCTGAAGCAGTATTTGATAAAATCTCCGGATTCAACCTGCATCCTGAGATTCCAGTTGTTGTCAAACAGACACTGCAACGGAGTCAGGGCAATAAGGGAAAATCCGTAGAGGAAAAGCATCTCATGATAGTTCCATCCGTTAATGGAAGGAAAATTCTTAAAGAGTATGTAAAATGACATAAAGCCGACAATATTTGTGAGAAGCATGCCGAATGTAGATATTATAAAATCGGCTCTGTAACTCATCTTACTTTTGAGGTCCTGGGCAATTATCTTACAGTATATGCGGAAATAAAATCCAAGGCCTCTCTTTTTATTTTTAATGATCTCCTTATTCATATCAGCCTCCGTTTACCGTAATACGTCTTACAGAAAAGTTCCAGAAAGCCCTGCCGGCAAGAGATAATATGATGCACCATACAGCCTGCAGTGCGATCATGGACCATATGCCGGAATCGAGGGTATAGCCCGGCTTCTCCAGCAGTATGTTAAGTGGTGTGTCATATATGCACCTGAAGGGTAAATATCCTATCACTGTCCGCAGTCCCTCCGGAAAAAATACCAGAGGTATGGTCGCTCCGGAAAAGAGCAGGACAATGCTTTCTTTTACTATGTTGATCCCCCAGGTTGATTCCGTGTAGAGACATATGGTAGCCACCAGCATCTCTACGGAAAAATTAAGCAAAAGGGCAAAAGCCACAGAGATCGCGAACATAATAAGATTGAGTCCCAGATCTATCTTCCCATCCGCCACAAAATACACCACAACAAATGTAGGCAGAAATGTCAGAAAGAAGGACATGACATTGTCTCCGAAAAAGCTGAAAAACATGTATACCCTGTAATTCACAGGCTTCAACAGATCAAGACAAATGGCGCCGGACTGTATGTTCCTGCTCAGTTCCCACACTATATACATATCCAGGAAATTGAACAAAGCCGTAGCCAGCACCAGATAAATGATGGTATCGGTAAATGTCATGCCGTTCACAATCTGTGATGGGGAAGAGGCATATATGGCCTTCCATAGATAATATACGAGAGTCATATATATAAGATTGCCCAGAACGGTAACCAATATCCCCAGTCTAAATTGCAAGGTCCTTGTCATCCCTGCTATTGTCAATGCCAGATATTTTTTCATTTTTTACAGTTTCTCCCATGTATATTTTTTTGATCACTTCTTCGGTCGAGATCTCTTCCAGTTTGATGTCCAGTATCTTACTTTTTTTCTGATATTCTGAGATGACACTCATGGCATCGGTCTTGGATTCGTCGATCAGTTCTTCTACCCATTTGTCTCCGGGCAGACGAAGCTTCAAAGTCCTGTAAGAACCAAAATAGCTCTTAAGATGATCTATATCGTTGTCATATATCATCCTTCCGTGATCTATTATCACTATTCTTTCGCACAGAGCATCCACATCGCCCATATCATGGGTTGTCAGGATGACCGTAGTCTTTTTCCTCTTGTTGAGTTCCCTGATCAGGTCTCTGATCTTGGCCTTCATGGAGACGTCAAGTCCGATGGTGGGTTCATCCAGGAATACGACCTTGGGATTGTGTAGGAAGGCCGCCAGTATATCGCTTAAGGTCCTCTGCCCAAGTGACATCTGCCTTACTGTCTTATGCAGAAGAGGTTCCAGATTCACCAGGCTCTTATACAGACTTATCATCTCTTCGTATTCATCATCCTCTATAAGATATATCTCCTTTAGCAGTCTGAAGGATTCTATCAGAGGAAGAGACCACCACAACTGGCTTCTCTGACCGAATACCACTCCGATATTTTCCGCATTCTTCGCCCTGTTCTTATAAGGAACGCATCCGTTGACTAAGATCTCTCCTCTTGTGGGTTCCAGGACTCCCGTCATCATCTTGATGGTGGTGGACTTGCCTGCTCCGTTGGGTCCAAGATATCCGACTATCTGACCTTTCGGGATCTCCAGGGAGATATCATTGACAGCAGTCACAATATTGTAATCCCTTGAAAAAAGATCCTTTATACTTCCCTTCAGGCCCTCATGCCTGTTAAGGACCTTGAAATCCTTTCCTATGTTTTTCATTATGATTGCTTTTTCTTCATTCATAGCTTCCCACCTTTCACAGCTGTTTTTCTTGTTTATTTTTATAAATTGGATTATACTCGTCGTAGAAAACGAAAAATAGTAGTAAAATTCCAAGATTTTATAACAATATTACATGGGGTGTGGAAAATAGTGATAAATGAAAACAGAGGCCTGATAGTAACAAGAGAAGACGGATCTGAGATGGTCAACTACAATGATGCAGCTTTTCCCTCGTATATACACGACGGTTATGTGTACAGTGGCTGCACCTGGGCAAGGATCCCTCACTTTCACAAGGATATCGAACTTCTCTCCGTTCATGAATCCTGTATGGGTTATTCCATAAACGGCAATAATATTTTTCTGGAAAAGGGAGATACTATCTTTGTCAATTCCGATCAGCTCCACTACTCTTATGCCGTTGAGCCTCACGAAGGAAGGTATGTTATCGCTGTTATGCACCCAAGTCTCCTGTGTGCCAATTATGCTGTGGAGGCCAAGTCCGTTATGCCTGTTATCTCCAATAAAAAGATCCCCTATATCCATTTCAGGAAAGGGGACCGCGATGCTGCCGATATGCAGGAACTTGTTCTCTATCTCGGCAGACAGGCCATAGGCAATGAATTCCTTATTACCAAGACTTTTTTTGAAATATGGGATATATTGCTGAACAGGATAAATGAATCGGGCCGCTTCAGTCAGGATGACATCGCCAATCAAAGTCTTCACAATGATGTGCTCAAGGCCATGATGAGCTACGTGGATAAGAATTATATGAATCCCATATCTCTTGCTCAGATAGCATCTGCCGGAGGTATCAGCAGGTCTCTGTGCAACAGTATCTTCAACAAATATACTCAGATGACCCCCGTTGAATATATCATGCATTTCAGAGCGCGAAAGGTAGCGGATCTTCTTCAGTCCGGTTCTCTCTCCATGTCGGAGATCGCTGAGATGACCGGCTTCTCCAGTGCCTCTTATATGGCGGAGACTTTTAAGAAGTTCTACAGATTCTCTCCCCGGGAATACAAAAAAACTATAATCAATGATCAATCTTAATATATTCAAATCGGCAAAAGTATAGTAAAATATAGCAGGTTAAGAGAATACGGGTGGGAGTTAAGATGAATTATTTTCAACTGCTTATACATAACAAATTATTGATGGCCGCAATATGCGGATGGGCATCTGCCCAGATATTGAAGACTCTGATCGATCTTCTGATCACCAAGGAATTCACTGCCGAAAGGCTATTCGGTTCAGGAGGTATGCCGAGTTCACACTCTGCAACGGTATGTGCTCTGGCTACTTCGGCTGCTATCACCACCGGAATTAACTCCAGCATCTTTGCTGTGTCTGCCGTGATGGCGATCATTGTCATGTACGACGCAAGAGGTGTAAGAAGAGAGACAGGCAATCAGGCTGAGATAATCAACCAGATCATGGATTTCCTGAAAAACGAGCATCCCGATAAAGAGACTCTGGTCTTCCCTCACGAACAGCTGAAGGAACTTATCGGACACACTCCCCTTCAGGTTCTTATGGGAGCCTTGCTGGGAATCCTCATCGGAGTCCTCTATTGCATGATATTTTAAAAAAACAGCCGCGAATTCAATTCGCGGCTTTTTTTATGCTGTGATCTCATCGATCATATCAAGTTCTTCTTTTGAAAGTGCAGCACCTTCGGTACACTTGAGATTGTTCAGGATCTGTTCCGGCTTGCTTGCACCTGCAAGAACGCTGGTTACAACTCCGTCTCTTAATATCCATTTGAGTGCCATGGTAGCCAGAGTCTCTCCTCTTTCGCCTGCAAGCTTATTCAGCTTGACGATCTTGTCGAGAGTCTTCTCATCAAGAGCCGAATCCTTTAAGAATCTTCCGTCGGTTCTCATTCTGCTGTCTTCCGGAATTCCGTTGATATATCTGTCTGTAAGAAGTCCCTGGGCAAGAGGACTGAAGGCTATGATGCCTTTTCCAAGTTCCTTTGAAGTCTCCTTCAGACCGTTCTTCTCTATATCCCTTACGAATATGGAATATTTATTCTGATTGATTATGAAAGGTACCCTGTATTCATCGAGAATTGCCGAAGCTTCTCTGAGTACTTCTCCGTTGTAATTGCTTAAGCCTATATAGAGAGCCTTGCCTGACTGTACTATATCGGCCAGAGCACCCATAGTCTCACGCAGAGGTGTCTCCGGATCCATTCTGTGGTGATAGAATATGTCCACATAATCTATTCCCATCCTGCTAAGACTCTGGTCAAGACTTGCTATGAGATATTTTCTTGAACCCCAGTCTCCGTAAGGTCCGGGCCACATGGTATAACCTGCCTTAGTGGATATGATGAGCTCATCTCTGTAGCAAGCAAGTTCTTCTTTTAATATCTTACCGAAATTCCTCTCGGCTGCTCCTGCTTCAGGTCCGTAATTGTTGGCAAGATCAAAATGTGTAATACCATTGTCAAAGGCGGTAAAACACATCTTTTTCATGTTGTCATAATCGGCGTTGTCACCGAAATTGTGCCACAAGCCAAAGGACACTTTGGGCAGCTTCAGGCCGCTTTTTCCGCATCTTGCATAGATATCTTTATCGTATCTTTCCTGACTTGCACTGTGCATAGGCATATCTCCTTTATCCTATCGTTCCTCTCTGAAGTAAGGGAGTCCCAGACTCAAAGGCGGCTGATTTTCACGCTTATTTCTCATACTTGTAACCACAAGAACTATCAGTGTAACCACATAAGGAATCATCTTGTAGAGTTCCTTAACTTCCATATGTTCCATTCCTGTGGGCAGATACATATAGAGAATGTAGAGACCACCGAAAAGGATGGATGAAAAGATGCTTACATTGGGACGCCAGATGGTGAATATAACCAGAGCGATGGCAAGCCAGCCTCTGTCACCGAAGGCATCGTTGCTCCATACTCCGCTGGCATAATCCATTACGTAATAGAGGCCTCCCAAGCCCGCTATCATACATCCCAAGCATGTAGCCACGTATTTGTACTTAATTACATTGATACCGGCTGCATCGGCTGTGGCAGGGCTCTCTCCCACTGCTCTGAGATGAAGTCCCGGTCTTGTACGCTTCAGTATATATGAAGCGAGTATTGCTATTATAACTGCAAGATATGCTAAAAATCCGTATGAAAGGAATACCTTGCCGAACCATCCCATCTTAGCTGCAAAAGGAAGACTTCTGCTGAAATAAGCACTTGTCTTGGTAAGTGCGATTGATGGAACGTCTGCCCCTGAAAGCTTGATAAGGGATCCTCCGAAGAAGTTACCGATACCTACACCGAATGTGGTCATTGCAAGACCTGTTACGTTCTGGTTGGCTCTTAATGTAACCGTAAGGAAACAATAGAGAAGTCCCATAAGTAAGGATCCTATCAGCGAGCACAAAAGGGGAATGCAGATTGCAAGGAATCCGTTGACATTGCCCGACTGCTCGTAAGCAAAGGCTCCGATAACTCCGCATATACCTCCTACATACATGACACCGGGGATTCCCAGGTTAAGATTACCGGATTTTTCAGTAACGATCTCACCCGTACTTCCGAATAAAAGAGGTATACCCTGACCTACCGCACGGGGAATGAAGGTAATAAGAAAATCAAACATTTTTCACTTCCTCCTTTTTCCCTGATCTGAATACTAACTTATATCTGATAAAGAACTCACATCCTATTATGAAGAAAAGGATGATACCTGTAAGTATATCCGAGAAAGACTGGTTAAGTTCGAATACTGTGGCAATCTCTCCCGCTCCTCTTCCAAGGAAGATAATAAGAAGTGACGTAAATATCATCGTAATGGGATTGAACTTGGCAAGCCAGCTTACCATGATGGCCGTGAATCCCTGTCCGCCTGCAATGGTGGTTGTAATGGTGTGGTTGATACCACCCACCAGAAGAAGGCCTGCAAGGCCGCAGAGTGCGCCCGATACAAGCATTGTTCTTACAATTACCTTAGGTACCTTGATACCTACGTAATTGGCAGTTCTCTCACTTTCACCCACAACGCATATCTCATATCCGTGCTTGCTGTAATAGATGTATATATATAAGAAACCTGTCACCAGCAGAGCTACAAGGATACTTAAGAGATATTTGTTACCTATCTCCGGAAGCCATCCTATGTTGGAGTTCTGGTTGATGATACCGATTTTCCCGGATCCCTTGGGGCTCTCCCAAAGTACTGTATAATATGCCACTATCTGTGTGGCGATATAGTTCATCATAAGAGTTGACAGTGTCTCGTTGGTATTCCATTTAGCCTTGCAGATGGCGGGAATAAAGCCCCATATTGCACCTGCAGCAATACTTGCGATAATCATGATGATTATTACAAGGGCATTTGGAAGTTTTCCGTCAAGAGTCACCATACAAGCTGCAGCAGCAAGACCGCCCATAAGCACCTGACCTTCGCCACCGCAGTTCCAGAATCTCATTCTGAATGCAGGTGTAAGTGCCAGTGATATGATAAGCAGGATTGACAGACTCTGCAGTGTCACCCATGTCTTTCTTGCAGATCCGAAAGCACCCGAGAACATGGTTGCATATACGGATATGGGATTGTCACCTGTAAGTACTGTTGTTACAAGAGCACAGAGAAGCAGGGCCGCAACAATGGATATTGCTCTAATTCCCCAGGCCTTGCCTCTTGTCATATCATCTCTTTTTATTACGTGAAAAAGGGGTTCTGATTTTTTGTTATTCATTTGTCATACCCCCTTCAAGTCTTGTCATCATAAGTCCGATAGTATTCTTATCGGCCTTCTTGCCTTCTACGATTCCGCTTACCTGTCCGTCGCAGAGCACAAGGATTCTGTCTGATATCTGAAGCAGTACGTCCAGATCTTCACCGACAAATATAACTGCGGTTCCTTTCTTTTTCTGCTCGTTGATAAGATCGTAGATCGTATATGAAGAATTGATATCAAGTCCTCTTACGGCATAAGCTGTCATAAGAACGCTGGGAGCATTGGATATCTCACGTCCTACAAGAACCTTCTGAACATTACCGCCCGACAGCTGTCTTACGGGAGTCTCTATACTGGGAGTTGATACTTCCAGCTTGTCTACTATTGTCTCCGCAAGATCGTGAGGTGTCTTCTTATCTGTAAAGAGCGATCCGTTGTTTCTGAAAGAACGGAGCATCATGTTATCGGCAATATCCATATTGCCCACAAGACCCATACCAAGTCTGTCCTCGGGAACGAAGCTTAAGGCAACGCCCTTTTCTGCAATATCCTGAGGATTCATACCGATCAGTTCTTCAACAGAACCGTCGTCATTGACATATTTTACGGATCCGCTTTCTACATGCTGCAATCCCGCAATGGATTCAAGAAGTTCCTTCTGACCACAGCCTGAGATTCCGGCTATTCCGAGGATCTCTCCGCTTCTGGCGATAAAGCTTACATCTTCAAGCTTGGTGATTCCGTCGATATCCTTAACAGTAAGTCCCTCAACAATGATTCTGGGCTTAGGCTCCTTGGGCTCCGGTCTCTCGATATTGAGAGTTACCTGATGACCTACCATCATGTTAGTCATCTCCTGAGCATTGGTCTCGGCGGTTATCATATCACCGATATATTCTCCGGCTCTCAGTACCGCTACTCTGTCGGATATCTCTTCCACTTCGTTAAGCTTATGTGTGATTATTATCACGGCCTTACCGTCGGCCTTCATATTCTTAAGTACGACAAAAAGTTTCTCTGTCTCCTGAGGTGTAAGCACGGCTGTTGGCTCATCAAGAATAAGTATATCCGCTCCTCTGTAGAGTACTTTTACTATTTCTACAGTCTGCTTTTCGGACACACTCATGTTGAAGATCTTCTTCTGAGGATCCACTTCGAAGCCGTATTTATCACATATTTCCTTGATCTTAGCCGTAGCCTTCTTAATATTAAGCTTGCCTTCTTCTCCGAGAGTTATATTCTCGGCAGCCGTAAGCACATCAACCAGCTTAAAATGCTGATGCACCATACCTATTCCGTAAGTATACGCATCCCTCGGTGATTGAATGCTTGCCTCTTTTCCGTCAATAAAGATCTGTCCGCTATCCGGATAATAGAGGCCTGAAAGCATATTCATAAGTGTGGTCTTGCCGCTTCCGTTCTCACCAAGAAGCGCAAGAATCTCGCCCTTATAGATCTCCATATTGACATTCTTATTGGCCTTTACGTTTCCGAAGCTCTTTGACAGATTCTTTACGGATACCGCAACGTTTTTGTCAGTCATTTTTCATCTCCATAAAATAAAGCTAGGGACACATAACGCGTCCCTAGCAATTTTAACAAAATAACTATCAATAGTCTATATTACATTTGCCTATTATCATTAGAATTTTGTATCAAGAAGTGTGATTCCGTCGATCTGGAGATCGAAGTAAGGAGCTGAACGTAATCCCTCACCTGACTCATCGAAGTAACCGTCCTTGATTACATCATGATCACCTTCATAGTTCTCATCTGTATCAACATCAGCCATGTAAGATGTAAGAACCTCACCGCCTACTGTGAATGTATCTGTGTTGAATACATGAAGCTTGCCTGACTCGATGTCAGCCTGAGCAGCCTTGATAGCCTCAGCTGTTCCGTCTGCTACTGAAGAGCCAAGGTCTGTAAGTTTTACAGAACCTGAAGCAATTGTACCTGTCCAGTCTGTATCGAATGCCTTGCCATCCTGGATAGATGTGATTGCATATGTGAAATAAGGAGCCCAGTCAATTCTTGAAGAAACAAGGAATGTGTTAGGGCAAGCATCTGCTGTGCTACCGTTGTAAGATACATCAGGAACACCTGCTGTCTCACAAGCTGTAGGAGCACCCATTGAGTCAGCATGCTGGCTTATAAGTACACAACCGTCGTTGATAAGTGTCTGAGCGCCTTCCTTCTCTGCTGTCTCGTCATACCATGAACCTGTGAAAGTTACTTCCATAGTTGCTGTAGGGCATACTGAACGAGCGCCGAGGAAGAATGATGTATAACCTGAGATAACCTCAGCATATGTATATGCACCAACATAACCGATCTTAGCCTGGTCTGCTGTGATATCGCCATTATCAATCATCTCGTTAAGCTTCATACCTGCTACGATACCTGCAAGATATCTTCCTTCGTAGATGGAAGCAAATGCGTTGTGGTAGTTGTCAAGCTTCTCTGTATGAGCCTTTGTTCCTGTTGCATGAGCAAACTGAACATCCTTGTATTCCTTTGCGGCTTCGATCATGTAATCTTCATGTCCGAATGAATCTGCAAAGATGAAGTTGCATCCTGCATCTGCAAGTTCACATGCAGCTTCGTAACACTCCTGACCTTCGGGAATGTTAGTCTTGATTACGTACTCAACACCAAGAGCTTCACACGCTTCCTTAGCCGCATTGATGAAGTTGAGGTCGTAAGTTGAGTTCTCATCATGCAATGTGATGAATCCGGCCTTAACTGTTGTCTTGCCGTCAGCTGCTGCTGCTGCGTCAGATGAAGCAGTCTCTGCAGAGCTTCCACATGCACAAAGAGAAAGAGTCATGACTGCTGAAAGTACCAAAGCAATAATCTTTTTCATGTTTTTTCTCCTCATATATGAATATAGTCGCCATATGTGCCTTCTGCACACATCTAAAAGAATAGCAAAGCATATAAAAAATAGCAATAAAAACAATTTATAAAAATAAAAAGTTTTCATTGCTATTTGTTGTAATTATTGACAAAAGATATTATTGTTCTCTGAACTCTACGCTTCCATTTGCTGCGTCCATGCTCTCAACTATTGCAAGACTCTCCAGCTGGTAGCCTAAGTTCCTTATCATTCTTCCGCCCTGCTGGAAGCCCTTCTCAATGGCAATTCCGATTCCTTCAACAGTTGCTCCCGCACTCTGTGCTATCTGTATAAGTCCCTGAAGGGCACAGCCATTGGCAAGGAAATCATCGATGATAAGTATATGATCCTCGGGTCCTAAAAATTTCTTGGATACGATTACGGTATTGACGTTCTTGTGTGTGAAGGATTCCACCTGTGCCGTGTACATCTCTCCGTCTAGATTGATGCTCTTGCTCTTCTTGGCAAAAACAACCGGCACTCCGAATTCGAGAGCCACCACACTTGCGATTCCTATGCCGGACGCCTCGATGGTAAGTATCTTGTTGATATTCTTGCCTGCGAATCTTCTCTTATACTCTTCTCCCATCCACTTGAACAGTTCCACATCCATCTGATGATTCAAAAAACTGTCAACCTTAAGTACATTCCCTTCTTTTACAACACCATCTTTCATGATTCTCTCTTCAAGAGCATTCATAAAGCCTTCTTTCCCGTCCTTAGACGCCGTTTTCTATATCTTTTGGATTGTATCCGAAATTCTTCATTAAGAAATCCGAATCTCTCCAGTCCTTTTTGACCTTTACCCACAGTTGGAGGAATACTTTGCTTTCCAACATATCCTCAATCTCGGGCCTGGCAAGAGAACCGATCTTCTTAAGCATGTTGCCGCCCTTGCCTATGATCATGCCTTTGTGACTTTCTTTCTCACATACTATGGTAGCATCGATTCGACAGAGCTTGCCTTCGTATTTCATGGAATCGATGGCAACAGCTATACCGTGAGGTATCTCCTCGTCAAGGCAACGCAGCGCTTTCTCGCGTATGAGTTCTGCCACAATCTGTCTCTCCGGCTGATCTGTTATTGTATCTTCATCATAGAAGAAAGGTCCGTAGGGTAAGAGTTTCATAAGAACCTTTATAAGTTCATCCACATTTTCCCCGGTCTTGGCAGACAGCGGAACTATATCGGCAAAATCCACTTCACTTCTGTATTTGTCTATAACAGCCAGAACCTCTTCCTTTTTAACCGTATCCATCTTGTTGATGACCAGTACGATTGGAGTGTCTTTGAGCTTTTTCAGCCTCTCTATAATGGTCTGTTCTCCCGCACCTATGAAGGTTGTGGGTTCAACCAGCCACATTACCACATCCACATCCTTAATGGAACCTGTGGCTACGTTCACCATGTAATTGCCCAGCTTGTTCTTGGCCTTGTGAATACCGGGAGTGTCCACGAAGACTATCTGTCCTTCCTCCGAAGTATAGACTGTCTGTATCCTGTTCCTGGTGGTCTGAGGCTTGTTGGACGTTATGGCTATCTTCTGGCCTATTATGTGATTCATAAGCGTAGACTTGCCCACATTGGGCCTGCCTATTATGCTTACGAATCCTACTTTTTTGTTATTGCTTAGATCTAAATTCTCAATATCAGACATTTTTATCCTTATTTGTTGTCGGGTCTTTTTACATAGAGTGAATCTTCGCTCTTTGTCTCACCGGCGACCGCTTTCTTCTTAGCTTCTTCCTCTCTCTTTGCCTTGAGGGCTTCCATTCTCTGATCGTTCTTCTTAAGAATAAACTTAACGATTACGAATCCGATGGCTGCAACAATTGCCCAAAGTACAATGTAAGGAAGGTGAATTACGAACCATATACCGAACTCTCTGAAGCCGATACCGATCTTAGTAAGACTGTTCATGAATCCTTCTGCCATTCTCTGAGCAGGTGTAAGTTCGGGATGTTCAACAACCTCTGTATAATCAACAACTTCTGTTACATCAATTGTTACAGTGGAGTAGTCAACCTTGTTGTCATATGTTCTGATCTGACTCTCCATACTGTCGATCTGGTATTTAACGCTTGTAAGTCTGTCCTCAAGAGAGATTATCTCTTCTACAGTGTCAGCCTCTTCAAGGAATGAAAAAAGTCTGTCCTGCTCTTCCTGGAGCATTCTCTTGTGGCTCTCCATATCAACATACTCAAGAGTTACATCCGAAACAGACTCGGATCTGTATGTTATGTTGGACTTTTCGCCTACGGTATTGATGAAGCCGTCCAGCTTGTTAGCCGGGATACGGGCAATAATGTTAGCTGATTTGTTGGTGCGGTATGAAGAATATATACTTCCATAATTACCGCTCATGTTCTCGATGTATCCGCCAAGAGCCGATATCTCACTTGTAAGGCTGTTCATAAGTGAGTCGAATTCTTTGGTCTCTACATTGAGGTCAACCGTACGGATGAGCTTTCTGTTGCTTGTAGTGGCATTCTCGGTTGTTGTTGTATTGACAGAAGATTCTCCCTCTGTAGTCTCATACATGGTTACTGTGTCTGCTTCATAATCATAACTGTCGTAGTCGCCGTAGTTTGCGCTCTCCTCATAAGCGGAAGCCGGTGCTGCGGCATCTGCAGTTGCCTTGCTGTACGATGACGATGATGACGATCCGCATGCACACAAAGCAATCGATGTGACAATCGATAACGTAATAGCAATCAATCTCTTTTTCATAGCATCCTCTTTCCCTGCAAGTCAGCTCTTGAACAAATTCTCAACATTGTTGAAGAGATCCTTGTCAGCTTTAACTTTTTCAACATTTCCCAAAACGCATATGCATTGGTCATCAAGAACAGCCTGAACAAGAGGAGCGAGCTCCCTTATCTTCTCCTTTGTCGTAGCCAGAAGTTCATCTCTTTCCTTCTGATATACCGCCGCATCCTGATGCATCATGTAAATGCCAAGTTCTCTGATTGCCCTCAGTGACGGGGTCAGTGGTGTGTCAAGTTCACTCACTGCTCCGATGATATACTGGGTCATTGACCTGTCGTCCGCATCAAAGTTCTTTATATAGTCTACCACATTTTCAAATATTTCATTAGTGGCTCTGAGATTGGGGTCTCTGTAGGATACAAAGAATGAATCTCCGTTTCTTGAAAAAGAACTCATACAGCCGTAGGCTCCGCCCTTGACTCTTACATTGTTCCATAGATAATCATATCCCATAATTATCCTTAAAGCTTTAAGACTTCCTGAATATTTATATCCTTTTTCTTTAAAATTACCTGCTCTGGATACGAACTGTACCTGAGAAGCACTGCAGAAGCCCTCGTTGAGCTTCTTAAGCTCCACTTTGTAGATATCCTTGTTATCCTTGTCGGGATACCATTTCTTGGCAATATCCTTGCATAAAGCGCTGAATTCTTTGTATTCATCTTCCGTGCCCACAAAATCATAGATCAGATTGGAAGGCATGAATACGTAAGATGCCAATTCCTTAAGGTCGGCAATAAGGCCTGCCTTCCTGTTGTCGTAATCTGCGATAGTCTCTTCCACAAGTCGGTAAAAATCCACTCCGCTTATGATCTCATTGAGCTTGGCGTTTGTTGAGTGATAGCTGGCAGCTCTTCCCTTGGCCAAAAGATGACCTGACTGAAGCGCACTGGCCTGCATACGGCTCTTAAGCTCCGATAAAATCTCAAGAAGCCTCTTCTCATCGTCATATATGCTGTTGAGGCAGATCTCTTCGGCAAGTTCGAATATATTCTTAAGATCTCCCTTAAGGCATTTTCCTTTTATTTCAAACGTAACCGTATTGCTTACATCATCTCTTGAATCTTCGTAGACATTTATAACCGAAGACATACCACCGGTACGGATGAATATCTGATTGAAGAGCTGTCCGTAAGTGTAATTCTTTGTATTAAGCATTCCCCATACTGCCTTTAAGAGGCCGATTGAAGGGAATAATCTTGCGGGAATATTGTTGACTTTGTGGATAAGTCTCACATAGTCTATTCCGTTGGTATGAATGTTGTGATATATACAGGTCTTGCCGTCTATATCTCTGACTTCATGACCGGGAACAAAGGCCTTTTTATCAATATCCGAGATAGACAATACCGGGATACATTTCAGGGCTTCCGGATCGTCCCCTTCTTCCTGATAAGCTCTTAAGTCCGCTGTATCTTTTACTATCTTCTCAAGCTCTTCCTCTGATAAGGATGCCTTGTAGTCTGCAAGCTCCCCTGCAAGACGCTCATCCTCTTCTTCAGTAAGACCAACCTTGGGACTGACAACCACAACGGAATTGTGTTTGTTATCAAGGATCCACTCTTTTACCAGCTGCTCATAATAGTCGCTGTCAATGGCTTTTCTTAACTTCTTATATGTCTCATCCGCAGCGATATGTATAAAAGGTGCGTCGTCATCATAGAGCCAGCTGTCAAGAACCTGAAGGCCGTACATAAGGCCCGGAGGATATGAACCGAAGTCCGCTTCTCTGTATCTGAATTCAAGGCCGTTGAGTCCTGCTCTCAGTGTGTCCTTATCAAAGCCTTCCTTAACTACTTTCTCAAGGCTCTTCTTTATGATATCAAGGAATTCTTCCTTCTTTTCCTTATCCGTATTCTTTGCAACCACTGAAAAATAAGGCTGCTTGATACCGTTATCATAGAAGGTGTACACATCCTTACCGATACCTGCTTCAAGAAGTGCTTTCTTAAGCACTGCACCCTGGCAGCTGCCCAATGCATAATCTATTACCTGGAAAGCGATATATTTATCCTTGTCCAGATTGTCAGCCATAGCTACGTTGTAGCTAAGATATGTGTTCTCCTTAAGAGGTTCGCTCTCTGTGATGGAATATTCTTTGTTAATCTCCCTTGTTTTGTCGAAGGGTTTCTGACTCTTTATCTGTGAATCCATCTCGAGTTTATCGAATTTTCCCAGATATTCTCTGTCGATAAAATCAAGCTTCTCAGCCATGTCCATATTGCCGTAGAGGTATATGAAGGAGTTGGAAGGATGATAATATCTCTCGTATGTCTCCTTATATTGATCGTATGTAAGAGATGGGATGTCCTTAGGGTCTCCGCCGGATTCCACGCTGTATTCCGTATCGGGGAAAAGTGAATTGAATATCTCACGTTCGAAGACATCATCCGGTGAAGAGAAAGCCCCCTTCATCTCGTTATATACAACGCCGTTGATCTTCAGATCGTCTTCGGGGGATTCCATCTCATAATGCCAGCCTTCCTGTCTGAAGGTCTCATCACTCTTCATACAGTTGGGATAGAAAACCGCATCCAGATAGACATGCATCAGATTCTGAAAATCCTTATCGTTACAGCTGGCAACGGGATATACTGTTTTATCGGGGTATGTCATTGCATTAAGAAATGTATTGAGGGATCCCTTGGCAAGTTCGATAAAAGGATCCTTTACCGGAAAGTGCTCGGAACCGCACAGAACCGAATGTTCAAGAATGTGCATTACACCTGTACTGTCTTCCGGAGGTGTTCTGAATCCTATATAGAAGACTTTGTTCTCGTCTTCGTTTTCAAGAAGAGCAACTCTGGCTCCTGTTTTGATATGTCTTAAGATGTATGCATCGCTTTCCAGTTCCGCGATACGTTCTTTTTTCTCGACCTTGTAGGCCTTTATCTTATCTAAATCCATAATTACTCCTTTATATGCTTACTCCAAGAAGGCTGAGCTTCTTGATTCTGACTTCCGTTAAGAATATGCTTCCCATATTTGCCCTGAGATCTTCTCTCTCAAGTATCTGATCAATGGTGAATTCGTCGATGTGATATCCCGGCTTGTCCTTGCCGTGACCGTCTTCGTAAAAGACGTTAAGTAGGAATTTTGCCCTCATTTTTTTGTATACCAGATAGCTTAAGCTGTCTTTTTCAATGAAAAAAACATGGTTCTCGAGACTTGTATCTCCCGCCACTTCCTTAAGCATGTAGTGGGCAATTATTGTCTTTAATTTAAAAGGGACGTTGTCATTATCCATTATCTCCTGATAAGTATTGCGTCCCCCTATGTACAGATTGGAAAAATCCTGTACAAAATGCTTGTAATCTTTATTGTTGTACATCTATGTCTTCTATCCTGCCTCCGCTGAGTCTGATGGCATCCAATATATATTCAAGACTCATCTTGGTTTCTTCGTTAAGTTCCTTTACGCTGACTTTTCTGCCCAGGGCTCCTGCCAGCTCCGCAGCCGCATCCGCAACTTTGTTGACTTTCTTTTCTACCTTCTCTTCACTGAGTCTTGCATCTCTTTCGCTTGCGATGATATCTTCCATGGCATTCATAACAAGACCCGCAAGGGTTCCCGGTACTTCCATGTGATCTTCCAATGCACCGAGCATGGTTACCCCAAGAGCAAGAGCCACATTGCCTTCGCCCACAAGGTCCTCCACCGTAACACCCTGTCCGGCGTAGAGTCTTGCCATATCTATTACGTCTTTAAGCATTATGCTTACCACAAGATCCTGAGCTGTCTTGTCTCCCGCCATAGCGGATATGTAAGCTGCTTCCTTTTCTCCGTCACTTGGCTCTTCTGTGAGGCTCAGTTCCTCTTCATATATCTTCAGATAGTTGATATCATCATCCGTCAGATATTCGTCCAGGTCTACCGGTTCCCCAACACCTATCTTTTTTGCCTTAAGATAGTCATATACGGGGCCCAAAAGTTCGCTTCCCATGCCGATGGATGCAAAGATCTCTTCCACCTGCTCACGACTTACCACATTGTTCTGTTCCTTGGCAAGTTTTCTCAGTTCTTCTATTTTTTTCGCGAATTCTATTTCGTTATTCATCTTACTGTCCTGTGTTATTTTTTATGTTCGTGTGTAAAAAGATGGTCCTGACAATATTCGTAATTGCCGTTGCATTTTGAGCAGAATCTGAATTCCAATTCGGGATTGGTCTTGTCCGTTCTACCGCATACGGCACATTTGTGCTTGGCGATTCCCGAATCGAAACGAGCAGCATCCTGCTTTTTAACCTCTCTCTTATACACAACTCTCTGCTTCACCTGTTTCGGAGACAAACGCACTCTCTTTCTGGATGTGAAGAAGAATACGATGAAGTTGAGAAGGGATGAACCGATAACCACCCATGTCACAACTCCGCCCTGTATGCAGGATACAAGCAGCAATATTCCGTATATGATTCCCAGCACCTTGACTTTTATGGGGACTATGAAAAACAGGAGAACCTGCATGTCCGGAAAAGTCGCCGCATAGGCTAAGAATATGGACATATTGATGTAATAGGTACTGAAATAAAGTCCGTATCCCACAGGATTGGGTATCATAGTTACATATCTGAATATGAAATAAAGTATGAAACTGCCTACGATGGTATAAAACATGCCCGAGAAGAGGTAGACATTGAGTCTGTATGTACCCCATACCGCCTCAAGGGATCTGCCTATGCTGTAATAGAAATACAGCATTATGAGCACGAAAAAGAGATTGCTGGTATCCGGAGGGATAATCAGCCATGTGAAAAGTCTCCACACCTGACCCGTTAAGATAAGGGAGGGTTCCAGTGTGAGAAATGACAAAAATTCGGGATTAATCAGTTCGATGATATAACCGAAGGCGTAGCATATTATCAGATAGAATGTAATATTTCTTATGGCATATTTGCCAAGCTTCTTCTCCATTTTTAAAGAAAAACTTTCCTTCATCTTTCCTCATTCCTTTTATCAGAATTTACCTATTCAATCTTACCACAATCTCGCCTCTTTCACTAATTAAAAATATATTAATAAGAGCCGCCTTAAGGGGCATTTATTAAAAAACTATAAAATTGGGCATTGAGGCTTTTGTGTACATTGTTTCTAACTACATCATGTCGTATTATAAACAAGATTGATTATTATTGCATAAATATAGGTAGTTAGAAAAAGGTATATATGGCTAAAACACGTTACACTTTAGGAATTGATATAGGTTCTACAACAGTTAAGATTGCCATTCTCGGATGAGGCTAATCTTCTGTTTTCCGATTATAGAAGGCATTTTGCGGACATTCAGGGCACTCTTACGGGCTTACTCACCGAGGCTAGGGATATGCTGGGTGATATCACTCTGCACCCTATGATCACGGGTTCCGGCGGACTTACTCTGGCCAACCATCTTGAGGTTCCTTTTACTCAGGAGGTTATTGCTGTATCCACTTCCCTGGAAAAGTTCGCTCCCAAGACCGATGTGGCAATAGAACTGGGTGGCGAGGATGCCAAGATTATCTATTTTGAGAACGGCAATGTCGAGCAGCGTATGAACGGTATATGCGCCGGCGGTACCGGTTCTTTCATAGACCAGATGGCCAGTCTTCTTCAGACCGATGCCATGGGTCTCAATGAATATGCAAAAAATTACAATTCTTTATATACCATAGCCGCCAGATGCGGTGTTTTTGCCAAGACGGACATTCAGCCCCTGATCAATGACGGTGCTACCAAGGAAGATCTGTCCGCATCCATATTCCAGGCTGTGGTCAATCAGACTATCTCGGGCCTTGCCTGCGGTAAGCCCATAAGAGGTCACGTTGCTTTTCTTGGAGGTCCCCTTCATTTCCTTTCCGAATTGAAGACTGCTTTCATACGTACTCTTAAGCTGGATGACGAGCATACCATTGAACTGGACAACTCCCATCTTTTTGCTGCCATGGGTTCTGCCCTTAATGCAAAAGATGAAGTAGCTTTCAGCATCGGCTCCATGATAGATCGCCTCTCCGGCGGAATCAAAATGGAGTTTGAAGTAGCCCGAATGGAGCCTCTTTTCCCCGATAAAAAGTCATATGAAGACTTCAGCGACAGACATAAGAAGGCTCACGTTGAGACCGGAGATCTTGCTTCCTACAAGGGTAACTGCTTCCTGGGAATTGATGCCGGAAGTACAACCACCAAGATTGCTCTTATATCCGAGGATGGCAAGCTGCTTCATTCTTTCTACAGCAACAATAACGGTAGTCCGCTTAATACGGCTATCGAGGCTATTAAAGATATATACAAGATGCTTCCCGAAGGAACTAAGATCGTGAGATCATGTTCGACAGGTTACGGCGAGGCACTTATGAAGGCCGCATTTTTGCTGGATGAAGGTGAGGTTGAGACCGTAGCCCACTACTATGCCGCTGCATTTTTCGATCCGGAAGTCGATTGTATCCTTGATATCGGCGGTCAGGACATGAAATGTATCAAGATCAAGAA
>CACZBZ010000020.1 GCA_902779505.1 uncultured Lachnospiraceae bacterium
CAACCAGTTCAGCCTTTCTATATTCATATGACCTCCAACACCCTCCTGATATTTTCTTCATTCGGAATAATGATATTTATATCCACCTGCGGATGTTCCCTAACATATTCAACAAGGAAGTCCATCAAATTTTCTTTTGTTTCCATATAGTCATCTATGATCACCCGGTCACTGTATCCCAGCTTTTTTAAAATGATTGCTGAAACCACACCTGTCCGATCTTTTCCGGCACCGCAAAAATACATGACATTACTCTCTGCATTCATTATGGTGCTGATAATCTTATCCATCTGCTCGTCTATCATTCCAAGATAAGTTTCAGCCACCGCTTCAGGTGACTTCGGAGTATCCCCGCCGCCAGTTACAGGCAGATGATGGTAGATAAATCCTTTTTCATTTTCAAGTCTGCATGGCCGGGCTATGTACTCTTTTTCTTCCCGTAGATCAACAATAGTCGTAATATCGTTTTGATAAAGCCATCTCACTTCATCATACGTAAGCTTACCCGGATAATCACTGCGAACATATCTGAAATTTCCGGTGGGAAGCACTCTTGTATTTAATGTCGTCTGTAGTATCGATCCCATAAATTACTTATCCATCCCTACTCACTAAAATAACTTAAATAGATAAGACCATAACAATCACTTAGTTATGTCTACAAACATCGCATGATCTTCGGGAATATTTCATAAGACATCAGTATTCTGATAGAAAGTATATGTATGCTTACCTTTTTTCTTAGACTCATACATCGCGGCATCGGTTTTCTCAAAGAGTTTCTCTATGTCTGTGACATCCTTTCCATTCACGATCCCTACGCTTACTGAAATCGGCGGAATACCGTCACCCGACTTTTCCAATTCTTCGTTTATCTGCTCTACCTTTGATGCTATCAGCTTGTGGGACATTCCCGAAGAGTGAACCATAAACACAACAAATTCATCTCCTCCGATACGGCATATGCAGTCATCATCACGAAAGATACTGTTCAATACATTAACCAGATTGACCAGCACCTTGTCCCCGGTTTCATGCCCATACGTATCATTTATGCTTTTAAAGTTATCAATATCCAAAAGCATCATATAGGTCGAATCAAAATCTATACCGGACAGCAGCAGATCATATCCGGCACGGTTATATGCTCCCGTCAGTTCATCATGAGAAGCTTTATAATTCAGATGTTCCATGCTCAATCTGTATCTTG
This sequence comes from uncultured Lachnospiraceae bacterium, assembly GCA_902779505.1. GTDB lineage: Bacteria > Bacillota > Clostridia > Lachnospirales > Lachnospiraceae > Colinaster. The sequence goes on from CACZBZ010000020.1 coordinate 1,211, forward strand.
AATACATCTTATTGTATGCCTGTGCAAGATACTTAAATTCATTTGCTCCGACTTCCGGGATCGTGCTGTCAGCCTTTATCCTGTCGACTGCCTTTAATACAGGATGTATACCAAAAATGGATGTAAGCCTTACCATGACAAGTATGGAAAGAACCTGTATCACTATTACAATACGTACAAAGGTGAGTTCACGACGGAGTATGGACAGTTCCTCACTCTTAATGCCGGCCATCAATTTATCCACCTCTTCAAGACTCTCCTGCATCTCTTTTCTGATACTGTCTTTCTGATCATAATAATCATCATTTAAAACAAGTTCCGTTGCCCGTCTGATCTTATCCTCTGGAGATAATGCAGCATCTTCTTCACTCAGCACCACATCATCAAGCACATCCGGATAATCATTGTATCCCTTGGCATCGATCACCAGACGCATAGCATAGTATTCCTGATCCATGAGACTCACGGAATGATCCATAGCTTCCTGAAGGTTTGAAAGAGCCGCTGCGGTCTTTTCGTCAACATTCATCTTTGCCAGTGCTTCTTCACGCCTGTTAGACTCAAATGCCTCCGTAAAATACTGTTCCAGGAAACGCATATCTCCGTTGATCGTGAACCTCTGCACACGTTCAGTCAGATAATCTGAAGCATCCATCATTTCATGTGCAGCCTTTTCTAGCTGCGTATGCTCATCTTCCGCCTGTGCCAGACGCATAAATGTATTTGTCAGCCGAAAGGATGCAATAAGCACGGTTCCGGACCATATGACCATGGTCACTATCAGCCAGATATGTATAATACGGAGTGATAATCCTTTTTTCTCATTTTTTATCATGATATGTCTCCCAGTGTGTCATTTGTTATTTGATATCGTGGCCATAAACTCAGCCCTCCTTGACAACACTATAAAGCACATCCTAATGTGCCTTATCTAATATATCGTCAGAAAAGTCAACAACCTTAATAGAGCGTTATTATATCAACTCCGGATACCATGTCAAGTTCAATTTAATCCGCACCTTGATTCAAACTAACAATTAATCTAAATAGATCATATATACATCCGCTTCTTCTCCCTCAAAGGTAAATTCAGCATTTCGGTTGCATATCCTTTTCGACGTTCAGATGGCCTCACGCTGTATCCGCAGTGCCCAAAATCATTAAGGAAATCATTTAACTCATGACGGAGATCGATGATGCCAATGATGTTATCATCCTCATCAAATGCAAAATATGTGTCTGTTACCACCCATGCGGGGTTTATGGTATCGGATGAAATATTATCTGTAACAGATTTAAGCCACTCATCATATGAGTCCATCTGATCTAAGAGTTCACTTCCGTTTATGGTTGTCTCTCCGTTTTCAATGAACTCCTGCTTAAAGGCAACTGCCTTGGGTTCATATTCTTTGATTGGTCTTTTAAGTGTTATCATTTCTGCCCTCCTGTCAGCTGCTTTCTGATATGATCGGTAATGGAACGGATCGTTTTAGGTTTCATCGGTATGATCCTGCTCCACATTCGAACTCCCTGGTACGAATACAGAATCATATTGACGATTTCATCGACATTTACATCCTGAAACTCTCCCCGTTTTACACCGTAGTTAATTAGCAATTTCCATTTCTCTTTTGCATTTCGCTCCAGCCGCTCCATCACATCGGTATTCACTGTTTCAGCATACTCATATAATGCTATGCTTAGTGAATCTTCGGGATGCTTCATTTCCTCTTCCATGTTGTCCAAAGTCCTCTCCAATATCTTCACTGCTGAAGTACCTTCTTTGATCTCTGTCTGAAAATCCGTCGCACTAATTTCCGTTATCTTTTCTAGGACAGCCTCGAAGATTTTATCTGTACCGGAAAAATGACTATACAATCCTCCTCGGCTCATGCCTGTAATCTCGCATACATCTTTCATTGTCACCTGCTTGAAGCCTTTACCTGCAAAAAGCGTGTACGATTCCTTTATGATAGATTCTCTTGTTCTTTCTCTTTTTGTCGCCATGATAAGCCTCCCATTTTCGACACGTGTGTCTATTTTTATTTTAGACACGCGTGTCGATTTTGTCAATGCCCTGCTCATAAACAGAGCCGCAAATGCATATTTTGCATCTGCGGCTCTCACTGTCAACCCCATAAACTATAATCGTTATTCAATCCCCTGTTTATTCCGTAAATCCTTAATCTTATAGTAATCCTCCACATCAAGTCCAATCTTCACATAGTCCTTTGATCCGTCAGTTATTTTACCCAAAAGCACGACCGTCTCGACATGGGAGGTCGCCGGAAATTGATCAACGGCTACCGCCTTAGTAACAACATACCCTCCGAGTAAAAAGCTCTCCAGATCTCTGGCAAGGCTTGTAGGCTTGCAAGAGATGTATATCAGTCGGTCAACGCCATAGTTAATTATCTTATGCAGTGCCTTGGAATGTACGCCGTCTCTGGGAGGATCGAGGATAATAAAATCAGGTTTCTCCTTAATCTCATCCAGTTTCTCAAGCACGTCTCCCGCTATGAATTCCAGATTGTCAAGACCGTTAAGACGGGCATTCTCCTTGGCAGCTTCCACAGCCTCTTCCACTATCTCAACACCGATCACCTTCTTGGCAACCGGCGCCATAAGCTGGGCTATTGTTCCTGTACCGGAATAGAGGTCATATACAATCTTTTCTCCCTTTCCCAGTTCTCCGATTAAATCCCTGGCTACACTGTAGAGAACCTCAGCACTGTAGCTGTTAGTCTGGAAAAAAGAGAATTCCGATATATTGAACTTCAATCCCAGCAAATTCTCAGTAATATAGTCCCTTCCGTAGAGAATATCCGTGTGGTCACTCTGAACAGTATCAGCAAGTGAATCATTTCTTGTATGCAGAACGCCCGTTATCTTTGCTTTTAAATCAAGGTTTAACAATTTACTCTTGTATTCATCCAGGATTTGTTCTTCATCAAAAGAGTCCGCCTGACCGCTTGTTACAAGGGCCACCATCATTTCGTCAGTAAAAGCCGACCGCCTTACCAGCAGATGTCTCAGGTATCCTTCATGGCGCATTCTGTGGTAGTAGGGAATCCCTTTTTCCGCAAAATAATCAAGAGTTAATCTGAGCACTTTTCTGTAATCTTCATCCACAATTAGGCAATCTTTCACAGTGACAATGTCGTAAAATCCGCCTCTTTTATGCATTCCCAATGCCAGAGGACCATTCATGTATTCATCACCGAAAGTGAATTCCATCTTGTTCCTGTACTCTGTGGCCTTAGGGCTTGCTTTAATTCCCATCCACTCATAGCTTTCATTCTGTTTGCTGAGGGCTTTGCTTACAATATCCTTTACCTGGGCTTCCTTGAGCGCGAGCTGATCTTCATAGGAAAGATTCATATAAGCACAACCGCCGCACTCGCCAAAGTGCGGACATGGCGAGACTATTTCATTCTCTGCCTTCTCATCTACCGAGATAAGCATACCCTGTCCGTTTCCGTGCCTTACTTTCTTAACTCGGCATGTCACCTTCTGCCCGGGGAGGACGTTCTTTACAGCTACGGTATTATCACTGTCAACTCTGACAATTCCCTTAGCCGGAAAATCCACTCTTTCTACGATTCCCTCTACAATCTGACCTCTCTTCATACTTTTATCTTTGCAATCTCTCTTTCTCCAAACATACAAAGACCTTCCGTCACGTTGCCGCAAGGAAGGTCTTTAATATCTATCTTATATTCACTCTATTCCAAATCATCTTCTGCTTCAGACAGGAGTTCCTCGGTCTTTTCCACAACGGAGGATGGCTTAAGTTCTATCTCATCGTCATCATCCTCTTCATCTTCAAAGAAGTCATCGTCGTCGTCATCTCCGATGAAGTCGTCGTCAAAATCATCTATATCTCTTCGCTTAGGCTGTGTAAACATATATATCGCATAACATGCAGCGGCAACTGCAACCACTACAAGAAGAATCGTAAGGATTACAGCAAGTATATTGGACCTCTTTTCTTCCTTTTTTGCAATACCTGCAGTCTCTCTAACATAGTCAAGAACCTTATCTAAATTGTCCATAAGCGACCTCCTGAAAATCCGAAATAGTTTTTCATTACGATACAAGTATAATATCATACCTTAGTAAGTCTTGCAAACCCTGCATACATTACTTTCTGGCCCAATTCATCGAATATTACGGTGACTTTTTTGTCCTTGGGAGCATCCTCGATCTTAGTCACAACTCCTTCACCGAACTTCATATGTTTAACCCTGTCACCCACCACATAATCAATCTTTGTGGCAATGGGAGCCTTGCTTCCGGGTCTGCTGTCAAGATCTAGGAATGATATCTTCTTCCTGCCTGTTGTCGGTGTGGATTCCTCTCTCTTCTCGATATAATCATCACTGAAAAAGTTCTCCGTTCTGGCTTTAGGCGGTCTGTTGTCCATAAGCTCCACCGGAATCTCTTTAACGAATCGGCTTACGGCATTATACTGCGTCTCACCTCTGAGCATCCTTTGCTTGGCATAGGTAAGTGTCAGTTCCTTTTTCGCTCTGGTTATGCCTACGTAAGCCAGACGTCTCTCTTCTTCAACCGCAGTGGGATCCTCATCAAAGATAGCCATACTGCTGGGGAATACACCGTCTTCACATCCTGCAATATATACTCTGTCAAATTCAAGGCCCTTAGCTGCATGCAAGGTCATAAGCAGCACCTTGTTCGCATCGGAATCAACTCCGTCAATGTCGGCAACAAGTGCAACTTCTTCCAGAAATCCCGACAAACTGTTCTCTTCGGTGTTCTCCTCATAATTGACAATCTTTGTAACAAGTTCGTCGATATTCTCGATTCTGTCCACCGAATCATCCTCGTCGGAAAGCCTGAGTTCTTCCACATATCCAGTGGTCTCTATGATATCATCTATCAGTCCCTTGATACCGTATACTTCAAGCTTGCTTCTGAATACCCTTATCATATTCACGAAGGAATCCAGCTTTTTAACTGCCTTTTGTACTCCGGGAATCTCTTCGCACCTGCAAAGGGCATCGTAAAAGCTGATGTCATTATCCGCTGCATAATCGGATATCTTGTTTATGGTTGTGGCCCCGATTCCTCTTCTGGGGATGTTGATTATTCTCTTTACTGCAACATCGTCCACCGCATTGTCAACGGTCTTAAGATAAGCCAGCATATCTTTGATCTCTTTGCGGGCGTAGAAATTAACTCCACCGACTATATCATAGGTCACACCGTCTCTGACAAATGCTTCTTCAAGGATTCTGGACTGGGCATTGGTTCTGTATAAAACCGCACACTGCCTGTAGTCATATTCACCTTTTCTGCAGACGCTCCTTATGTCTCCGGCTATAAAATCAGCCTCCTCATAAGCATTGTCGAACTGTCTGAGATGCACCAGAGAACCTTTTCCCTGATCTGTCCAGAGAGCCTTGTCTTTTCTGGCGGAATTGTTCTTGATCACATTATTGGCAGCATCCAGGATATTCTGTGTAGATCTGTAGTTCTGCTCAAGCTTGATAACCTTTGCCTCAGGATATACCTTCTCAAAATCCAGGATATTGCTGATATTAGCGCCCCTGAACTTATAGATGGACTGGTCGTCATCGCCGACCACGCAAAGGTTGCGGTATTTTCCGGCAAGCAGGCTGATCAACTCGAACTGAGCCGTATTGGTATCCTGATACTCATCAACCATGATATATCTGAATCTTTCCCTGTAGTTGTCCAATACTTCAGGATGCTTCTTGAAGAGCTCAATAGTAAGTACTATGATATCGTCAAAATCAAGAGCATTGCTTCTTTTGAGGGTCTTCTGGTATTCCTCATAGGCCCTTGCGATCTGTTCATACTTCCAGTTTCCCTTGGAATTCTCAGCGAACTCCTCCGGGTCAATAAGCTCATCTTTGGCCGAGGATATGGCATTAAGTACCGTCTTCTCCCTCATAACCTTGGGATCTATATCAAGGCGGTTGAGTACCCCCTTCATTACGGTCTTCTGATCGTCCGTATCATAGATGGAAAAGCCTGTATCATAGCCCAGCAGGTCTATATGTCTTCTTAATATTCTCACGCAGGTGGCATGAAAAGTGGCAACCCAAATGCTGTCAGCTCCCTGACCGATCATCTTGTCTACACGCTCACGCATCTCACCCGCAGCCTTATTGGTAAAGGTTATGGCAAGAATGTTCCAAGGGCTTACATTGTACTCATCGATCATGTAGGCAATCCTGTGGATTAGTACCCTGGTTTTTCCGGAACCTGCTCCGGCAAGTATAAGAAGCGGGCCATCCACGCATGTAGCAGCCTCTCTCTGTTTTGAATTAAGTGAATCAAGATATCCCATATACATAAAAAGGGGACCGTCCGCTGACAGCCCCCATTAATCCTTTCGGTAATTACTCGAGCTTTGTACCGCAGTTAGAGCAGAATTTTGCACCGTTTGTAGGTGTTCCGCAATTAGGACAGAACTTTGCTCCCGGTGCAACAGCAGCCTGCGCAGCTGGAGCAGCCTGTGCCTGTCCGGCGTTAGCCTGCATACCGCCCATCATATTCTGAACCATCTGCTGTCCCATAGCCATACCCATCTGCATGCTGGCCATATCTGTAGCCATTCCGCCTGCACCTGACTTGCCGTTGCTCATTGAATCGGCCATAGCCATCTGAGTATACTTGTTTACATCGCCAACCATAGCCTGAGCTGCAGCCTTCTCCTGCATCTTCTTAACTTCTTCAGGATATGAGAAGCTCTCGATGTTGAAATCACAGATTGAGATACCGTACTTAGCCATATCTGCATCAAGATCGTTGCGGATACCATCGGCTATATCACGGGCAGAAATCTGAAGGTTGAACATATCCTTGCCTTCTTTTGCGATCCAGCTCATAAGAAGCTGATCAAGGCTTGCTGTAATACGTTCCTTAACATCATCTACTGTATATTCGTTCTTGATACCTGCCAGCTTGTCGATAAGCACATCATGATCACCTATCTTACAGCTGAATGTACCAAATGCTCTTACAGGCATTCCTCCGGGAAGTCCGGGTGCCTGAAGGTTGATTGCGTTCTTAGTGCCCCACTTTACAAGGTGCTCCTTTGTGTTGATGAATACAACCTCTGCTCTGAAAGGAGTATTGAAAGCGAACTTGAAGCTCTTAAGTGTTGTAAGGAAAGGAATGATCTCAGACTCGATATCATATGTTCCTTCATCCTCAAATACACCTTCTATTGCACCGTTATGTACAAAAATAGCATCCTGGCCGGGACGGATAATGAGCTTTGAGCCCTTCTTTATCTCGTCGTTATCCCATTTCCAGAATAACATGCCTTCTCTGTCTTCATTCCACTCAACTACATTGAGCAACTGATTCTTAATGAACCCCATTTTTGATTCCTCCTAGTTCCCTATGTTTTACACGTCGATATGTCTGCTTTATTCGACATCGACTATTATTCTTACAGCCGTTCGACTTTTTCAATTATAACATCATTTCTCTTTTTTTTCACCATCTTCTCCCGACTGTTTTACTTTTCCGTCAGCCTCGGAGAGTTTCATGTTGTATCCGTCAATCAGCTTCTCAATCAAGAGCTTTTTGATATATACATCAAGCACCAAGAGGGTGATAAAAGAGAACATAGTCAGTACTTCTTCTTCATCTTCCTTTGCATCCGGGAAGATTCCGCATGCTGTCTTGTATGTCTCAAGCAGATCCCCTTTTATTGAATCTGTAAGAGTCTCAGCCACTTTTCTTATGGATTCGTATACATCCTCGACATTATGGCCCTCCGTTCCGTCGAAATATCTCTCTTTTATGGGCATAAGCGCCGAGTTAATGTCGTTAATGGACAACACGTTTTTGAAATAATATATGAGTATGAGCACAAACATATGCTCTTTACTGTATTTTTTCTTAACCGGTGGCGGAAGCAGATTATCCTTGGCATAATTGTTAATCATGGTCTTGGTCATGATCTTATCTTCCCCCGGATTACGGGTTGTGGAACGAAGTCTGCTTTCCATGAATGTAGTAACCTGATCCATGTAAAGCTCTATGTTGGGAATGTCATCCGCTTTAATATAATCAATCCTGTCAAGGCTTGATAATATGCTGTTCATCAGATCATCAATATCGATTGTCATTCATTAACTCTTTCCGGACCCTGGGTCCTTGCTTCACGTCTAAACGGTATTTCTCCGTAGTCAACAACAGACCGGTTGCACCGGTCCGTCTTTTTATTTATCCAATCTGCTAAATACAAGCTCATAGCCATCGCAGCCATAATTAAGGGAACGATTTACACGGCTTATTGTTGCCGTAGATGCTCCGGTCTTCTCCGCTATCTCAAGGTATGTCTTTTTCTCCTTCAGCATACTTGCCACTTCATATCTCTGAGAAAGGCTTAAGAGCTCATTAACTGTACAAAGATCTTCAAAAAAATTGTAGCACTCGTCTTTGTCTTTCAGCGTAAGTATTGCCTCAAACAAATGATCAACTGCTTCTGTACGTATCTTAGGATTCATATCATAACCTCCAAAACTTTAGATGATATTCTGTCATCCACTTTCATATTTTAACATTCTAAAGTCTTAAAGTAAAGGCTGTATTCCCTATTCTGCCACAGCTTCAGTGCTTTCGGGAGCTGTTTCTGCCTGCTTTGCTGCCGGCTCTTCAGTAATCATTGTTACCTTACCCTGAATAACCGCATTCTCATCGATAGCAAGAAGGTGTGTTGTAATATCTCCTGTAAGCTTACCCTTAGCTTCGATATCAACCTTGTATGATATCACTACGTCTCCGAGAATCTCTCCGCCAAGAACAAGTTCTGCTGCAGTTACATTGCCTCTTACTATACCGCCGACACCCACAACAAGGTCTCCCTTGGTATCAATGCCGCCCCTTACTTCGCCGTCAACACGGATTATTGCTGCATCGGATGTAATATCACCGTTAATTATCGTACCTTTTCCGATGACTGTATGCTCACCTTTAGCCTGGTTTTTCTTCTTTCTGCTCATTTTCTTCTCCATTTTCTAGTCTAATCTGTTAACCGTTTATCTCAAGAAGGTCCGTAGGATTGATGTACTCACCTTCCTGTAATATCTGATATGCCACTTCGGCAAGATCGTCATTGTCGGAATCCACTTCAAAGAGGACCATTCCTCTTGACACCTCGTCACCCTCTTTTACCTTTGGTTCGGTGTTGGTTCTGTAGGATGTGACATAGCCGTTGCCGTGGTCTACCTGAATCTCATAGCCGTAAGTTCTCTCCTGAGCGGCAAGTGTAACGATTCCATCACCGGCAGCCACAACATAAGCACCGTCTGAAGCCTTGAATACAAGCATGGGACGCTTTACGGTCTGACCGTCAAGTCTCAGTTCTTCATCCTTTTCTTCAAAATCAGCCGCAACTGAAAGAGGGAATCCGTTGGGAACGCTCTTCTCTTCAGCCTCTGCCTCTGCTTCCACCTTCTGATTAACCGTCTCACTTAATATATTGATCTTCTCTGTGAGAGCGGCATTGTCGGCAGTCAGATGTGCATTGGTCTCTTCAAGCTCAGATATCTTGCTTTTGAAAGCTTCCTCTCTGCTCAGTATTACCGTTCCGTTGTAATTGACGTAAGCGATAAAGCCGGTGATTACTATAGCAAGAATGGCAACAACCACTTTCCAGAATATCTGTGAGCCTCCGCTCATTCTGTGGTTCCTTGCCGATACATTGGGATCATTACTTACTGTCACGTAGTAAGAATAGAATTTTCTCTTTTTCTTTTTCTTTTTCTTATCAGTTGTCATATAACCTCCAACCCTTTCAACGAATAATAATAACAGAAGTTGCATAAATAATCAATTTTTGCAAAATTGTCTGTACTTTTCCGCTTTATTGTGCTATCCTAACATTGTTGTGATAGTGCAACCGATTTATTATTTTTGGAGGAACTTTGGAATGAACAAAGGTACAGTAAAGTGGTTCAACAACCAGAAGGGTTACGGTTTCATCAGTGATGAGTCAGGCAACGATGTATTCGTTCACTACTCAGGACTTAACATGGAAGGTTTCAAGTCTCTCGAAGACGGCCAGGCTGTTGAGTTTGAAGTTGTTAACGGTGAAAAAGGCCCTCAGGCTGTAAACGTAACAAAGCTTTAATTCGAACCAGAATTAAGAACATTAATCATTAAGACATGTGCCAGTTCTATGATATAAAAGTAATTTTTAAGTTATACGAATCAGCGTCAGTTTAATGGATTAACGAAAGACCGGTCAAAGGACCGGTCTTTTGTTGTATTAACTGTATGCATTTCATAAGCACTGTCCGAAGCAGACAGCTGTTCTCTGCTAGCAATATTCGGATGCCAATTCCTTGTAGCTAAGACTTCCTCCGAAGATATCAAGGGCACTTCCTACGGTGAAGTCAATCATGCCCCCTCCTATTGTATCGATCACCTCAATATCCGCCATGGAATGAATACCACCGGCATAGGTAATCTTAATATCCTTACATGCTGCAAGAATGGAAAGAAGTTCTATATCTATTCCCTGCTGCTTGCCTTCAACATCAACTCCGTGAACCAAAATCTCAGCACAATAATCCGACAGGAAACGCAGTTTTTCAGGGCTCACTTCCACATCGGTGAATTTCTGCCAGCGATCCGTAACAATAAAATATCTACCGTTATCTTTCCTGCAACTGAGGTCCAATACGATATGTTCCCGTCCGACAGCATCAAGTAAACCCTTAAGTCTGTCCATATCAAGCATGCCGTCTCTGAAGACATAAGAAGTAACAATAACATGACTGGCGCCATATGATATAAAGTCTGCAGCATTTTCGGCGGTTACTCCTCCACCGATCTGCATCCCCCCGGGATAAGCAGCAAGTGCCGCTTTAGCCTGAGATAAACTTGCTTCATATTCAGCTGTTCCGTATTTATTGAGTATTATTATATGTCCGCCTTTGAGACCGGATTGCTTATACATATTTGCATAATAATCTCCGCCCTTCTCGGCCACATAATTCTCTGCAACACCGGCATTGTCATCAAGTGAGCCTCCCACTATCTGTTTAACAGCACCGTCGTGTATGTCTATACAGGGTCTGAACTTCATAAAATCACCTTTTATTAATTCTGGTTTTAATTTTTCTAGATTTCTTTCTGCACAATCAAGCCGCTTCTGTAAGCATCAAGAAGCTGCTCCAACTGTTCTATGCTGACTTTGATTTCTTTACCTATGTCGGTATCGGCAACTCTCAGCCTGTTTCCCGTGATCTTCTCAACATTTATGGTTGCCGAGATAATATCCTTCTCTTCTCTGATGGCTGCCTCTTTTGATTCAAAGAGCTCATGCTCCACCAGGTTCATACCGTGAGAATTGGCCACCAGGGTATATCCGGCGATACCCGTCTGACTCTGATAAGCCTTGGCAAAGCCACCGTCTATAACAAGAAGCTTGCCTCCGCATTTGATGGGAGAATCCCCCTTCTTAACTCTTACGGGAACATGACCGTTGATTATATGGGAATGGTTGCTGTCCAGGCCAAATTCCTTGAGGATCTTGTTTAAGACTTCTTCGTTTTCCATCAGGCGATAGTAGGCATTTTTAACCTCAACATGAGTCTCCTTATCGTCTATATAATAGCGCTCAAAGGTTGCCATCTTATTCTTGCCGAACATGGGGGAATTGGGACCTGTCCATATATAATAGAGTATATCCTGTCCCTTTTGTCTCTCCTCTTTGTCCCTTGAATAATATCCTTTTCTGGCGTAATTCTCCAGAACATCATAAAGGGCACGGCCTGAATACTTCTTTCCTCCGAGTTCCACCTCCACAAACTTGCCGTCTTCATCAAGAGGCACGCATCCGTGGTAGAGCAGGTTGGAATTGTGTACCTTGTACATTCCTCCCTTGGTATAGAGGAATCTTACGTGCTTCTGGAGCTTATCGCAGTGCTTAAATGCAGCTACAAGTCTCTTGACCACCAATTCTTCCTCTGAAGAAAGGGCATATGGATTCCTTGGATCTATTGTGGGAAAATCGCACTCTTTTAAGGGATATTCAACCCCGTCAAGTGTAATGGTACCGTTGTCGTAATCAATCTTGTCCAAAAGAAGCCTGTCATCCATCCCAAACTCGGGATTTCTCTTGATCAGCTGTCCCTCCAGCTTCATCTGTATAACCGTAATGGCCTTATGGATCTTCATATCCATCTCAAGGTCTCTGGTATCGTACTCATCGTTGTACTTTATTCCGTATACGGAGCAGTCACTTTTCTCATATTCCTTCATGGCAAAAGTAACCAAAGGTACCAGGTTGATTCCGTAGCCCTCCTCTAAAGTGTCAAGATTGCCGTATCTAACACTTATTCTGATTACAGTGGCAATACAGGCGGGATGTCCGGCTGCCGCTCCCATCCAGACAATGTCATGATTGCCCCACTGGATATCCAGTGAATGATGCTTCATAAGAGCATCCATGATGATATGGGGCCCCTTACCTCTGTCATAGATATCTCCCACTATGTGAAGATGATCCACAACCATTCTCTGAATCACACCGCAAAGGGCTATTATCAGATCCGGAGCACTTCCAATCCTTATGATCGTGTGAATGATCTCATTATAATAGGCTTCCTTATCCTCAATCTCGTCCTTTTCCGTAATAAGTTCTTCTATTACATAGGCAAAATCCTTAGGAAGGGCCTTTCTAACCTTGGATCTGGTGTATTTGGAAGATGCTCTCTTAGCCATCTGAACCAGTCTGTGAAGCGTAATCTTATACCAGTCCTCCAAGAACTCTTCCGTCTCCTGGACTATCTCCAGTTTCTCAGCCGGATAATAGATCAGGGTTGCAAGACTTCGCTTGTCTCTCTCTGTTAAGGAATTGCCGAACTCCTCGTCTATCTTACGCCTTACGGCACCGGAGCCGCTTCTGAGCACATGATTGAACTGCTCATATTCTCCGTGTATGTCTGTTATAAAGTGTTCGGTACCCTTGGGAAGACTGAGTATAGACTGAAGGTTGATTATCTCTGTCGATGCCGCAGCTATTGTGGGAAACTGCTTAGCCAGTCCCTTCAGATATACAAGTTCATTGATTGCGTCCATTTATACCTCGCTAAATATATATTTTTTCTTCAAATAAAACAAAAAACTGCTACGACCACCATGTGATCGCAGCAGTCATAACTAACTACTATAGTATACCATATTCCTTCATGGCCTGCTTCAGCACTTCCGCATGCTCAGGCTCCATCTCTGTAAGAGGTCTTCTCAGAACTCCGCTGCACTTGCCTAAAAGTTCCATAGCCTTCTTAACGGGGATTGGATTAACCTCTGAGAAAAGTGCATCCACAAGAGGAACCGCATCAAGCTGAGCCTTACAAGCGCCCTTAACATCGCCGTCGAAGAACTTCTGGCATATGTCATGAGTCTGCTTGGGAGCAACATTGGAAAGAACCGAGATAACTCCGATACCGCCAAGTGCAAGAAGGGGAACTATCTGGTCGTCGTTGCCGGAATATATATCAACGCAGCCGTCTGCCATTGCAGCAAGGTGAGCAACTTCGGAAATATTGCCTGTTGCATCCTTAACACCGACTACATTGGGAATCTCCTTACAGATCTTCACGATAGTCTCAGGCTTGATTGTACAGCCTGTTCTGCTGGGAACATTATATATGATGATAGGCTTGCTGACAGACTCAGCCACGATCTTGTAATGCTCATACAAGCCCTTCTGAGTACCCTTGTTGTAATAAGGTGTTACAACAAGCATTGCATCTACGCCCATCTTTTCTGCTTCTGTAGAAAGATACACCGCTGTCTCTGTACAGTTGGAACCGGTACCTGCCACAACAGGAATACGTCCGTTAACAACCTTTACGCAGTGTCTTATAACATCAAGATGTTCTTCATGGGAAAGAGTTGCTGCCTCACCTGTTGTACCACATACAACAATGGCATCCGTTCCTCCCGCTATCTGGTCTTCTATTATCTGTGTGAAACAATCAAAATCTACATCCCCATTTGCTTTAAATGGTGTAATGATTGCTACACCTGCTCCTGTAAAAACGGCCATTCTAATATCCTCCTAACATCGAGATATATGTTAGCACCAGCACCTTTCACTGTCAATAAAATTGAAGATATATTTCTTGCGCTAATACACCATTGGTGCTATACTAACGAAGTTTGAGTATAGATTGCATATATATAAGAAGTTTCATGGAGGATTTATGAGACAGAAAAGAGAAGACATCCGCAACGTTGCCATAATCGCACACGTTGACCACGGCAAGACAACATTGGTAGATGAGCTGTTAAAGCAGTCCGGTGTATTCCGTGAGAACCAGGAAGTTGCCGAACGTGTTATGGATAGCAACGATATAGAGCGCGAACGTGGTATTACCATACTTTCCAAGAATACCGCGGTTACATACAAAGGAACCAAGATTAACATTATCGACACACCCGGTCATGCTGATTTCGGTGGAGAGGTTGAACGAGTACTTAAGATGGTCAACGGAGTTATCCTTGTGGTTGACGCATTTGAAGGAACCATGCCCCAGACCAAATTCGTGCTTAAGAAGGCTCTTGAGCTGAAGCTCCCCGTAATTGTATGTATCAACAAGATCGACAGACCCGAAGCAAGACCCACAGAGGTTGTTGACGAGGTTCTGGAGCTCTTCATAGATCTGGAAGCCAGTGAAGAACAGCTTGACTGTCCTTTTATATTTGCTTCGGCAAAGGCAGGTACAGCCACTAAGGATATCAATGTAGAAGGCAAGGATATGATGCCTCTCTTTGATTCCATCATAGACTACATTCCCGCTCCCGAGGGAGATCCCGAGGCAGGAACACAGGTCCTTATCAGTACAATCGATTACAATGAATATGTTGGACGTATCGGCGTCGGCAAGGTTGACAACGGCTCCATAAAAGTCAATCAGGAAGTCCTTATTGTCAATCACCATGACAAGGATACCAATAAAAAGGTTAAAATCTCAAAACTTTACGAATTTGACGGTCTGAATAAGGTGGAGGTAACAGAGGCATCCATCGGATCCATTGTTGCCATATCGGGTATAGCTGATATCAAGATCGGTGATACCATCTGCTCTCCCGACAATCCGGAGCCCATTCCTTTCCAGAAGATTTCTGAGCCTACAATAGCCATGAACTTCATGGTCAATGACTCTCCTCTTGCAGGACAGGAAGGCAAGTTCGTTACAAGTAGACATCTCCGCGACAGACTCTTCAGAGAGCTTAATACGGACGTGTCTTTAAGGGTTGAAGAGACAGATTCTACGGATGTATTCAAAGTATCCGGAAGAGGCGAGCTTCATCTCTCCGTTCTTATTGAGAACATGCGTCGTGAAGGCTACGAATTCGCTGTAAGTAAGGCGGAAGTGCTCTACAAGTTCAACGACCGCAATCAGAAGCTTGAGCCCATGGAGATAGCTTACGTTGACGTTCCGGAAGAATTCTCCGGTGCGGTTATCCAGAAGCTCTCTTCAAGAAAGGGCGAACTTCAGGGTATGACCACTATAAGTGGCGGATATACAAGACTTGAGTTCGAGATTCCTTCCAGAGGCCTTATCGGCTACAGAGGCGAATTCATGACAGATACAAAGGGTAACGGTATCCTCAATACCACCTTCGACGGCTACGGTCCCTACAAGGGAGATATGATGTACCGTAAGCAGGGCTCTCTCATCGCTTTCGAAGCAGGAGAAGCCATCACATACGGTCTCTACAATGCTCAGGAGCGAGGAATCCTCTTTATCGAGCCCGGAGAAAAGGTATATTCCGGTATGGTTGTAGGTCAGACGGGAAAAGCTGAGGACATTGAGATCAATGTCTGCAAGAAGAAACAGCTCACCAACACCCGATCATCAAGTGCAGATGAAGCCTTAAGACTTACTCCCAAGAAGGTATTAAGCCTTGAGCAGGCTCTTGAATTCATCGATACCGATGAACTTCTTGAGATCACTCCCGAGAACCTTCGTATACGTAAGAAGATCCTTGATCCTCTTAAGCGTAAGCGTGCGGGATTCTCACGTAATCAGTAAAAAACACGCCCACGGGCGTAGGGACATAAAAAAGCTCCGACACAGTTTGTGTCGGAGTTTTTTGCTTAATATTACTATTCCTTATCTGCAGATGAATCGTCCTCTGCACTTTCTTCCTTATCTTCGCTGCCTGAATCTTCATCAGCTGCAACTTCACTGGGCGAAGTTTCCTCCGTAGTCTCTTCTTCAGTCACTTCAGTAATCTCCTCTTTCACATCCTGTGACTTCTTAAGGCTGAGCATATATTCCTCTGCCTCATCCATTACATCATCAAGATCCTCTTTTCCTGTATCAACGTCAAGGGGCTGTTTCTTGAAGAGTATATCGTACATTATAGGTACAATGAACAGCGTCATAAGGGTCGCATAGGCAAGTCCGCCGGCAATAACCAGAGCCATGCCTCGGCTCAGCTGAGCACCCATATCGTCTCCGATAATAAGGTTGGATTCCGCAAATATTGTGGTAAGAGCCGTCATAAGGATAGGTCTCATACGGGTCTTACCTGTTGCGATAAGAGCATTACGTCGATCCAAGCCTTGCTTACGCAGCAGGTTGGTATAGTCAACGAACACGATACCGTTATTAACTACCGTTCCCATAAGCACCAAGAATCCCATTATGGCAATAACCGACAGGTTCTCACGTGTAAGCCAGAGAGCCAAAAGTCCTCCCGTAAAGGCAAGGGGAATGGTAAAGATGATAATAAAGGGACTGAGCAAACTCTGGAACTGAGCTACCATGATCATATAGATAAAGGCAAGTCCCAAAAGTATTACAAGAGCCATCTGCTCAACCATCTGAATTACCGTATCATACTCTCCGCCCATGTCATATGAATAACCCGAAGGCATCTCATATTCCGCAAGCAAGGGTTCCAGTTCCCTGGTAAGAAGAGTTATATTGTAACCTTCATCAACATCCGCAGTGATAGTCATATATCTTGACTGATTCTCTCTGTTGATGGTAGTAACACCGTCCTGTACAACAGCTGTGGCAAATTCACCCAGCTTGTGGTCTTCGGTGATCTGGTCATCATCTTCATCATAAGCATCCACTGTAAATGTGTAATCCAGCAGATTCTCCTTGGTAAGGGGTTCCATCTCATCCACAACCTTGATATCCATCTCGATACCGTCAATAGTAACGGTTACCGCTGACTTGGATGTGCTGGTCTTGCCGTTGATTGCCTGATATATCTGAGCAACCGACAGACCCATACTCATGGCTTTGTTCTTATCAATAACAAGATGGATTATCTTGTCGGCATCTTCTTCACCGTTGGATATATTGCTGTATCCTTCGATGCCGTCGATAATGTCCATGATATCGTGAGTTACTTCCGTCAGTTTCTCTATATCATCACCGTATACATTTAGACTGAGTCCGGAGCCTCCCATCATTCCGTCCATTTCGGATGATGCCGTATCTACGGAAAAGTCCACATCTATGTCCGCCACTGCGGCTTCCATATTCTTAATTATCTCTTTGATCTCAGCAGAACCCGCATCTTCGTTTTCAGCACTCATCATAAATGACATGGTGCGGAAATTATCGGGATTCTCGGCTGCGGCTTCAACCATAAGGGAAGTGTCGTCTCCGGACATTACGCTGACTGTAGCCACACCGTCCACCGTAAGAAGACGGTCAATAACCTGATCCGTGAGTTCATAACAGGTAGCTTTATCATAATCATCAGGATATTTTATGGTTGCCTCCATGGTATTCATGGTAATATCGGGAATTACCACGATACCCATCCTTGCTACCAGGAAGCCTGACAATCCAAGCAATAAGACAGCTACGCTAATGGCAATGGCTTTTCTGTCGAGACAGAAGGCAAGAGCCTTACCATACATATCCTGTATCTTGTCAAACCACTTGTGCTCCTTGGGCTCCGACTTACGAAGGATTGTAGAACCCGCAGCGGGAACAACCGTAAGAGCCATAAGGAGTGATGCCAGCAGACAGTAGACTATAGTAAGACACATGGGCATCATAAGATCCCTTACAAGTCCGCTGGTATAGATCATAGGCAGGAATACGCAGACTGTTGTGAGAGTAGATGAAACAATGGCTCCCGCAACCTGCTTGGCCCCCTGAACCGCCGCTCTGGGAGCATCAATTCCCTTGCCTCGCAATCGATATATATTCTCTATAACAACTATAGAGTTATCCACCAACATACCTATACCCAAGGCCAGTCCCGACAGAGACAGCATGTTGAGTGATATCTTGGAGAAATACATGCATATAAGTGCCGTAAGAACACTGAGAGGTATGCTTATAGCAACAACCAGTGTAGGCTTTACGTCCCTTAAGAAGAGGGCAAGTATGATTATAGCCAGCAATGCTCCTATAGCCATGGACTGAAGCACGCTCTTGACGATCATATTGATGTAATCGCCCTGATCCACCATTACAAGGATATCCAGTCCCGGATATTCCTCTTCGAGTACATCTATCTCAGCCCTTACAGCCTTACTTACGTCATTGGTACCGGCAGTGCTTGCCTTGAATACCGAGAGAATAACACCTTCCTCATCGTTAAGCCTTACATAAGAGTCATCGGCATTGTCGATGATGGAAATATCAGCCACATCATTGAGCTTGATATCTCCCACGTTGTGGATGTTGCAGAGAACAATATCTCCGACTTCGCTTACTTCTTCATAATTCTGACCCACTCTGATAAGCCATGAATTGTCAAGTTCGTCGTCCACGTAACCTGCAGGCATCTCAAAGTTCTGGGCATATATAAGTCCCTGCTTCTCGTAATCCTTGACGGCATCATAATAATCATTCCAGCCGTCTCTCAGATCTCCTTCGCCTTTTCTGATTGATTCCCAGCTGTCATCTATGGTCTCCTGACCGTCTTTGATGCTGTCCCAGCCTTCGTCTATCTGCTTCTGGGAATCCTTAAGAGTCTTCTCCGCACTTTCAATCTGGGCTTCTGCGCTTGAAAGCTGGGCTTTACCTATTGAGAGCTGAGCATCGGTACTACCTATAGTAGAAGAAGCGGCAAGCTTCTGCTGTTCTAGCGCTGTATACTGGTTCTTGAATGTGGACAGTGTTGCGCTGCATGTGTTTACAGTATCCTGAGCTGTATTCACATTTCCCAGGGCCGTGTCAACCGCTGTCTGCTGGGTGCTATAGCCGGGATCACTTGGATCCATAGCAGAAAGAGCATCCTGCGCATCTTTAAGGATTTGCTGCTTGGCAGCAAGGTCATTCTGCGCAGTAAAGAGCGCCCTTTCGGCATCACTGACACCGGCTGATACGATCTCCAGCTGATAGCTTGCCTCAGCAAGCTGGTTATATGCGGAGCTCTTCTGTGCATTCAGTGCATTCTGACCATCCTCCATGGCCTGCTTATTCTTCTCAAGCTCTTCCTTGCTCTCGTCAAGATCGCTCCAAGAATCATTGATCTTGTCCTGATTCTCCTTGAGGTCTTTCTTGCTCTTT
>CACZBZ010000021.1 GCA_902779505.1 uncultured Lachnospiraceae bacterium
CAGTCCGTGCACGTCAACTATTGAAAGCGCCGTATACCGAACGGTACGTACGGTGTTGTGAGAGGACGGGAGCTAGTCACTCCCTCCTACTCGATTAAAAATCAGATCCCCCATAGCCTTATTCAAGGCGGATTCTTATA
Organism: uncultured Lachnospiraceae bacterium; assembly: GCA_902779505.1. Classification (GTDB taxonomy): domain Bacteria; phylum Bacillota; class Clostridia; order Lachnospirales; family Lachnospiraceae; genus Colinaster. The sequence continues at coordinate 141 of CACZBZ010000021.1, forward strand.
ACGGGGCGTATTGCACCGCCCGGTCTGTTGACTTCTTTTTCACCTATCGTTCCGTCCACAGTTACTATTGGCGCCTTAACATCCTCATATCCGTCAGCACCTTTAAGCCACCACCAGGAAGATCTGTAGCCTTTCATATCCCACATGTTGGATTTACTCATATTGTTGATATTGGTTCCTCTTGCTTCGGCAACGGAAGTAATGGACAGTTCTCTTTCCTTGTCCGATGCGAAGAATTCAAGAGCCTCTTCTTCCGTAAGGAGACTTACGATATCATCATTGGAATCGTCCATATGAAGCAGTTCGTATTTACTGAACGAGCGGATGAATTCTTCCGAATTGAGATATTCTCTGAGTTCGCAATCTTCCCAACTTATGTCCTCATGCCTTTGATTGTATGAGCTTCCGTCTATTCCGTATTCGGATACCAGACATACAGTGTCATCGTCTTTTTCCACTACTATCCAGCTTATTCTTTCTTTACCCACATGCAGGTAGTTGGTCTCATAATATCCCCAGTATACACGGTCGCCCGGCTGAGCATTCTTTACCGATTCAAACTCACTTTGGCATTCGCTCTTTGCAAATAAGAAACGTCCGAAGGTCAGGACCATTGATGTCAGGAATATAATTACGATGATTGCGGCCGATACAAGTCTGACTATTCTTATTATCTTGTTTCGTCGCTCCTCAGCAAGCTTGCTTTCGATAGTGTCGTGGTCAAATCTTACGGGATTAAGTAAAGCAATAATCTTCTTCGTAAGCATATGTATCGGGGGCGCCAGCAAAGCGGTGCAGAGGATACTGCAGGCAAGTACCAGGGCAAAGAATATGTAGTCCTTAACCCTGATGTTGCTGAATATCTTATGTATAAAATAGCCGTGTATAAGGAAGAGCTCCACGCTTATACCGCTTATGAATCCCAATGCCTTGTTGCCTAAGCTTATCTTCATGTTCAGAAGCAGGACAAGAGTCATAAATATGAGGCAGACAATCATCTGGGATACGAGAGTGATGATCTCATCCTGTCTGGCATTGTGAGCAAGGTTGTCGTGATAATATCCGAATACATTGACGGTGTACACGGATATGTTGAAGCTGATTAGGAAGAGGATACAAAAGAGAGGAAGAAGGACCTTGTAAAAACGAACAAAGAACTTCTCGATTCCTTTTTTGCATCTTGCATAGAGCATACCGAACACAAATGTGATAGTGGAGTTGTACCACCATTCACCTTTGAACCAATGTGCTTTATTGCCTGTATCGTGGCCCATAAGAGAACTGTATATAATTAGAATAACGGTCGCTATTGAAAGTAGGGCAAGGGCAATATCCTTATGTGGAATCAGGCTGAACAGGGCATAGAAGAGCAGATAGAGAATTACAATCTCGACTATGAACCAGCCGTTGCTGTTGACCAGAGTCAGGCCGAATACATCACTTAAGGCCTGAGAAAAATTCTTGTGGGAATCATATATAAAGACATTGAGAAGCACTCCCAGAAGGTTAATTACCCAGAAGGGAATGAGAACTGTAGGGAGTCTCTTTTTTAAGAAAGTCCTCATATAATCCTGCTTGGTGTAATAGCTTGTTATAAGCCCGTAACCGGAGCAGAAGAAGAAGATGGAAGTGAAGAGTATTCCCATGTAATTGAAGACTGTAATGGGGCCCTTGGGGGCGGCACCGTAGCCTGTTACATCCTGAACGAGATGGTGAATAATGACTCCGATGCATGCCACTGCCTGAATAAGCTTGGTCTGTTCCACAGACAGGTATTCGGCTGCGGCTTCTTTTCCTTTTGTGATCTTTGCACCCCAAAAGATAAATAACAGATACAGGATCGGATATATCTGCAAAATAATCATGTTGATCTTAAATGCACTCATAGTTTTTGCCCCCATCTCATAAGTTAATACTTATAGATTTTTTTGTATAATTAAAGATGCTGTCAAATAATGACAGCATCTTTTTACATTATCCGATAAAATTATAATTTACTCAAGTCGCTTTTAACTGTAAGATTATTCAGCGTCGATATACTTTGCAGACAGTTCTGAGATAGTACCGTCAGCAAGCATTTCCTCTACAACACCGTTGATAAGGTTAAGAAGTTCTGTGTTGCCCTTCTGAACAGCGATGGCATATTCCTCTGATGCAAAAGCATCGGGATCTTCTACGATGGTAAGACCTTTATTGTCGGATACGTACTTCTGAGCTGTAGCAGAGTCGATAACAACAACATCACACTTGCCGTTAACAAGCTCCATTACACACTCTGTACCCTTCTTGAATGCTTCATATTCAAAGCCAAGGTCCTGAACAACTGTCTCACCTGTGTAACCCTGAACAACAGCGATTGTTTTGCCTGCCATATCAGCGGCAGCCTTGATGTCTGATCCTTCGGGAACGATCATAACCTGAGTAGCTGTATAGTAAGGAGTAGAGAAATCTACTGACTTAGCTCTTTCCTCTGTTACTGTCATACCTGCGATTGTTGCATCGATCTGTCCGTTCTGAAGTGCAACAAGAAGAGAATCGAATTCCATGTTCTGCATCTCTACTTCAACACCGGCTCTTTCACCGATCTCTTTTACGATAGCGATATCGATACCGTCATATTCGCCGATTACTCCGTTTGTTGAAATGAACTCAAAAGGAGGGAACTCAGCATTTGTAGCGAAGACAATCTTGTCAGCAGAAGATGTCTGCTTGCTTCCGCAACCTGTAAGTGCTGCCATACACATAAGTGTAACTGCGATTAAAACCGAAATTTTCTTTTTCATAATTTTCACCTCTCTGTAAAACTACTATAATATCTTACTTAAAAATCCTCTGGTTCTTTCATTCTGAGGATTATTAAATACCTGTTCGGGGCTTCCGTCTTCAAGCACCAGTCCGTCATCCATGAACATTACACGGCTGGCAACCTCTCTGGCAAAGCCCATCTCGTGAGTTACTATAATCATGGTCATTCCTGATTCGGCCAATGACTTCATAACATCCAATACTTCGCCTACCATTTCGGGGTCAAGAGCGGAAGTGGGCTCATCAAAAAGCATGATCTCCGGATCCATTGCAAGAGATCTGGCTATGGCCACACGCTGTTTCTGACCTCCCGATAACTGAACGGGATAGCAGGAAGCCTTGTCATCAAGTCCGACTCTCTGAAGGAGCTCGTGAGCTCTTGCATCTGCCTGTTCCTTTGTCATCTTTTTAAGTTTAACGGGAGCATAGGTTATATTCTCCAGTATTGTAAGATGAGGGAAAAGGTTGAAATGCTGGAATACCATTCCCATCTTTTGACGGATGCTGTTGATATCGGTCTTGGAATCATTGATCTTCTGACCGTCCAAGAACACTTCGCCGTCAGTTATATCTTCAAGCATGTTGAGGCATCTTAAGAAGGTACTTTTACCGGAACCGGAGGGTCCGATGACTACAACAACTTCACCTTTGCTGATTGTCTTGTCTATACCCTTCAGGACCTCAAGCTCACCGAAGCTCTTTGTTAAGTTTTTTACTTCAATCATTTCAGACATATATTGATCCTTCCTTTATAAAGGCTCTATCGTATATCGGACTTTCTGAGACTTTCTTCTATTTTCTTAAGTCCGAGAGTAAGCAGTTTTATCATTACATAGTAGATGATGGCTGTTCCTATAAGAGGCATAAAAGCAAGGAATGTGGAGCTCTTAATGAAGTCTCCGGCTTTCTGGATATCCATCAGGCCTACATAACCCACAATGGCGGTCTCTTTTATAAGAACGATAAATTCGTTACAAAGGGTAGGGAAGATGTTCTTCACAGCCTGTGGCATAATGATGCCCACCATGGTCTGTCCCGCTGTAAGACCCAAGGAACGTCCTGCCTCTGTCTGACCTTTGTCAATCGAAAGGATGCCGGCTCTTATTATTTCAGCAACATAAGCTCCGGAATTAATACCGAAAGCAATACCGGCAATAATCCACTTCGGCCAGCGCACCGTAGCAAATACAACAAAGTAGATAATCATCAGCTGGGTAACGGAAGGTGTTCCTCTGATCACATCCGTGTATATACCGCCTATGGTCTTAAGGACTTTGTTTTTTGAAAGATTGCACAGAGCAATAAAAAATCCGATGACTATACCTATGAACACCGCAAGGAGAGATACGCTGATAGTAACTCCTATACCGCGGACCAAAAGCATGTATCTGTCTTCTTCTATAAAGCAACGGGTGAACTGTTCAACAACACCCGACCACCATTCATTCATATTCATTGCCTCCAAATGGGTTAAAACCTTGTATACACTGCATTATTCTAATTAAAGCACTGTTAAAAGTCAATTATTTACTGCATTTTATGCATTTTCTATGCATAAAATGGGTGAATAATCAACTTTTTTATGCAATGCGAAAAAACACTTATATTTACAGGGGGACTGCATCAATTATATTGCAAACAATATTTCGGGATTAAATCAGTGTCGATTGTCAACCTTTTTGCTGATTCGGTTGACGATTGGGTATGACGATGCTAAGTTGCATATGAAAAGAAAAAGAAAGGTATGGTGTTTATCGATGAAGAATAACACAACAAAAGACATAGTATTTATAGGAGTATTTGCGGCCCTTATGGCAATCTGTTCCTGGATATCCATTCCGTCGGCGATTCCCTTTACCCTTCAGACATTTGCGGTTTTTCTGGCGGTAGGAGTGCTGGGAGGAAGAAGAGGAACCATAGCCGTAATCATATATATTATTCTCGGTGCGGTAGGTCTTCCGGTTTTTTCGGGATTCACAGGAGGTCCGGCTGTGCTGCTTGGTAATACCGGCGGATATATTGTAGGATTTATTTTCACGGCGTTAATAATGTGGCTTTTTGAGAAATGCCTCGGACATAAGATATGGGTACTTGCCTTAAGTTCATTTTTGGGACTTATAGCATGTTATGCGGTAGGTACGGCCTGGTTCATGTTTGTGTACACAAAAAATGTGGGCCCTGAATCCCTCGCAACGGTATTGGGATGGTGTGTAATTCCCTTTATCATTCCGGATTTGATCAAGATAGTCCTTGCATTGCTTATAGGTACAAGGTTAAGTAAGGCAATAAACAGAATGTAATAAAAAATACAAATTGTTTAAATTTTTTATTTTCATTATACACATTTGTTACAGTTGGTGTGTTAAAGTACTTCTCGTAACCGGGGGGTTACAACATACACATCAATATTGATAGGAATACACTTAAAATATTGTGTAAAAAGGGTTTATTCGAAAGAATAAGAAGAAACGGAGTTTTCGGCACACCGCGTAGTCGAAAGCTCCTTTCTTTTTATATTAATTTATACTTTTTTAATTTGCTTTATTAATATATGTAATGATATAGTGACTTAACGGATAAATCACGGAGAGGACTTATTATGAACGAAAGGATATGGGGAATCCTTGTGGAAGGATTCGGTAAGATACTTCTTGCAAGTATTAAGGTTACAATACCTCTTACCATCATAGGTTTTTCTTTGGCCATGGTAATTGCCATAATCATGGCTTTGGTTCAGTATGCCCATATTCCCGTGTTAAAAGAGATTTCTCGTATATATATATGGATATTCAGAGGTACGCCTTTGCTGGTTCAGCTTTTCCTTGCATATTTCGGCCTGCCAAAGCTTGGCATAGTGATGGAGGCTTTTCCCTGTGCAGTGATGGTATTTGCTCTCAATGAGGGAGCTTACTGCGCGGAGACAATGAGATCCGCTCTCGAGGCTGTTCCCGAAGGTCAGATGGAAGCAGGATATTGCGTAGGTATGAATTATTTCCAGATAATGCGACATGTGGTTATTCCCCAGGCTTTAAGAACTGCCTTCCCACCTCTGTCCAACTCTGTTATAAGCATGCTCAAGGATACATCTCTTGCGGCAGAGATAACGGTTGCGGATATGTTCATGTCAGCACAGAAGATAGTGGGAAGGACTTATGAGCCTTTGTGGGTATACAGTGAAGTGGCTCTTATCTATCTTGTTTTTTCGACGATACTTACTTTTATACAGAGATATTATGAGAAGCGTCTCAGTGCTTACAATACAAGATCGACGGAAGTCGGTGTGAAAGGAGGCACGCAGAGATCATGAGTATGATGGAGATCAAAGGAATCTGCAAATCCTTCGGTAAGGCGCAGGTTCTTAAAGATATTGATATCAATGTTGAAAAGGGCGATGTGATCGCCATATTGGGTCCCAGCGGAAGCGGCAAGACAACTTTGCTTCGTTGCATCAATTTTTTGGAAAAGCCTGATAAGGGCAGTATGGAATTCGACGGAGTAAGATACGACCTGGAACACATAAAGCGCAAGGATATTGCCATGATCCGTAAAAAGACGGCCTTCGTATTCCAGAGCTACAATCTTTTTGCCAATAAGACAGCCCTTGAAAACGTGACTTTGGGACTTACTTCCGCAAGGAAGATGGGAAAAGCCGAGGCAAAAGAGATCGGAATGAGGATGCTTGAAAAGGTAGGTCTTGCGGAATTTAAAGATCATTATCCCATTCAGTTGTCCGGAGGACAGCAGCAGAGAGTTGCAATTGCCAGAGCACTGGCAACGGATCCCGAGATCATATATTTTGACGAGCCCACGTCGGCATTGGATCCGGAACTTATCGGAGAAGTGTTACTCGTAATAAGGAAGCTTGCGGAAGATGGCATGACAATGTTGGTTGTGACCCATGAGATGAATTTTGCGGAGAATGTATCCAATAAGGTTGTCTTCATGGAAGACGGACAGCTAATCGAAAAGGCTGCGTCAAAGGAATTCTTTGCTAATCCCAAAGAGGAGAGGGCCAAGGCCTTTATTAAGAATATCCGCTCACAGCATGATGCGTGATTTCGTTTTTGAGGAACAGGTTAATCATAGAAGTTTTTTGAACAGGAGGTAATTATGAAAAAGAAGTTAGTCGGTATATTTGCGGTTCTTACAATGACAGCTGCTCTTTTAACGGGATGCGGCAGCAGTGATGAAGCGACAGGAGAAGATCTTCTGTCACAGATTCAGGAGAGAGGAACTATCAATATAGCCATGGAAGGCAACTGGGCTCCATGGACATATGAAGATGAACAGGGCAATCTTGTGGGCTTCGAAGTGGAAGTGGCAGGAGAAGTTGCCAAAAAGCTCGGCGTTGAGCCTAATTTTGTTACCGGTGAATGGGATGGACTTCTTGCGGGAGTTCAGACCGGAAGATATGATATAATGGCCAACGGAGTAGGCTATACAGAAGAAAGATCCAAGGCTTATTATTACAGTGATTTCTACGCTTTTAACAGAACGGTACTTGTTGTAAGAGGCGACAATGATGATATCAAATCAATGGAAGACCTTGCAGGTAAGACAACCTGTAATTCGGCAAACAGCACATACCAGCTCTTGGCTGAGTCTTACGGTGCAACAGTGAAGGATGTGGAATCTTTGGACGGAACAATAGAGGAACTTACTGCGGGAAGAGTGGATGCAACTCTCAATGCGGAAGTATCCATCAATGATTATATGAAGGAACAGCCCGATGTCGATATCAAGGTGGCGGCATATGATCCGGAAGTAGAGAAGGTAGGTATGATCATGCCCTACGGAGAGTCTTCAGAAAGCCTTCGGAAGGCCGTTAATCAGGCTCTTGCTGAAATGAGAGAAGACGGTACACTTTCTAAGATCTCCAATAAATATTTCGGAATGGATATTACATCAGAAGACTGATAATGAAAGAAGTAAAACTGGAAAAAGTATTAACTGAAGAAAAAGGAAGCAGGGCGGAGCAAATCCGCCTTGTTTTGGCGTTAAGCCTTCCTGCGATTCTTGCCCAGCTTACATCCATTGCCATGCAGTATATTGATGCGGGCATGGTGGGAAGACTGGGAGCAAATGCAACAGCAGCCATTGGTCTGGTATCCACCACCACCTGGCTTATAGGCGGAACCTGTATAGGTATATCTGCGGGATTCTACGTACAGGTGGCCCAGCTTATAGGAGCAAGAAGGGAAAAAGAGGCCACAGATGTATTCAGGCAGGCCATTACCATGATACTGATCCTGGGACTAATCATAGGTTCTGTTGGGGTGGCCATAAGCGGTGGGCTTCCTGTCTGGCTTGGAGGCGCTGAGGAAATCAGAAAAGAGGCAACGGTTTATTTCCTTATATACAGTCTGTCCATTCCCTTTTCTATGATGAGACAGTTGTCGGCAGGTATGATGCAGAGCAGCGGAGATATGAAAACTCCCAGTATACTGTCTGCGGCCGTATGTATTCTTGATGTGATATTCAATTTCTTTCTTATTTTCCCATCAAGGCATATCAATATGGCAGGATTCAGTCTCTTTGTTCCCGGAGCGGGTCTGGGAGTTAAGGGAGCAGCTCTTGGTACGACCCTGTCTGATATTGTGATTGCCCTTATCATGTTTTATGCCGTGGCTTTTAGGAATAAGAAGATATCTCTTAAGACCGGAGGCAGTTGGAGATGGAATAAAAAGACAATTGTCACCGCTTTTAAGATTGCAGTTCCCATGTCATTCGATCAGTTCTTCATGTGCAGTGCATATGTTGCGGGCACTTTTATAATCGCACCTTTAGGCACGGTAGTTGTGGCAGCTAATACACTTGCCATTACCGCTGAGAGTCTCTGTTATATGCCCGGTTACGGAATCGGTGCGGCTGCGACCGCCATAATAGGTCAGACAATAGGGGCTGCCAGAAAAGACCTGACAAAGAGCTTTTCCAGGGTGAGCGTCTACATGGCTATGGCCTTAATGGGGGCAACAGCTGTATTTATGTATATATTGGCACCCTTTGCCTTTTCTCTTTTAACAAGCGATCCCGAGGTTGCCGCCCTTGGAACAAAAGTGCTCAGAATGGAACTTATTGCAGAGCCCTTGTATGGTGCATCAATCTGCTGTGCGGGAGTGTTCAGAGGGGCGGGAGATACCTTAAGACCCAGCATACTCAACCTTGTAAGTATGTGGGGCGTGAGAATCCTGTTGGCAGCCATACTGGTGCCGCATCTCGGACTTGAGGGATACTGGATAGCCATGGCAATTGAACTCTGTTTCAGAGGAATTATTTTCCTTATCAGACTGTACAGAGGCAAATGGATGAAGAAGGCGGTAATATAGGCAGTTATATGCCACAAAACTGGTTGATTTTTAATATATATGATACTATAGAGCCATGAGAAAGGTTTTAATACATCTGGGTCTGCTATGCGTAATGCTCATAGGAGTTTTTGCATTCAGCAGCCTGTATTACAACAGAATAGATCTGAATCAGTCCCTTCACGGAGAGATGAGTCTGAATGAAAACTGGTATGTCCGTATTAACGATGTTACGGTTGAACCTTATATGGACCTGTCTTGCGACAGATTCAGCATGTTGGATAAGGGGGATGTTCTTGAGATCAGTCGAAGACTTCCTGTCTCATTACCGCGTCATCCCATGCTCATTTTCAGAACGGTTCATTCGGATATAGAAGTAAAGCTTGACGGTGAAGTGATATATGAATACGGCAAGGGTCGTTTCGATGAAGGAAAAATGGTCGGCTACGGATACCATTTCATTGCCCTTGAAAATGAGGATGCAGCTAAGAAGATCACCATAACCATGCGTGTATCCGAGAATAACGCTTTTTCGTCTCTGGAGGCTCCCCATATAGCCAATGCAGACTATGTGCAAAGGGATTACCTTGTTAATAACAGACTGAGCTTTGTAATCATTTTGTTCCTTGTTACTTTCGGTATTGCCTTACTTCTGATAACTTTTATCAGCTGGCGCGGAGTTATCGATTCACAGAGACTGCTTTGTATCTCCATGTTTTCTCTGACAATCGGTATATGGTCACTCTGTACAACCGATCTTATGCGCTTTTTCACATACAGCTACGAGGTCAGAAATTTCCTGGAATTCTTTTCGCTTTATCTGGCACCCATATTCGTGTTCGGCTATTTCTGGCAGGAACTTAGGAGCGAGGGTGGCATAAGGTGGATCATATATCTTGCGGAAGAGATTGCTTTGATGGTCTTTGCGGCTGTGGCACTTATTGCGCACCTGACTGATATAGCCCATCTACCCGCCTTACTTAATATATCCCATGTTCTTATGGCACTTGCCATTATACTGGTAATGCTTAAGTTCTTTACGGATGTTATTATGAGGCAGTTCAAGAATCCCGTTCTTGCCAATGGATTTGAGGTTCTTGCCATTTTTGTATTGGTGGATCTGGTGAGATTCAATATGCTGAAATACTCAGATCGGGTATCCGGCGGCCAATATACAAGTATTATTTACATAGGTGTTCTGATATTTGAGATATGCCTTCTGGTTGACTTTGCAAAAAGGTCTTTCAAGACTTTCTATGCACAGGCGGAGAAGGAAGCTCTTGAGAAACTGGCATATACCGATGAACTTACGGGACTGTTCAACAGACGACGATTTGATGAAGTAATCGAAGAGATTGCCATAAGTAATCAGAGTTATGCCATGATAGGTTTTGATCTTAATTATCTGAAGCAGGTCAATGATACTAAGGGGCATAAAGAAGGAGATGAATACATCAAAGAATTCAGCAACTGTCTTGCTACAGCTTTCGAAGGTGTGGGTAAGGTATTCAGAGTAGGCGGAGATGAATTCTATGCCGTCATTGTGGGCAACAAAGCCAGAATCAGACTGGCAGAGAGATTCGTGGTGAGACTTAATCGTAAAATTGCTGCGGTCAACGCGGGACATTCCGACTGGAAGATGAGCGCGGCCTACGGAATATGCCGAAGCGATGAAGCCGGCGTGCACGATGTTAATGAGGCTATCAAGCTGGCTGATGAGAGGATGTATGACTGTAAAGCACGGATGAAAGCCGGCAGATGATATTAATGTTAATCTCTTGACAATGGAAATGATTTAAAATACTATATGTATGGTTGATTTTTATGTTGGTGTTCCCTTTTTAAGGGACCCAATTAAGATTAAGCTTTATAAGCAAATATAGAAAGGAATGATGAATATGGCAAACATCGATTTAACACAGTACGGAATCACAGGCGTAACAGACATCGTATACAATCCTTCATACGAGACACTTTACGCTGAAGAGACAAAGTCTGATCTTCAGGGCTTTGAAGTTGGTCAGAAGACAGAACTTGACACAATCAACGTTATGACAGGTGTATTTACAGGACGTTCTCCTAAAGATAAGTACATCGTTATGGACAAGAACTCTAAGGACACAGTATGGTGGACATCAGAGGAATACAAGAACGACAATCATCCTATGTCAGAAGAGACATGGGCAGTTGTTAAGGATCTTGCTAAGAAGCAGCTTTCAGGCAAGAGACTTTTCGTAGTTGATGCTTTCTGTGGTGCTAACAAGGACACAAGAATGGCAGTTCGTTTCATGATGGAAGTTGCTTGGCAGGCACATTTCGTAAGAAATATGTTCATCCAGCCTACAGCTGAAGAAGAAGCTAACTTCAAGCCTGACTTTGTAGTTTACACAGCATCTAAGGCTAAGGTAGACAACTACAAGGAACTCGGACTTAACTCTGAGACATGTGTAGCTTTCAACGTTAGCAGCCGTGAGCAGGTTATCCTCAACACATGGTACGGCGGTGAGATGAAGAAGGGTATGTTCTCTATGATGAACTACTACCTCCCTCTTAAGGGTATGGCTTCAATGCACTGCTCAGCTAATACAGATATGGAAGGTAAGCACACAGCTATCTTCTTCGGTCTTTCAGGAACAGGTAAGACAACACTTTCTACAGATCCTAAGAGACTTCTTATCGGTGATGATGAGCACGGTTGGGATGACAACGGCGTATTCAACTTCGAAGGTGGATGCTACGCTAAGGTTATCAACCTTGATAAGGAATCAGAGCCCGATATCTACAATGCTATCAAGAGAAACGCTCTCTTAGAGAACGTTACAGTTGATGCTAACGGCAAGATTGATTTCGCAGATAAGAGCGTTACAGAGAATACTCGTGTATCTTATCCTATTGATCATATTGACAAGATTGTTCAGAAGGTTAACAAGGTTTCTGCAGGTCCTGCAGCTGAGAACGTAATCTTCCTTTCAGCTGATGCTTTCGGAGTACTTCCTCCTGTATCAATCCTTACACCTGAGCAGACACAGTACTACTTCCTTTCAGGATTCACAGCTAAGCTTGCTGGAACAGAGAGAGGTATTACAGAGCCTACACCTACATTCTCAGCTTGCTTCGGTCAGGCATTCCTTGAGTTACATCCTACAAAGTACGGCGAGGAGCTTGTAAAGAAGATGAACAAGAGTGGCGCTAAGGCATATCTTGTTAACACAGGATGGAACGGAACAGGTAAGAGAATCTCTATCAAGGATACAAGAGGTATCATCGACGCTATCTTAAACGGTGATGTTCTTAAGGCTCCTACAAAGCAGATTCCTATCTTCGACTTTACAGTTCCTACAGAACTTCCCGGAGTTGATCCTGCTATCCTTGATCCCAGAGATACATATGCAAATGCATCTGAATGGGAGACAAAGGCTAAGGATCTTGCTCAGAGATTCCAGAAGAACTTCGTTAAGTATGAGACAAATGATGCAGGCAAGGCACTTGTTGCTGCAGGTCCTCAGCTTTAATTCGAAGCTAAATATTGATATGAACGGGATTGCTTATGCAATCCCGTTTTTTATGTACAGATACGCCGGCCCGCTATCAATCCGGCAGGGATAGGAAAATATGCATTGCAGGATTTGCTGATATGCATAAAAAGATATGCTAAAAATTCTTAATTTATGTGTATGAAGACCTTGCAATGAAGGGGAGAATACTGTAAAATGATTAAGGCTTGGAGAGATTGTATACAATTATACAAACCTTTTCAAAAAGCAATTATTATATTCGTTATGAATCGGGAGGATTTATGAAGTCATATAAGTCAATGACAAAGGATGAATTACTTAGTCTGAAAAAGGAGCTTGAAGCGGCATATGTTGATGCCAAAGGGAAAGGTCTTTCTCTTAATATGGCCAGAGGTAAGCCGTCCAAGGCACAGCTTGATATGACCATGGATATACTTGATGTATATAACAGCAAAGTAACACCTGTTACAGAATCCGGTGTTGATACACGCAACTACGGAGAGATGGAAGGAATCCTTGAAGCCAGACAGCTTATGGCGGACGTTATGGGAGCACCTGTGGAAAATACGATTGTATTCGGTAATGCATCCCTTCCCATTATGTATGACAATATTTCAAGATCAATGGTGTTTGGTGTATGCGGCTCAACACCCTGGTGTAAGCTCGATAAGGTTAAGTTCCTTTGCCCTGCACCCGGATATGACAGACATTTTAAGATTACCGAGACTTTCGGTATAGAGATGATCACAGTTCCCGTTACAGCCGAGGGACCGGATATGAAGATGGTCAAGGAACTTGTAGAGTCAGATCCTGCGATCAAGGGCATCTGGTGTGTTCCCAAGTACGGTAACCCGACGGGATGCACTTATTCGGATGATACGGTCAGAGCTTTTGCTTCTCTTAAACCGGCAGCCGATGACTTCAGAATATACTGGGACAATGCCTATGCTGTACATGACCTTTATGATGAAGGTGATGAACTGCTTGATATTCTGTCCGAGGCCAAGAAAGCAGGCAATGAAGATATAGTATTCGAATACTGCTCTACGTCCAAGATCAGTCTTGCAGGTGCGGGAATCGCAGCTATGGCGGCTTCAGAGGCCAATATTAACTGGGTTAAGAAGAGTATGACCGTACAGACCATCGGTTATGATAAGATCAATCAGTACAGACATGTGCTTTATTTCAAGGATATCAACGGAATCAAGGCTAAGATGAAAGAACATGCAAAGCATCTCAGACCCAAATTCGAGGCTGTACTTGACTGCTTTGAGAAAGAACTAGGAGGATTAGAAATCGCTTCATGGACCAAGCCCCGCGGAGGCTATTTTATCAGCTTTGATGCCATGGAAGGAACGGCTAAGAATATCGTTGCAAAGTGTAAGGAAGCAGGAGTTACCCTTACGGGAGCCGGAGCAACTTATCCTTACGGCAAGGACCCTAAAGACAGCAATATACGTATAGCTCCATCTTTCCCCACACCCGAGGAGATGGCTCAGGCTGCAGAGATATTCGTATTGTGTGTAAAACTTGCTACTGTTGAGAAGATGCTTGAGGCATAAAGATGAAGATAGAACGAATAAGCAGAACACTGATCCACAAGGGGTCTATAATTGACTATTATCAGGATGAGATGAGGATTCCCAACGGCAATACAGCCAAGTGGGACCTGATAGACCACAGAGGCGCTGCAGCCTGTGTGGCAGTCAGAGATGACGGTAAGCTGGTAATGGTGCGACAGTATCGTAACGCCCTTGAAAGAGAGACTCTGGAGATACCCGCAGGAGGTCTCAACAAAGGCGAAGAGAAGGATACTATGTCCGCAGCAATAAGAGAGCTCAGGGAAGAGACAGGCTATGTGGCTAAGGAAGTAGAGCCTCTTTTATCCATATACACTACGGTGGCTTTCTGTAATGAGAAGATAGATATATATCTTGCAAAGGGGCTTGAGAGGGGCAGCCAGGATCTGGATGAGGACGAATTCGTAGATGTGGAATATTACGAGCTGAATGAACTTCTTAAGATGATTAATGAAGGCAAGATTATGGACAGCAAAACCATCTGTGGAATACAGCAGTATGCCCTTTATCTCAAAACACGCTATGCGTACAAATAAGAGTTGTCATAAATTGATAACGAATGATATATTATGTCAATCCCTTAACCATATTGGTCAAGGGATTATTTTTTTTAAAAAAAATTTTTACAATATCTAGTGAACTGTTTTTGAGGCTATGTCAACATCTTGTGGAATGAGCCGAAAAACCTTGAAAAATAGCCATTTTCCGCGAAAAAATAGGTTTGCTTTTCTGCATTTATATGTATATAATGAAACCTAGCGACACCTAAAAAGGGGTGAAGATTGGGGACTTATAATTAATGCAGAAAGAAATTGACGCGTTCATTTCATATTTACATAATGTGAAGAAGACATCCAGCAATACAGAGATGTCATACCAGCGTGATCTGAAAAAACTCTCTACATATATGAATGGGCAGGGAATCAAAGAAGTAAAGGATATTTCTTTTGAAGATCTTCAGGCTTTCGTTCAGTATATGACTGATGAGAACTTTAAGCCTGCTACCATATCACGTAGCATTGCTTCAGCCAAGGCATGGTATCACTACATGTACAGTGAGGGGATAATTGACAAGGATATTTCGGTAGGGTTACGTGCTCCCAAGATTGAGAAGCGCGCACCTGAGATAATGACGCTTGCACAGGTCAATACTCTTCTTGAGCAGCCTGTGGGCGATACACCTAAGGACAGAAGAGACAAGGCTATGCTTGAACTTCTGTATGCTACAGGAATAAGAGTGTCTGAGCTCATATCTTTGAAGATGAGTGATCTCAACCTGCAGATGTCATACATAGTCTGCAGAGATGCTCACAAGGAGAGAATAGTACCTTTTGGCAACAAGGCCAAAGAAGCACTGATCTCTTATCTCGGAGATGGCAGAGAGCTTATGGTTGCGGACAAGAACAGTGACAGCCTTTTTGTTAACTGCTCCGGAATACCCATGAGTCGTCAGGGCTTTTGGAAACTGATCAAGTATTATACCAAAAAAGCCGGCATTAACATGGATATCACACCACATACCCTGAGACATTCATTTGCCGCTCATCTTGTGGAGAACGGAGCGGATCTTAAGAGCGTACAGGAGATGCTTGGACATTCCGATATAGCAACTACTCAGGTATATGCTAATCTGAATCATAATCATCTCAGAGACGTATATGCCAAGGCTCATCCGAGAGGATGACAGACAGGAAGTCGGTTCAATACTTCCTATTAAAGTAGAGATTAAAGCGTAGCAGTTAGTGGACTGCTGCGCTTTTTTACTGATATAGCAAGAATTAATAAAGTCTTAAGAAAAAAGGCGGATTATATTCATTGCCTGCAGAGGGAAAATCATTATAATCAAAATAGGGCATTCCCTATGGAGGACAATTATGAGTAAAATTGAAATGAACAATAAAGAATCCGAACTTAAAAAATTAGATAATGATATAGAAGAACTGGATGATATTATCGAAGACAGCAGTGATGTGGCAAGGACCAGAAAGATAGAGACCATTGCGGGTCTTGTGATTCTTGTGGTGCTTCTTATCGTGGCAGCATGGATGGTGGTACGTAAGACGGCTTCGAAAGAGATAAAGGATGCCTCGATTACGGTTACTGCGGATGCGACTGACACACCACGGACTGTAGCCTCGGACAATGATACTGAGGAGATTGTATCCAAAAGTGTTACGGATGATAAGACAGTGAAGCTTTCGGATGTGGCGAAAGCAGATAAGTCTGTAACAGCCGATGAACTGCCTCAGACATATTCCGCAGGCAGCATCAGAGACTACAGTTTTGATGATAACCAGATGGTTGAGCTCTATGCATACTGGGATGAATACAGAATGGATGCGGTTAATCAGCTGATAAGGCTTGACAGGATTCGTAAGATTACCGATTCCCTTAAGGGCAGCTCTGATTTCTATTATTACGGAGATAAGGATTCATCAGGCAAACCCGAAGGAAAAGGTCTCGCAATTTATGCGGACAATACGTATTATTTCGGCGACTGGAAGAACGGAAAGAGAGAGGGATCGGGAAACTGGCTCAGAATATTCCCGGATGAAAAGGGAACTGTTAACGGAATCGGTCATGTGATTGCCCACAGCTATAACGGCATCTGGAAAAATGACCTTCCCAACGGAGACGGACAGGAGCATTTTGATTACAACAGAGATGAAGAAATCATAGGAAATATGATCATTCTTAATGCCATGGGCAATTTTAAGGACGGCTACTATGACGGAGATATGCTTATGATGCTCTTATATGCCGGCAATGAAGTTGATTTCTACGGCAAGTTGGACAGAGGTACTTTTGAGTTTATTGGCGATATAGTTCAGAAAGACGGAAGAAGGGCAATTCTTGAGACCGATCAGATTCCCGAAGATAATTTCTTTTATCTCTTACCGTCCGACAACAGTGGATTCGGTATAGCCGGTCTGAAAAAAGGATGATTATTTGTGTGATTCTTATTGGAGTAGAAACAGTTGGAACATATAGTTGATTATCTGAAAAAGAATAAGGATATTTCGTTTAAAGACAAGCCCTTGGGGGCAGTGGATGCTTTAATACTGGCACAGTTCTGCTATATGAAGTGGGAAGGCCTTATACCCGGGCTAAAGGACAACAATCCCGAGGGGATATCTCTTTTGGAAATGAAAGAGAAGATGGATCCGGATTATGTCTTCATGGATGAAAGATATTCCAAGGACAATATACTTCTTTGGAATGAAATGATCAGCGGAAAAAGATACAGGAATATGACTTGCAATTATTTCTGTGACAGAATGGATGAAGATATCGAGACTCAGTTCTGTGCCTTTGTGGTTTTCCCGGAAGACGATATACCGGTTGTTCTTTACAGAGGTACCGACGAGACCATTCTTGGCTGGAAGGAAGACTTTAATATGGCTTTTTCCAAGCCTGTGGCAGGCCAGAGACTGGCACTCCTTTATCTGCAGCAGGTAAGCCTGCGCCTGGGAGACAGATTCTATATTTGCGGTCATTC
>CACZBZ010000022.1 GCA_902779505.1 uncultured Lachnospiraceae bacterium
GCACTTGCTCAGGCAGCCACATATGTGGCAACAGCACCTAAGAGTAATGCATGCTGCGGAATATTTGACGCCATGGATGCCGTAAAGGAGACAGGAACATTGCCTATACCTACACATTTACAGGATGCCCATTATAAAGGAGCCCAGAAACTGGGACACGGAGTGGGATATAAATATCCTCATGATTTTCCCAATCATTATGTTGAACAGCAATATATGCCTTATGAACTTGACGGCAAGGAATTCTACAAGCCTTCCGACAACGGTTATGAGGTTAAGATCAAGGAACACATGAAAAAACTTAAGGGCAAGTGATTCTTGCTAATAAAAAATATGTGCGATATTATTAACAATGATGTGAGGAGAAATCAATCTCACAAATAATCACGCAGCAGAAAAAGCGGAGGAGAATATGACAACAGCAGAAAAAGCAATGCAGCTTCATGAGGAATGGCAGGGTAAGATCGAAACAGTGGCAAAGTCCAAGGTTAAGACAAGAGAGGACCTGGCACTGGCATATACACCCGGAGTTGCCGAGCCATGTAAGGTGATTGCTGAAGATAAGGAACTTGCTTACAAATACACAATGAAGGCCAATACCATTGCGGTAGTATCGGACGGTAGTGCGGTACTGGGTCTGGGTAATATCGGACCTCACGCAGCAATGCCCGTTATGGAAGGTAAGGCAGTGCTCTTCAAGGAATTCGGAGGAGTAAATGCGGTTCCCATCTGTCTTGATACTCAGGATACGGAAGAGATCATCAAGGCTGTTACATATCTTGCACCGGGCTTTGGCGGTATCAATCTTGAAGATATATCTGCTCCCAGGTGTTTCGAGATCGAGACAAGACTTAAGGAGATACTTGATATCCCCGTATTCCATGACGATCAGCATGGTACGGCTATAGTAGTTCTTGCCGCAACCATCAATGCACTCAAGATAGTAAAGAAGAAAAAAGAAGAATGTAAGATCGTGGTTAACGGTGCGGGAAGCGCCGGAGTAGCCATAACAAAACTTCTTCTCAGCTACGGATTTAAGAATATAATCATGGTGGACAGAACAGGTGCCATCGCATCCGACAGAACGAACCTTAATTCTTCAAAGCAGGAGATGCTTGAACTTACCAATCCTAACGATGAAAAGGGTTCTCTGGGAGATGTAATGAAAGACACGGATATATTCGTAGGTGTGTCCGCTCCCGGAACACTTACCCAGGATATGGTAAGAAGCATGGCAAAAGATCCTATCGTATTTGCCATGAGCAATCCGGTACCTGAGATAATGCCCGACCTTGCAAAAGAAGCCGGAGCAAGAATCGTAGGTACAGGTCGTTCGGACTTCCCCAATCAGATCAACAACGTAGTTGCTTTCCCCGGAATATTCAAGGGTGCCCTTGAAGGAAGAGCAAGACAGATCACGGAAGAGATGAAGCTTGCGGCAGCAGAGGCAATAGCTGCTCTTGTGTCTGATGAGGACCTTAACGAAGACAATATCATGCCCGAAGCCTTCGATCCCAGAGTGGCTGAGACGGTGGCTGCAGCGGTTAAGGCTTGTATTAAATAATAAATCTATTTACAAATATCCAATGTCGTGTATAATATCAGTGATGATATCTTACACGACATTGCAATATCTATTAGGTTAGTAACAATTCCTATTATCATTCGATAAGATTTTTTCAATTTTTATTTTTACTGAATATGGCAATTAAAGGAAGCTTTTACACAGGTTTTGTAATTTTTTGAAAGGAAGTAATTAATGAGAGAAAAGTTAGAATCATTATCTGTTTCTGTACTCAGGGATCTGGCTAAGGCTAAAGATATACCCGGTACTTCATCCATGAAAAAGTCGGAGCTTATCGATGCTTTGCTTCGTCTTGAGGAAGAGGGTCCCATTGAAGTTGATGAGGCCGGAAGAATCAAGGAGGGCAATCCTGCTCCCATGCCCGATATTGATAAGGCTGACAGCAAGGATAAGGAAAAAGAGGCCGTACTCAAGGATCTTGACAGCGGTATGATCGCTGAAGGAATACTGGAGATCATGGGTGACGGATACGGTTTCCTGCGTTCTGCCAACTATCTTCCCGGTGACCAGGACGTATATGTGGCTCCCAGCCAGATAAGAAGATTCAATCTTAAGACCGGTGATATCGTTGCCGGCAATACAAGAATCAAATCCAACGCAGAGAAGTACAGTGCCCTTCTTTTTGTTAAGAGCATTAACGGACTTCCTCCCGAGGAAGCATATAAGAGAACGAACTTCGAAGATATGACACCTATCTTCCCCAATGAGAAGATAAGACTGTCCACACCCGGATGTTCCGTAGCTATGAGAATCATGGATATGGTATGTCCTGTAGGTAAGGGACAGAGAGGTATGATCGTATCACCTCCCAAGGCAGGTAAGACAACCCTTCTTAAGGAAGTGGCCAAGTCTGTTAAGATCAACAATCCGGAGATTCACCTTATCGTTCTTCTTATAGATGAAAGACCTGAGGAAGTAACGGATATTATGGAAGCAATTTCGGGACCCAATGTTGAAGTTATATACTCAACCTTCGACGAACTTCCCGAGCATCATAAGAGAGTATCAGAGATGGTAATGGAGAGAGCCAAGAGACTGGTTGAGCACAAGAAGGATGTCATGATTCTTATTGATTCCATTACTCGTCTTACAAGAGCATATAACCTTACGGTTCCACCTTCAGGAAGAACTCTTTCCGGTGGTCTTGATCCCGCAGCTCTGCATATGCCCAAGAAGTTCTTCGGTGCTGCAAGAAATATGCGCGAGGGCGGCAGCCTTACCATTCTTGCAACAGCACTTGTTGAGACAGGTTCCAAGATGGACGATGTAGTATACGAGGAATTCAAGGGTACAGGTAACATGGAAATGGTACTTGACCGTAAGTTGTCCGAGAAGAGAGTATTTCCTGCAATCGATCTGCTTAAGTCAGGTACAAGACGTGACGATCTTCTTCTTGAGAAAGAAGAGCAGGATGCCATGACGGTTATGAGAAGAGGCTTCAACGGTCTTAAGCCTGAGGATGCTGTCGACAGGATAATAGACCTCTTTGCAAAGACAAGAAACAATGCCGAGTTTACACAGTACATGCTGAAATCAAAATATTGATATGCAACAGGCAGGTAAAACGCCTTAAAATTCATAAAAAAAGGGCTTGCGTCTGTTTTACTTGTATGTTATATTAATAGAGCTGTGTAAAAACAGTAGCGGATGAGAACATAACATTAACATTTGACATAGAGAGGTGAGATTATGAAAGAAGGAATACATCCTGAATACTATCAGGCAACAGTAACATGTAACTGTGGTAACACTTTTGTTACAGGTTCTACAAAACCTGAGATTCACGTAGAAGTTTGCTCAAAGTGCCATTCATTCTATACAGGACAGCAGAAGAGCGCCAGAGCTGACGGACGTATTGACAAGTTCAATAAGAAGTACGGCGTACAGGGCAAGTAGTCTAACTAAGCTTACAGTAAGGTTGAGGTCAATGCGACCTCAACCTTTTTTATCTTATGGACACGGAGGAATGTCATGGCTAGGAAAAGAAGGAAAGTATGCAATTCGGGAATAGGCGGACAGGCGGTTCTCGAAGGCGTAATGATGAAGAATAAAGACATGTATGCGGTATCTGTCAGAAAACCTGACGGAGAGATTGATGTTGAGACCGCTGAATACCATGGTCTGCTTCACGGAAGCAAATTAACCAAGCTTCCTTTTTTAAGAGGTGTGTTTGCTTTCTTTGATTCTCTTATACTTGGTATGAGAACTCTTAATTATTCGGCATCTTTTTATGAAGAAACCGATGAAGCGGAGACAAAGACCGATAAGGCTATGAAGAAGGTCTTTGGTGATAAGACTGAAAAGGTATATTCCGGAATCACTCTTGTTCTTTCCCTTGTGGTTGCGGTAGCACTCTTTATAGTTTTTCCTTATTACCTTTCTACTTTACTTGAAAAATATGTAAGACAGACATCTCTGCTTACCATATTTGAAGGAATCATAAGGCTTGCTATTTTCTTAGCCTATATTGCTGCCATAACTGCCATGAAGGATATCAAAAGACTCTATATGTATCATGGCGCGGAGCACAAGTGCATCAACTGTATTGAGCACGGCCACAGACTCAATGTACATAATGTAAAATTATCTTCGAGATTTCACAAGAGATGCGGAACAAGTTTCCTTCTCTTTGTTATGGTTATAAGTATAATAGTATTTTTATTTATTACCGCTGAGAATCCCGTATTAAAGGTGGGACTCAGAATTCTTCTTCTTCCCGTTATTGCGGGATTGTCATACGAGTGCATAAGACTTGCGGGCAAGAGCGACAATATCTTCCTTACAATACTGTCGGCACCGGGAGTTGCACTTCAGAGACTCACTACCAAAGAGCCTGATGAAGAGATGATAGAAGTTGCCATCAAATCGGTTGAAGCGGTATTTGACTGGAGAGAATTCCTTAAAGAGAATTTTGATGTCGACAAGAGCGACAGCGAAGAAGACAATGAACAGAATTGAGTTGCTTGACAAGGGCGTAAGCATCCTTACTGACGCAGGATTTGAAGAAGCCAAGACAGATGCTATGCTGCTTATGGAATATATATGCGGAGCAGACAGGAATGAACTCTTCCTTCACGGTGATGTGGAAGTCACGGGAGAAATGGAGGAGGCCTTTCTGCGGGCAGTAGAAAAGAGGCTGACTCATATACCGGTTCAGCATATCACAGGTGTGCAGAACTTCATGGGACTTGATTTTAAGGTGAGTGACAAGGTGCTCTGTCCCAGACAGGATACGGAGATTCTGGTTGAAGAGGTTATGCGTATCGGTCTTGATTCCATGGATATCCTTGATATGTGTACGGGCAGCGGCTGCATAATTCTAAGTCTTTTACGTTTTTCCCATGCATGCAGAGGAGTCGGAGTGGATATATCCGAAGAGGCTCTGGAGATCGCAAGGGCCAATGCCGAGGCTCTCGGACTGGATGCGGAATTTGTTCGCAGCGACCTTTTTGCGAATCTTAAAGAAGGACAGTTTGATATTATTGTGTCCAATCCGCCTTATATAAGGACAGAAGTTATAGATACACTCATGCCGGAGGTGAGAGATCACGAGCCGCACATTGCTTTGGACGGTGATGAAGACGGACTTGTTTTCTACCGCAGGATATGCCAAGAGGGCTATGACAGACTCAGAGCCGGCGGAATGATTTTTTTTGAAATAGGATACGATCAGGCCGATGATGTAAGAAAGATTATGGAGAAAAGCGGCTTCGATCATATTGAGATAGTTAAGGATTACGGCGGCAATGACAGAGTTGCCTACGGTGTTAAGAATTAAGAAGGAGATTGTATGTTTGATAAGCTTGAGGATCTGCTGCACAGATTCGAAGAAATAATGAATGAGCTGAGCGAGCCTACAGCAGCCGGCGACCAGAAGAGATTCACGGCCCTGATGAAAGAGCAGGCCGAACTGAATCCTATTGTGGAAGCCTATAAAGAATATAAGAAATGCAAGCAGGATATAGAAGACAGTGTGTCTCTTCTTGAGAGCGAGAGCGATGATGATATGCGTGAGATGCTCAAGGAAGAACTTGCGGGAGCCAAGAAGAGAGTTGAAGAGCTTGAGGAAAGACTTAAGATTCTCTTACTGCCCAAGGACCCTAACGATGACAAGAACGTTATTGTCGAGATCAGAGCCGGAGCGGGCGGAGATGAGGCTGCGTTATTTGCTGCCGAGATATACAGAATGTACCTGCACTATGCCGAGAGCAAAAGATGGAAGGTTGAGACCATGGAAATGGACGAGATCGGTATCGGCGGTATGAAGAGCGTTACTTTCATGATATCGGGAAGCGGAGCATATTCTGTAATGAAGTATGAAAGCGGTGTTCATCGTGTGCAGAGAGTTCCGGAGACGGAATCCGGCGGACGTATCCATACATCCACGATATCCGTTGCGGTTATGCCTGAAGCGGAAGACGTCGATGTTGTTATAGATGAAAAAGATATCAGAATTGATGTCTGCAGATCATCAGGAGCCGGCGGTCAGTGTGTCAACACCACAGACTCGGCGGTAAGACTTACTCATATGCCTACGGGGATCGTTATCTATTCTCAGACAGAAAAGAGCCAGATACAGAACAGGGCCAAGGCTTTTGCTCTGCTTCGTACCAAGCTCTACGATTTGGAGATGCAGAAGGCTCACGATGCCGAAGCTGAGGCAAGAAGAAGTCAGATCGGAACAGGTGACCGTTCCGAGAAGATACGTACTTACAACTTCCCTCAGGGAAGAGTAACCGATCACAGAATCAATCTTACTCTTTACAAACTTGACAAGGTTATGGACGGAGACATACAGGAGATTATCGATGCCTGTATAGCTGCGGATCAGGCAGCTAAGCTCCTTAAGATGAATGAAGCAAGTTAATTGAATGATTATATAAAAAGAAGTCCGCAGATTTTCTGCGGACTTCTTTTTATCTCTTAAGAGCTCGTTTTCTGAATTCGGTCGGTGTACATCCGAACCATCTTTTGAAGATTTTATTGAAATAACTGATATTGTTGAAACCTACCTGTGTGGCTATGGATGCCATTGAAGGAATGTCGGAGGAAGGATTCTGAAGATATCCCGCAGCGGCATAAACCCTGTAACGCATCACATATTCGATAGGTGTGAGATTAAGCACTCTGTTAAAACAGCGGCAGCATTCACTCTTGCTGACACTTATGGAATCTGCGATATCATCCAGAGTAATCTGCTCGGTGTAGTGGTTGTCTATATAGAAAAGCGCCGATTCAACACGGTTGATATCGTTGCTGTTACGGCCGGAATGTGATCTGGATGAAGATTTTGGAAGCAGCTTTAATAAGTAGTTCCACAGAATGCAGAGACAGCCTTTGATTACCAGTTCATAACCGTATTCGCTTCCTTCAATGGCAGCTCTTATCATCTCCATCTCTGTGACGATTGCATCTCCGAGTACGGTCTTTTGGAAAAATTGAATGTATTCGGGAGCTCCCGGACCTAAGATGGGAGAACCATAACCGGAATACATGGGAGATGCGCTGTATTCAAATACAGTTGAAGGATGGAATACAAGCATGCCTATATGACAGGATGAACTGTCCGTAAGTTCCAGGGAATGGCTCACATCTTTATTGATGAATACAGCCTGACCGTCAGAAAGGGTCAACATATTTTTTTCAAATACTACCGTCAGTTCTCCTTCAATAATTCTTATGATCGTAAGTTCCTGACGAACCTTGTCTTTATAATTGTCGATGTTGAGAGGAGTGAGTTCCACGTCATCATAAAATGCGGCGAGCCTTACGCTGTTGCGATATTCACTTTGCGTTGAAAAAACAATTCCATCCATGACCCCATTGTAGCATGGCGGATAGAATAATGATATACTTGAAATGTTGCAAAAGCCTTGATTTTACCTATACAGAGATATGAAGATGAATCCTATAGAAGAGTATTACGGAAAATTTAACGAAGATAAAAGACTGAAAAGCAGACATGGGCTGGTGGAGTATCGTCTGTCCATGAAATACATAAAAGAAGCCTTGGAAAAGATAGGAGCGGACACCGGCCTTGCCAAAGAGGATATCAGGATTCTGGATCTGGGAGCGGGAACGGGAGCCTATTCAATTCCTCTTGCTGAAGAAGGATACAAGGTCACAGCCGTAGAACTGGTGAAGCACAATCTGTCCAGACTGAAGGCAAGATGCAAACTGGTTGATGCCCATGTGGGGGATGCCATGGACCTCCATAAATATCCTGAGGCAAGTTATGATCTGGTTCTTATATTTGGCCCCATGTATCATCTTTTTTCTCATGAAGACAAACTCAAGGTTATGAATGAAGTGAAAAGGGTTGCAAAAGACGGAGCAATTATTATGGTTGCCTACTGTATGAATGAGTACAGCGTGGTCATGTATGCTCTTAAGGAGAAGCATCTGAAGGAGTGCATTGATGGGGGAAGGCTGGATGAAACTTTCCACACCTCTTCGAAGATAGAAGACCTATACGATTATGTCAGAATGGAAGACGTGGACAGACTGGTAGAGGATTCCGGTTTCAAGCGTATCAAGACCGTCAGTCCCGACGGACCTACCAACTACATTCGTCCGGTGTTAAAAGCGATGACGGAGGAAGAATTCGAGATCTACATATCCTATGTCGAAGCTATTGCGGAAAGACAGGATCTTATAGGTGCGGCAGCTCACATCATAGATATTCTGGAAAAATGATAATTCCTTTGAGGTTTACTGAAGGGCGTTAAAGTGCTAAAATATACTTTGTCGATTTAAAGCATTTAAGTGGAAGGTAAAGGAGTAAATAATGCCGATTATTGATATATTGGAGGATAACGTAAAAAAGTTCGGAGAGGACATTGCTCTTGTTGAGATCAATCCCGAGGTTCAGGAACTGAGAAGAGTGACCTGGAAGGAATATGAACTTACAGAGCCTGCTCATACAACTCATTACAGAAGAGAGATTACATGGAATGTCTTCAATGAGAAGGCTAACAGATTTGCCAATCTTCTTATGAGCCGTGGAGTGAAAAAGGGAGATAAGGTGGCAATCCTTTTGATGAACTGCCTTGAATGGCTTCCTATTTATTTCGGTATTCTTAAGACCGGAGCTTTGGCAGTGCCTCTGAATTTCAGATATTCATCGGATGAGATTGAGTACTGTCTCAATCTTGCCGAGGTAGATATACTTGTATTCGGTCCCGAGTTCATCGGACGTGTGGAAGAGATAGTAGACAGTATAAGCAAGAACAGACTTCTCTTTTATGTGGGAGACAGCTGTCCCAGTTTTGCGGAAGATTACAATCTTCTTACTGCCAACTGCTCAAGCCAGTCTCCGGACATAAAACTTACGGACGAAGATGATGCGGCCATTTATTTTTCTTCGGGTACAACAGGATTCCCCAAGGCTATCCTGCACAACCACGAGAGCCTTATGCATTCCTGCAAAGTAGAGCAGAATCACCATGGTCAGACCAAGGATGACGTTTTTCTCTGCATTCCGCCTCTTTATCATACAGGCGCCAAGATGCACTGGTTCGGAAGTTTTCTTGTCGGTGGAAAGGCTGTACTCCTTAAAGGTACCAAGCCTAAGCCCATTCTTGATGCGATTTCCAATGAGAAGTGTAGCATCGTATGGCTGCTGGTTCCCTGGGCACAGGATATTCTCGATGCTATTGACAGGGGCGACGTAAAGCTTGAAGATTACGATCTCTCGCAGTGGAGATTGATGCATATAGGTGCTCAGCCGGTTCCTCCGTCGCTGATTGCAAGATGGAAGGAAAAATTCCCGAATCATCTCTATGACACCAATTATGGTCTGTCGGAATCCATCGGACCCGGTGCGGTACATCTGGGAGTCGAGAACATCCATAAGGTAGGAGCAATCGGTAAGGCCGGTTACGGTTGGAAGACCAAGATCGTTGACGAAGAGGGCAAGGAAGTAACAAGAGGCGAAGTAGGAGAGTTGTGCTTACAGGGTCCCGGTGTTATGACCTGCTATTACAATGATACAAAAGCTACGGAAGAGACTCTCAAAGACGGTTGGCTCTTTACCGGTGATATGGCCATGGAAGACGAAGACGGATTCATCTTCCTGGTAGACCGTAAAAAGGATGTGGTTATCTCCGGCGGTGAGAATATATATCCCGTACAGATAGAGAACTTCTTAAGAGCTTATCCCAAGGTTAAGGACGCAGCGGTAATCGGTGTTGCGGATGCCAGACTGGGTGAAGCGACTCTGGCCGTAATCGAGATAAAAGACGGCATGGAATGTACGGAAGATGAGATCAACGAATTCTCATTAAAACTTCCCAGATACAAGAGACCGCGTCATATCGTTTTTGCGGATATACCCCGTAACCCCACGGGCAAGATTGAAAAGCCTAAGCTCAGGGAGATATACGGAGGCAGTCTTCTTGTGGAAAAACAGAACAAAGGTTGATATCAGGGGACAAGATAGCAGATTACTATCTTGTCCTTTCTTTGTGTTTTTAGTGATGGATTATGTTATACTATAGGTAGTGTAGAAGGACAGTTGAGTAATATAGGGGTGTTTATGGGAAAAAGGCTTACAATTGGTGCGGTTATCGGTAATGCCAATTCACCACATACGCGTGACATAATGAATGGTATCCAGAATGCCGCAGACCAGTTTGATCTGAATGTTGTATACCTGTTAGGCGTTCATATGGAGTCTACTTTTAGTGCTTATTTTGAGAACAAAGTAGACTACGGATTTGATTACCAGTACAACGTAGTGTACGACTATGCGCTTCTTGCGGATTGTGATGCTCTGATCATTTCATATGGTTCCATATGTATTTTCCTTGACAATCTGGACAAGCGAGAATTCCTTAACAAATTTGAAGATATACCTTATGTGTTGCTTGAGGACAGAGATGAGGCAGGTATAGGCTCTTCTCTTATATCAAACAACTATGAAGGTGTGTCTAAGATTGTTGAGCATCTTGTATCTGTCCATAAATATACAAAGTTTGCTTTTCTGGGCGGACCGGCATGGAATACGGATGCCATAGAGAGAAGAAACGCTTTTGAAGATGTTCTTCTTAAGCATGGAATAGACCTTCATGAGTCTATGTTCGAGATGGGAGATTTCTCGGCAAGAGTTGAGACTCAGGTGAGAAGGCTTTTGGATAATAATCCCGGGGTACAGGCTATTGTATGTGCCAACGACGTTATGGCGGATACTGTTTATAAAGAATGTGCCAAGAGAGGTCTTGTTGTCGGCAAGGATATTGCCGTAACGGGTTATGATGACTGGGAGATGGCGGCTAATATGACTCCGCCGCTTACAACCGTTCTTCAGAATGGTTTTGACATGGGATATTCGGCAGTAAAGAAAGCACTGGATCTTATAGAGAAAGGTGTTCCTGAAGAGTCTTATGTGCCGACATCTGTAAGGATAAGGTCTTCCTGCGGATGTAAGAGCGCGGTAAGACATCACTTTCCCAAGACCTCGGAATATTTTGTTTCCAGGGATACTTATATAGACAATATTACAAAGGGAATAGTCAACAAGTCGGTATCGTCCATTGCCAATTCGGAAGTGAGAGAAGGCTTCACTGATGAAGTACGGCCTCTGATCGAAGACTATGTATTGGCAATCCATAACAAACCTCAGGGCTATAAGATTGACAAGAAACGTCTTGTCACCAGACTCAGTGATATATTTAACGGACCTCACGGTGATTATATTTCATATATAGATTTCGGAGAAGCGATATCGTCGCTTCTTTCCGACAGGGTCATGGAAGAGGAATGCAACAGCAGGGTCCCAATGTATATGGATATTCTCACTACGGTACAGAAAGTTGTTCAGGCTCATGTATCCAAGACCAACAGGGATGAGATGGGGAAGTATCAGAACGATACCATGTTCATGCCCTATATATCCAGGGACATGATGATCCATATTGAAGATGAAGAGGCTTTCTACCGTTCAGCTATGAGAATGATCGCATGTATGGGAGTGAACAGCGCATATCTCTATCTCCTTGAAAAGCCTGTTATACACAGGAAAGGTGAGCCGTGGAAGCTGCCCCAATACCTGAAACTTGCGGCATATCAGGAGAAGGGTGAAGTTGTATCCTACCCGCCTGAAGAAAGACCGCTAATGTCACGAGAGAAACCTATGTCTTATTACATTGAGCATGACGGCAGATATGTGATGAGTATATATGATATTTTCATGGGTGTGACTCAGTACGGAGTACTTGTTACCGAGACCAATCCCAAAAATATGCTGCTTATGAACCTGTCCAGTCTTCAGATAAGCAGTGGTATAAGCTTCAGAGAGATGTATGAAGCTCAACAGGAACTGCAGCGTCAGCTGGAAGATATGGTAGAAGAGATACAGGAAAAGAACAGAGTCCTTGGTTTTATCTCTGAATATGACCAGCTTACGGGTTGTCTTAACAGAAGAGGATATATTGAACAGGCTCAGACTCTGCTTACTGAGAACAAAGGTAAAAAAGCTGTTGTTCTTATCGGCGATCTGGACCATCTTAAAGAGATCAATGATACATTTGGACATGCCGAAGGTGATTTCGCCATTAAGGCATCGGCAAATATATTGAGGATGGCACTGGGTGGAGAGACAGTGGTTGCAAGGATTGGCGGAGACGAATTCATCGCCATTTTCTGTGAAAACGACAAGGATACTTCGGGACCGAAGCTTGTGGACAGGATCAAGAAGGTCAACGATGATTTTACCGTTGCAAGCGACAAGCCTTACTTTGTGGAGATATCGGTAGGATATCATGAGTTTGTATGCGAAGACGGAATGGATCTTAACATGCTCATGCAGGAGGCTGACAAGTCCTTGTACAGGGCCAAGAGTCATCGCAGGGCATCTGTACAAAAATCTAAAAACTGATTCAGAGGAATTATGAGAAACTATTGTTTAAAAGCAGGACTTCCTATAATGCTTTTGGGAGTTGCTTTGGTCTGTGGATGCGGTGTACCCAAGACAAAGGGATACACTCAGACAGCCATGGAAGAAATCGAGAATCTTGAATATGATACGGCTATTGAGAGTCTTAACGCCGCTGAGGAGGCAGGGGAGAATCCTGTGCTCATAGCGAGAGCAAGAGGTATAGCAAGTATCGGACTTACGGAATATGAAGATGCGGTTGCATATTTTCTTGAGACTCTCTCTTACAGCGACAGCAAGGTTGACGAAGATGCACTTGCGGATTTTAACAGGGCACTGAATCTTGATTCGGATAATTACGACCTGAGAATCGAAGTTGCGGGTAAGCTTTTTGATGCGGGATATGAACAGGAGGGGCAGCAGTACCTCAATGATTTCCTTGCGGAAAAAGAAAGAAAGCTTTCTGACTTTGATAAGGGACGTATATATTTCTACATGCAGGATTATGAGAGTGCCAAAAAGTGTTTTGAGGAAGCAAGAGATGATGACGATCAGAACACGGTTCTTTTCCTGGGTAAGACCTATGAACTACTCGGGGATTACAATTATGCCACAAGTACCTATCAGAATTATCTGAGCAAACATCCGGAAGCTGCGGTCATATATAATCAGCTGGGTCTTTCAAGACTCAAATCCGGCGATTATACGGGCGCCAGAGAGGCTTTTACTTCCGGAAGGAGCATAGAGAACAACGGAATAGATCAGACACTTAGCTTCAATGAGATAATAGCGTATGAATATTCTGGAAATTTCAGTCAGGCTCGTATCTTAATGGAGTCATACCTCAAGAAATATCCCGATGATGAGGATGCGGTCAGAGAATATGAATTTCTGAAAAGCAGATAAGAACGCTGAAAACTCAAAATTGTATCAAAATATCGCACAAAAAACACAAGATGTTATGTTACCAAAATAATTTGGGTACAATATCTTGTGTTTTTTATGTTGACACGTAATATATGGGATGATATTATGTAAGAGGTGGCTAGATTTAGTATACATTATGTAAATCAACCACAATATTATGTATACTAGCCGCAAATATGCTATAAATAAGAGAGTCGGGGGGCTATATGATCCAGGTTATCAAAAGAGACGGTACAGAGACTGATTTTACATTGGCAAAGATCAGCGATGCCGTTATCAAAGCATTTCATGCTACAGACGTACAGTACAGCAATGATGTAATTGATTTGCTTGCATTACGTGTCACAGCAGATTTTCAGGAAAAAGTAAAGAACGACAGAATAACTGTCGAGGATATTCAGGACAGCGTTGAGAAGGTTCTTGAGCAGGCAGGCTATGCAGAGGCTGCCAAGGCTTTTATCCTTTATCGTAAGCAGAGAGAAAAACTTCGTACAATGAAGTCCACAATCCTTGATTACAAGGATGTTGTCAACAGCTACGTTAAGGTTGAGGACTGGAGAGTAAAGGAGAATTCTACCGTTACATATTCGGTTGGAGGACTTATTTTAAGCAATTCGGGAGCAGTAACCGCCAATTACTGGCTTTCGGAGATATACGATGAAGAGATTGCCAATGCTCATCGTAATGCTGATATTCATATTCATGATCTTTCAATGCTTACAGGTTACTGCGCAGGTTGGTCGCTGAAGCAGCTTATCAAGGAAGGTCTCGGAGGAATCACAGGTAAGATTACGTCTGCGCCCGCAGCACATCTTTCCGTTCTCTGCAACCAGATGGTTAACTTCCTTGGTATCATGCAGAACGAGTGGGCAGGAGCTCAGGCATTTTCATCTTTCGATACATATCTTGCTCCTTTTGTTAAGGTTGATAACCTTTCATATAAGGAAGTAAAGAAGTGTATTGAAGCATTTATATACGGCGTTAATACCCCCAGCAGATGGGGTACACAGGCTCCGTTCTCCAATATTACACTTGACTGGACAGTTCCTGCCGATCTTGCGGAACTTCCTGCTATCGTTGGCGGACAGGAGATGGATTTCTGCTACAAGGATTGTAAGAAGGAAATGGATATGGTCAACAAGGCATTTATCGAGACCATGATCGAAGGTGATGCCAACGGCCGAGGATTCCAGTATCCTATCCCCACATACTCTATAACAAGAGATTTCAACTGGGAAGACACAGAGAACAACAGACTTCTCTTTGAAATGACTTCTAAATACGGAACACCTTATTTCTCTAACTATATCAATTCTGATATGGAGCCTTCTGATGTACGTTCAATGTGCTGCAGACTCAGACTTGACCTCAGAGAACTTCGTAAAAAATCCGGCGGATTCTTCGGTTCCGGCGAGAGCACAGGTAGTGTCGGTGTTGTAACAATCAACATGCCCAGAATTGCATACCTTGCAGCTGACGAGGATGATTTCTTCAAGAGACTCAACAAGATGATGGATATAGCTGCAAGATCTCTTAAGATTAAGAGAGGCGTTATCACAAAGCTTCTTGACGAAGGTTTATATCCTTATACAAAGAGGTATCTGGGAACTTTCAACAATCATTTCTCAACAATAGGATTGATTGGTATGAACGAAGTTGGTCTTAATGCCAACTGGCTGAGAGCGGATCTTACAGATCCTCGTACTCAGGAGTTCACAAAGAAGGTTCTTAATCATATGAGAGAGAGACTTTCAGATTACCAGGAGATGTACGGTGATCTCTACAATCTGGAAGCAACACCTGCAGAGAGTACAACTTACAGACTTGCTAAGCATGATCGTAAGAGATGGCCTCAGATTAAGACAGCAGGTAAGCCGGGTGATACACCTTACTATACTAATTCGTCTCACCTTCCTGTTAATTACACTACAGACATTTTTGATGCTCTTGATATACAGGATGAGTTACAGACACTTTATACTTCAGGAACAGTATTCCATGCCTTCCTTGGCGAGAAGCTTCCCGATTGGAGAGCAGCCGCTGAACTTGTGAAGACTATCGCAGAGAATTACAAGCTGCCTTACTTCACACTTTCTCCTACATATTCAATATGTAAGGAACATGGTTACCTTAACGGTGAGCAGAAGACATGTCCTGTATGTGGAGCAACCACAGAAGTATACAGCCGTATCACCGGTTACTACAGACCTGTACAGAACTGGAATGACGGAAAGCTTCAGGAATATGCTAACCGTACAGAATACGACATCGACAATTCTTCACTTAACAGACCTTTCAGTACAGTTGTAACAGTATCTGATATTGAAGAGCCGGAAGTAAAGATAGATGTTGAAGAACCTGAAAATGTAATGTATCTCTTCACAACAAAGACATGTCCTAATTGCAAGCTTGCTAAGGAATATCTGAAGAATCTTGACTACGTTGTGATGGATGCTGAAGACAATATGGAGCTGGCAGGAAAATACAATATCATGCAGGCGCCCACTCTTGTTGTTGTCAACGGAGATGAATTCAAGAAGTATGTAAATGCTTCGAATATCAAAAAATTTGCTGCGGAATACAGCATGCAGGTTAAATAATAAGGCGCGAGCCGGCAAAATACCGGCTCGCTTCTTTTTGTGTAGTTTATTAAAAAACCTATAAAGGAAAAAAGTATGATTAACAAATTAATAGCCAATATTAAAAAGACAAATGCACCGATTGTTGTTGGTCTTGACCCTACCACAAAGCTTATCCCCGGTTATATAATGGATAAGGCAATAAAAGAATTCGGCGAGAACTTTGACGCAGCCGGCGCAGCAATCTGGGAATACAATAAGGGTCTTATCGATGCCATATACGATCAGATACCTGCCGTAAAGCCTCAGATAGCAATGTATGAGCAGTTCGGAATCCCCGGTCTTGTTGCATACGATAAGACAGTTAAGTATGCAAAAGAAAAAGGCCTTGTGGTTATAGGAGATATCAAGAGAGGCGATATAGGATCCACATCCACCGCTTATGCCATTGGACATCTTGGTAGCGTTAAGATAGGCAATACCGTATGCAGAGGCTTCGACGAAGATTTTGCAACAGTCAATCCTTATCTTGGAACAGACGGCGTTAAGCCTTTTATGGATGTATGTGCCGAAGAGAAAAAGGGTATATTCGTACTTGTTAAAACATCCAATCCCAGCAGCGGAGAATTCCAGGACAAGCTGATCGGTGACAAGACTCTTTATCACACAGTAGCCGAGAAAGTGGCTGAATGGGCTGACTCCCTTATGGGTAACGAATACAGTTATGTAGGTGCTGTTGTAGGTGCAACATATCCGGAAGTAGGCAAGGCTATGAGAGAAGTAATGCCCAAGTCTTATATCCTCGTACCGGGTTATGGTGCTCAGGGCGGAAAAGGTAAGGACCTTGCACATTTCTTTAATAAAGACGGTCTGGGAGCAATCGTCAATTCATCAAGAGGAATCATCGGAGCCTACAGCCAGGAGCAGTACGCTTCCTTTGGTGAAGAAGGATATGCGGAAGCAGCTCTTGCCGCAGTAAAAGATATGAAGGCGGATATTGAAAGCGCCATAGGATAATAAGAGTGAGGTAGTTATGGGAGATTATAAGCAGGAATTTATTGATTTTATGATAGAGTGTGACGTACTTAAATTCGGTGACTTCACACTTAAGAGCGGAAGAAAATCACCTTTCTTCATGAATGCGGGAGCATACGTTACCGGAGCTCAGTTAAGCCGTCTCGGTGAATATTATGCCAGGGCTATCCATGAAGCCTACGGTGATGATTTTGATGTTCTCTTCGGACCCGCTTATAAGGGAATACCCCTTTCCGTAGCTACAACTATTGCATACAGCAGACTTTATGGAAAAGAGATAAGATATTGTTCCAATCGTAAGGAAGTTAAGGACCACGGTGATACGGGAATTCTTCTGGGAAGTAAGATCAAGGACGGAGACAGAGTTGTAATTATTGAAGATGTAACTACATCCGGCAAGTCCATGGAAGAGACGGTTCCCATTGTCAGAGCGCAGGGTGATGTTAAGATCCTGGGACTTATGGTTTCTCTTAACCGAATGGAAAAAGGAAAAGGAAGCAAGAGCGCATTGGAAGAGATAAAAGACCTCTACAGTTTTGAGACCAATGCAATCGTATCAATGAAAGATGTTACATCATATCTTCATGGAAAAGAGATTAACGGAAGAGTACTCATCGATGACGATATGATGGACAAGATAAATGCTTATTACAAGGAATATGGAGCAGAAGCGTGAGTCGTAAATACATTTACACTGACAAGCATCATTCATATACCGGTATATTGGCAACGGTACTGGGGTTGATCGACCTGGTATCGCTTTTTGTCGTTGTAAGAAAGACCTATCTTCTTGGAGGAGAAGCACCGGCCAGATACGGCGCCACGGTGTCACTTGTCTTTATCTTTGCACTGGCAGGCCTGATACTTGGCCTCATAGGAAAAAGTGATGAAGACAGTTTTTCCGCATTCGCTTATGCCGGAATAGGCCTTAATATATTAGCCATCCTTGGAGTAAGCGGATTGTTATTCGCGGGAGCATACGGATTATGATAGAAGAAAGATATGTACTGGCCACAGACAGGATTAATGAGATTCTGGACAGTAAATGCTCGGAGATAGAAGATATAACTGTAAAAGATTATTTCCATTCACTGTTCATATGGATAAAACTTGCCGATGAAGCGAGACGACTTGTCCATACCGGAGAGATGAATAAAAAATCTCTTGAGGAAAAGAAGGAATGGAATAAAAAACTTTATGAAGAACTGACTGACAGATATGAAGAGAGCTATCTCAATCCTTCATATGCCTGCAAGAAGCTTGGCGATGACTACGGCAGGATATTGTCCTGCATATATGCGGAGATGAGATCTATGTCCGCATATGCCTATGAGGATGATCTTAAGAACATTCTTATAAGAATGGAGCTGGCAGTTCAGATATACGGTCTTTTTGCTGATAAAGAGAATGAGGCCACATATGATTCT
Source organism: uncultured Lachnospiraceae bacterium (assembly GCA_902779505.1). Taxonomy (GTDB): domain Bacteria; phylum Bacillota; class Clostridia; order Lachnospirales; family Lachnospiraceae; genus Colinaster. Next base: position 18,427 of record CACZBZ010000022.1, read on the forward strand.
TTGAAGAATTGTTATGAGTCTTTTGCTTTTGATTATTTGGATGCCTTCATGGATGAAGGCGTGTCTGCACTTGTGTGTACCGACAACGGAGTTGTGGATTCCATAATTGCCAATGCAGATCTGACAGATCTGTCATATTTATATGATTACGGTGAATATATTTCGGAGAACGAGCTGCGACTTGCAGAGTACATGAATGGTCTGTCTCAGGACAAGATAGACAGTATGGCAAGAACATACACAGAAGGCTACAGAATGGGCTTTGTTACCCTTAACAAAGACATTACCATCAAGGATACCGTTGAGGTCAGATATTTTATCGGTTTTGAAAGAGTAGTCAGAGCCGCTGTTAAGATGTTCCTGGAGATGGGGCTGAAGGCAAGTATAAGACGTTGCGCGGTAAGCTTCGTTACAGGCAGAAACAGTGACAAGGTGGGATATTATTCCACATCCCCCTGCAGACAGTTCGATGCCGACCATGAATATGACAAAGCACTCTTTTTCTCCAAGAGATATATGGAGAGAAAACTTGAAAGCTACAGAAATGCTTTTGAGAGATACAAGGACCAGGCAGCTCTTATGGGCGGACCGGCGGTAATAGAGTGTTTCGGTGAAGAACCTTTCTGTCCCGTTGTGAAAAAAGAGGCGATCAAGCCTGACGAAGATACAAGGAAAAGATTTGCCGAATATTCGGTAAGAGCCGGTGAGATCACCAACAAATATATTAAGGGTGAAGAAAGAAGCTTCACCATCATTGCTTTCCCGGTACCTGCCATTGGAGACAGATTCGAAGAGATATTTGATGAGACCATTAAGATCAATACTCTGGATTATGTTCTTTATCGTGATATGCAGCAGAAGATTATCGATGTCTTGGACAGTGCAAAAGAAGTTCATGTCCTGGGAAGGGATGGCAATAAGACCGATATTCATGTAAAATTATGGGAGTTGAAAGACCCCGCAAAAGAGACTGCTTTTGAGAACTGTGTAGCGGATGTGAATATCCCTGTGGGTGAGGTCTTTACATCACCTGTCCTGGAAGGAACACACGGAAGACTTCATGTGAAGAACGTATTTCTTGAGGGACATCCCTACAAGGATCTGAGCCTTGTCTTTGAAGACGGCATGGTCAAGGAATACACATGTTCCAATTATGAGAATGAAGAGGAAAACAGGAATTACATAAAAGAGTACATTCTTGATAATCATGAGACACTTCCTATAGGAGAGTTCGCTATAGGAACCAACACAGTGGCTTATGCGGCAACAAGAAAATACGATCTTGGAAGTGTAATGCCTATTCTTATAGCGGAAAAGACGGGACCGCATTTTGCCGTGGGAGATACCTGTTATTCATATGATGAAGATATGGAGACATTCAATCCCGACGGTAAGAAGATAGTCGCCAGAGAGAATTCCGTATCGGCTCTCAGGAATACGGATCCTTTAAAAGCGTATTTCAACTGTCATACGGATATAACCATTCCCTACGACGAACTGGGCTATATCAGAGCAATAAGGGAAGACGGAAGTTTTACTGATATTATAAAAGACGGAAGATTTGTACTTGAGGGACTTGAGAAACTGAATGAGCCCCTTGAGGAATTGTAAAAAGATATGAGGAGGTAACTATGGCACAGGTAGGAATAGTGATGGGCAGTGATTCGGATATGAAGATTATGTCCAAGGCTGCGGATATTCTTGAGGAACTGGGAATATCATATGAGATGGATATTATTTCGGCTCACAGAGAACCGGAAGAGTTTTTCAAGTATGCTAACGAAGCTGAGTCCAAGGGATTCAAGGTAATAATTGCGGGTGCAGGTATGGCGGCCCACCTTCCGGGTATGTGTGCGGCAATATTCCCCATGCCGGTAATAGGCGTTCCCATGGCCGGCGGAGCTCTCGACGGTCAGGATGCTCTTTATTCCATACTTCAGATGCCTTCGGGAATACCGGTTGCAACCGTTGCAATCAACGGCGGAGCCAATGCGGGACTACTGGCAGCCAGAATCTTAGCTACATCCGATGCAGATATTCTTGCCAAGCTTAAAGACTACAAAAAGGGTCTTAAAGATGCGGTAGTTAAGAAAAACGAGAGACTTAAAGAAGTCGGATACAAGAACTATTAAAAAGGAGAAGGATCAGATGGCACTGGATTACAAAACAGCAGGTGTTGACATTGAGGCCGGATATAAGTCGGTTGAACTTATGAAAGCTTCCGTTAAGGAGACAATGAGAGAAGAGGTACTTGGAGGTCTTGGAGGATTCTCCGGAGCATTTTCTCTTGCTAAGATCAAGGAGATGGATGATCCTGTTCTTCTTTCGGGAACAGACGGATGCGGAACAAAGGTTAAGTTGGCCTTTGTTATGGACAAGCATGATACCATAGGCATTGATGCCGTTGCCATGTGCGTTAACGACGTTGCCTGTGCAGGCGGAGAGCCCCTCTTTTTCCTTGACTATATTGCCTGTGGCAAGAACTATCCCGAAAAGATAGCAACTATCGTTGCGGGCGTTGCCGAAGGATGTAAGATGTCCGATGCCGCACTTATCGGCGGTGAGACTGCAGAGCATCCCGGACTTATGCCTGAGGATGAATACGATCTTGCGGGATTTGCCGTAGGACTTGTGGACAGAAAAGATCTTATAACAGGTGAGAATATTAAGCCCGGAGATACACTTATCGGTATCGCTTCTTCCGGAGTACATAGCAACGGTTTCTCACTTGTAAGAAAAGTATTTGAGATTACAAAAGAGAGTCTTGATACATATTATGATGAGCTGGGAACAACTCTCGGTGAAGCTCTCATCGCACCTACAAAGATATATGTTAAGGCCATGAAGGCAATCAAGAATGCAGGTGTAAAGGTTAAGGGCTGCAGTCATATAACAGGCGGCGGTTTCTATGAGAATATACCTAGAATGCTTCCGGAAGGTGTGAATGCAAGAGTAAAGAAAGACAGTTATCCCGTTCTTCCTATATTTAAGCTCCTTCAGAAGACAGGCGGCATTGATGAGAAGATGATGTACAACACTTACAACATGGGTCTGGGAATGGTTCTTGCTGTAAGACCCGAAGATGTTGATAAGACAATGGAAGCAATCAAGTCTTCCGGTGAGACTCCTTATGTTGTCGGAGAGATAGTAGCCGGTAATAAAGAAGTTGAACTTGTATAAGCGGAGAGATATATGAATATAGTAGTGTGTGTATCGGGCGGAGGAACCAATCTCCAGGCCATAATAGATGCCATCGGCAACGGAACCATAACTAATACCGAAATCGTGGGAGTAATAAGCAATAATATAAATGCATATGCTCTTAAGAGAGCTGAAGATGCAGGTATAAAGGCCATATGCGTAAGCCCTGCGGATTATCCCGACAGAGAAGCTTTCAATGACGGGTTGCTTGAAGCGGTAAAGGATATGAATCCGGATCTTGTGGTACTGGCAGGCTTCCTGGTTAAGATTCCTCCTCAGATGGTAGCTGAATATCGTGACAGGATAATCAATATACATCCTTCACTTATTCCTTCTTTCTGTGGTGTGGGATATTACGGACTGAAGGTACATGAAGCGGCTCTTGAAAGAGGAGTAAAGGTAACCGGCGCCACTGTTCACTATGTGGATGAGGGAACGGATACGGGCAAGATCATAATGCAGAAAGCGGTATATATCGAGCCCACCGATACAGCCGAGACACTGCAAAAGAGAGTAATGGAACAGGCCGAGTGGATAATACTTCCCCAGGCCATTAACATGATAGCAAACAAAGGGAAGGTATGAAGATGAAAGTATTGGTAGTCGGCGGCGGTGGCCGTGAACATGCTATCTGTACTCAGGTAGCAAAGAGTAAGAAAGCTGATAAGATATACTGTGCTCCCGGTAATGCGGGTATAGAGCAGATTGCGGAATGCGTTCCCATAGGAGCAATGGAGTTTGATAAGCTTGTTGCTTTTGCAAAAGAGAAGGCAATTGACTTCTGCATAGTGGGAATGGACGATCCCCTTGTAGGCGGACTGGTAGACAGAATGGAGGAGGCCGGAATCAAGACCTTCGGACCTCGTGCTAATGCCGCAATCCTTGAAGGCAGCAAGGCATTCTCAAAAGACCTGATGAAGAAATACAATATTCCCACTGCTTTTTATGAGAATTTCGATTCATATGATAAAGCGGTTGAATATCTTAAGACTGCCAAGATGCCCATAGTTCTCAAAGCCGACGGACTGGCACTGGGCAAGGGTGTGCTGATATGTAACACACTTGAAGAAGCACTGGAAGGTGCCAAAGAGATAATGCTGGATCAGAAATTCGGTTCGGCAGGTAATAAGATGGTCATAGAAGAATTCATGACCGGTAGAGAAGTATCCGTTCTTTCCTTTGTAGACGGCAAGACCATCAAGATCATGACATCTGCTCAGGATCACAAGAGAGCGGGAGACGGAGACACGGGACTCAACACCGGAGGAATGGGTACATTTTCTCCCAGTCCTTTTTATACAGATGAGGTTGATGCTTTCTGTAAGAAATATATCTACCAGCCTACGGTTGATGCCATGGCTGCCGAAGGAAGAGAATTCAAAGGTGTTATCTTCTTCGGACTTATGCTTACAAAGGACGGTCCCAAGGTTCTTGAATACAATGCAAGATTCGGAGATCCTGAGGCACAGGTGGTACTTCCGAGACTCAAGAACGATATCCTGGATGTGATGGAAGCCTGTGTGGACGGCACACTGGACAAGATAGATCTTCAGTTTGAAGACAATGCCGCTGTATGCGTTATCCTTGCAAGCGACGGATATCCCGTGGCATATGAAAAAGGAAAAGTAATCAAGGGCCTGGATGCTTTTGAAGGCAAGGATGATTATTTCTGCTTCCATGCTGGGACAAAACGCGCCGGTGATGATATACTTACCAATGGAGGACGTGTGCTTGGTATCACGGCAAAAGGAGCCACACTTAAGGAGGCAAGAGCCAATGCTTATGCCGCTACGGAATGGGTTGATTTTGACGGAAAGTACATGAGACATGATATAGGCAAGGCTATTGACGAAGCCTGATATATAAAGTATAAAGATACTGTGACTTTTTTAAGAAGAGGAGTTTATTTGAAATGACAAAGAAATTTAGTGTTGGAATAAGGGTGGTAACGGCTGCTGTTACAGTTGCGCTTACATTTTTGTTTGCATCTTCTGATATATTTGCTGCCGGCACATGTAAGGTTGGAGACGGCACATGTAACATCAGAAGCACATCAAGTACTTCAGGCTCTAAGGTAGCCAGTGTTACAGAGGGAACAGAACTTACAGTAGAGTCTAAGACAACCGGTTCTGACGGAAATACATGGTATAAAGTATCAGTTAACGGATCTACAGGTTATATAAGAGCCGATCTTGTTAAGGATGTATCGGGAGATATCCCAAGTGAGAGTTCATCAAGCAGTTCAACAAATGCTGCAGCAACTACAACTGAGTCATCATCGACTACATCATCAACTACAGATACACAGGCATCTTCAACTACTACAACAGAAGCTGCCAACACAACAGTTAATCCCTCAACTGTTCTTACAGCCAAGACAACAGACAATGTCAGCGTAAGAGAGGGTGCTTCAACCAAGACAAATAAGAAGGCATCTGCTTCAAACGGAACAGAAGTAAGCGTTACAGGTGAGGCAACAGACTCAGAAGGCAAGTTATGGTATCAGGTAAGCTATCCTTCAGGTGACAGCACAGTAACAGGATTTATCAGATCTGATTTCCTTGAGGTTCTTACAACAGCTGAGGACGTTCAGGAAGAAGAGCCTGTTGAAGAAGAGGTAGAAGACGAAGCAGAAGTAACTGCTGCTGTTAACAAGGACTACGAAGTAGTATATGAAGCAAACAGTGAAGGTGTTGAGGAATGGTACCTTTACGATCATATTAAGGGAACAAAGCAGAGCATCAACAACATCTACGCCGTAATGGAGCAGAGCCAGGAATATGCTGCTGCAGACAATAAAGAACTTAAGACAATGAAGATAGTTGTCATCGCCATGGCAGTTGTTATCGTTGCTCTTATCATTACAGTAACAGTTCTTATCTTCAAGCTCAGAGACGCCCAGTATGATGATTATGAAGATGATTATGAAGAGGACAACTACGAAGAGGAAGAAGAAGAGGACGATTACGAAGAGCCCAGACGCAGAGGCGGTCGTGCAAGAAGAAGAGGACGTCAGGACGACTACGAAGATGAGGAAGACGACTATGATGACGAGGAAGAGGAAGAAGAACCCAAACCTGCCAGAAGAGCAGCTAAGTCATCAGGCAAGAGACCTTTACCTTCAAGAGGAAGAATTGACGTAGACGACGACATGGAATTTGAATTCCTTGATCTTGACGAATAATCTTAAAGCTATAATATCAGTAAGAGACAGGGCAGGTTTTATCTGCCCTGTTATTTGTAAATGAGGAAAAGACTATGGAATATACTGACAAAGCCAAAGCGGCCTTGCATCTTGCAAAGCTGTGTGCGGGAAAACTGCATCAGACTTATATAGGTACCGAGCATATTCTTATCGGATTGTTAAAAGAGAATACAGGAGTTGCTTCCAGAGTCCTTCAGGATAACGGTGTCACAGAGGACAGAATCATAGACCTTATAAGGGAGTTCGTTGCATCCGACAGATCCACAGCCATAATGGAGAGAGACGGATACACACCCAGAGCCGAGGCTATACTTGACCTTGCGGAAAAGACAGCCGACAGATTCAAAAGTTCCAAGATAGGTACGGAGCATATTCTTCTTGCGATTCTTGATGAAGGAGAGAATGTGGCAGTGCGCCTTCTGACAGCCCTCGGTGTGGCAAGTCAGAAACTCTATGTAGATACTCTTATAGCCATGGGTGAAGACGGAACCGTGATCAAAAACGAGAGTTCCAGAAAAATATCCAAGCAGAAGGGTAAGGAGTCATATATATCTCAGTACAGCAGAGATCTGACCGCTCTTGCCAGAATGGATAAGCTTGATCCCGTAATAGGCAGGGACGATGAAGTTGCCAGAGTAATTCAGATACTCAGCAGAAGAACCAAGAATAACCCCTGTCTTATCGGTGAGCCCGGTGTAGGTAAGACTGCAATAGTTGAAGGCCTTGCAGAGAGAATCGTATCCGGTGATGTTCCCGATACCGTAAAGAATAAAAAGCTTCTTATGCTTGACCTTTCCGGAATGGTTGCCGGAAGTAAATACAGAGGTGAATTCGAAGAGCGAATCAAGAAGGTGATGAAAGAGGTTACCGAAGACGGTAATATTATCCTTTTCCTTGACGAGCTTCATACACTTATCGGCGCCGGAGGTGCCGAAGGCGCAATTGATGCTTCCAACATACTTAAGCCGTCTCTTGCCCGTGGAGAGATTCAGCTCATAGGAGCAACAACCCTGGCCGAATACAGAAAGTATGTTGAGAAGGACGCTGCTCTTGAAAGAAGATTCCAGCCGGTTACCGTTGAAGAACCCGGTGAAGAGGAAGCTATAAGAATCCTTAAGGGTATTGCACCCAAGTACGAGGAGCATCATAAAGTTACCATTTCGGATGAAGCAATTGATGCTGCGGTAAGACTGTCGGCCAGATATATCAACGACAGGAATCTGCCGGATAAAGCCATCGATCTTATTGATGAGGCGGCGTCTGCCATCAGACTTATGCCTGATGCTTCTGCGGGAAAAATCAAGGAGATTCAGGAAGAGATTAAGAAAATCGATCTTCAGATAGAGAGATCGATTAAGATAGAGGCCTACAGTCAGGCTGCTGAACTTAAGCGTGCGGAAGACAAGCTTATAGCAAAGATGAATTCCATTGCCAAAAGAGCAAAGAACGCGAGAGAAAAGAGCAAGCTTGTGGTAGACGAAGAAGCGGTAGCCAAGGTTGTGGCTATGTGGACCAAGATTCCAGTATCAAAACTTACGGAAAAAGAGTCTTCAAGACTTATGAAGCTTGAGTCGATTCTCCACAAGAGAGTTATAGGACAGAATGAAGCGGTTGAAGCCGTTGCCAAGGCTATGAGACGAGGCAGAGTAGGACTTCAGGATCCCAAGAGACCTATAGGCTCCTTCCTTTTCTTGGGCCCTACAGGTGTAGGTAAGACTGAACTTTCCAAGGCACTGGCAGAGGCAATGTTCGGTTCCGAGAATGCCCTTATAAGAATTGATATGTCGGAGTATATGGAGAGCCATACCGTTGCCAAGATGATAGGCTCACCTCCGGGATATGTGGGATTCGATGAAGGCGGACAGCTTACCGACAAGGTGAGAAAGAACCCTTACAGTGTTGTGCTTTTTGACGAGATAGAGAAAGCTCATCCCGATGTCTTCAACATACTCCTTCAGGTACTTGATGACGGTCATATAACAGACTCAAAGGGACGAAAAGTAAGCTTCAAGAATACGGTTATAATCATGACTTCCAATGCAGGTGCCATGAAGATCGTTGAACCCAAGAATCTTGGATTTGGCGCCGGCGCCAGCGAGAAGCAGGACTATGAAAAGATGAAGAGCGGTGTAATGGACGAGGTCAAGAGAATGTTCAAACCCGAGTTCCTTAACCGTATTGATGAGATCATTGTATTCCATTCACTCAATAAGTCTGATATGAAGTCAATCATCACTCTTTTGTCCAAGAATCTCTGTGACAGATGTAAAGAGCAGATGAACATCAAGCTTACATTGAGCCCTGCGGCCAAGAGCTACATCGTGGACAAACATTCCAATCTCAAGATGGGGGCAAGACCTCTTAAGAGAGCAATTCAGGCCATCGTTGAGGATGCCCTTGCCGAGGAGATATTGAAGAAAACAGTTGAACCCGGTGATACCGTAACCGTGTCTATAAAAGATGATAAAGCAGTCTTTAATGTTAAGTGATTTTTTGTGGAATTATGATTACAGATAATATATACTAATATTATAGTTTGTGTATTCCAATTGGAGGGTAAGTACAGATGAGCGATAAAGAGTTGCTTTATATTGAAGAGGATGGCAGCTTAAGTTTTGGCAATCATAAGCTTGATGAGAAAGCCAAAATGGATGATTTTAAGTATAACGGAGACCTGCTGAAGTGTAAGACTTACAAGCCTATGACCAAGCTTGAGAAGAACGGCATGTTTGTATACGAATCAGTACCCGGTACAAGTGTATATCACTTTACAGAGACTGATGCGGGAGTTGAATTCGAAGTAGAAGGTTCTGAAGATGCTCAGATCACAGTCGGACTGGCTGAAGATACCGAATACGAGATAGTAGTAGCCGGAACAAGTGCAGGCAAGATGAAGACTAATCTTGGCGGTAAGCTGAGCTTCAATGCAGAACTTGCAGGTTCAGGTAAAATGAAGGTCTCAATTAAGAAAGCATAATTTTAATTAAGAGGACCCGTAATCGGGTCCTCTTTTTAATACGGAGGCAGAATGGCAAAAAGCAAAAACGACATAGTATACTTTTGCAACGAATGCGGATACGAATCTTCAAAATGGATGGGACAATGCCCTGCATGTAAGTCATGGAACAGTATGGTTGAGCAGAAGGTCAGCCATAAGGTGGCAAGCAGCACGGGCCTTAAGAAGACATGCGTTAATAATGAGCCTGTGGCTATCGGTTCCATATCTTTGAAAGAAGAGGATAAGATCGTAATAGGAATGCCGGAACTGGACAGAGTTCTGGGCGGAGGTATTGTGCCCGGCTCCCTTACTCTTGTAGGCGGCGATCCCGGAATAGGTAAGTCGACCCTTCTTTTACAGGTATGTAAGATGCTGTCGGATAAAGAACTGGAAGTTCTATATATCTCGGGAGAGGAAAGTCTGAAGCAGATCAGACTGAGAGCTGACAGAATAGGAAAAATGAATGACCATGTCAAGCTCCTTTGCGAGACTTGCCTTGAGGATATTACTGCAGTTGTTACTAAGACAAAACCTGAAGTTGTAATCATAGATTCCATTCAGACCATGCAGAGTGAGAATGTTGATTCCACTCCCGGAAGCGTGTCTCAGGTAAGAGAAGCTACAAGTATACTCATGAGACTGGCCAAGGAAGAAGGGGTCAGCGTATTCATTGTAGGTCATGTAACCAAGGAAGGCACGGTAGCGGGCCCCAGAGTATTGGAGCATATGGTGGATACGGTTCTTTATTTTGAGGGAGACCGTAACGCAGCTTACAGGATTCTCAGGGGAGTCAAGAACAGATTCGGATCCACCAATGAGATAGGCGTATTTGAGATGAAGGCTGAGGGTCTTGTGGAAGTTCCCAATCCTTCGGAATATATGTTGAGTGGCAGACCGGAAGACGGCAGCGGCTCGGTAGTATCCTGTGCTATGGAAGGAACCAGACCCATATTGTTGGAGATACAGGCATTGGTCTCAAGAACCAATTTTGGATTCCCCAGGAGGCAGTCTGCAGGTAGTGATATGAACAGACTCAATCTGCTTATGGCGGTTCTGGAAAAAAGACTGGAGCTTAAGATCGGCGACTTTGATGCCTATGTCAATATAGCCGGAGGAATGAAGATAAGCGAACCTGCCATCGATCTTGCCATTGTGCTTGCCATCGTCAGCAGCTTCAGGAATAAGCCTCTTGCGGCGGATATGGTTGCTTTCGGTGAAGTGGGCCTTGGCGGAGAAGTAAGAGCGGTGAGTCAGGCGGCTGCAAGAGTAGCGGAAGCAAAGAAGCTGGGCTTTGCAAAGTGTATAGTTCCGGCAGCCAATCTTGATGCGGCTAAAGAGATTAAGGGTATAGAACTGCTTGCGGTTAAAAATATCAATGATGCCCTTAATTATATTTAAGGTTTTTATGAGGAGATTATTATGAAAAAGTATATAGCTATTATTCTTACGGGAGTAATATCACTGTCACTTATTTCCTGCGGTAAGGCAGCGGAAGAAGTGGCAGAACCAGTAGCAAGTGAAGTTACTGAGGTTGTGGAAGAAAGTTCACAGGCTGATGTTACGGAAGAGGAAGAAACTGTTGCCGATACGACAGTAGTCGATGACAGCGAGTTTTTTGAAATCTCGTCTTATATCACTGAAGACTGGCAGACAGAATATAAGGAGATTCTTGATAAATACAGAAGCGAGCGTTCGGTTCCGGATGAGAATCTTATGGCTGGTGATGACGGAGATATTTCAGGTTATTATCTCTTCGATTGCAGCGGAGATGATATTCCTGAACTTATTGTCAGAACAGGAAACTGTGAAGCTGCATATATGGACAAGATATATTCCTATAATGGAAAAGAAGTCGTAAGCAGCGAAGAGTATGGAGCAGGTCACACTGTATATTACAGCAATCCTAATGAAGCCGGAGCGGTCAGAATATATGGCCATATGGGATACCAGGGGATAGATTCCTTCTATTATGACGGTAAGACTATAGATGAAAAGGAATTATTCACGGAAGACCTTTCGACAGCGGATTATGATGCGGAATATACAAAAGTGAGTGATGTTGTTGCAGGTGCGGAATATCTGTCACAGTATCCTTTCTCATCTGACCTTCCTCTTGCGGAATACGCAGGAAGAACAACTACCGTTGATCAGAGTATGAAGGCTGATGAAGTTGAAAAGTTTTTGGATGATATTGCAAGCGGAAAAGCAGATGAAGAAGTTGTTCCGGTTCACGCGGAGCATTTCAGAAATCCTCTTGAGGCTATGGCTTTTTCAGAGCTTTTGAAAGCCGGCAATCTCTATGAATATGCAACGGATGATGCGGTGGTACAGATGACCAAGTCTGCCGACCTTAACGGAGACGGCCAGTCGGAACTTATCCTCAATATGGGCAATTCCGGAATCGCGGTCCTCAGCAGACAGAACGGCAGAACCTATGCCTACATCCTCAATTACTACGGAAACGGCAGCTGGATCAGCGTAGAGGGAGATGTTATCAAGTCCGAAGACACTTATTCATCACCCATAAGGCATATTATGAATATGTGGAATAAGACTATATGAAAAGGGGAGAGCGCCATTGCAATGGGTGGTTGGGAAAATGCAATGACGCTCTTTTTGGGTTTATATATTTTACAAATCATTTCTAGGAAAGCATTTTTGCAGTTATAATTCAATAACAAAGGAAGAAGTCAGTAGGATTTTTAAGAAAAGTGATAGAATAATAATAGAAAAATTCTATTGCTTTAACCAAATACTTTTGATATAATCAAACACGTTGGCGGTAAGCCTAATGAATAGGGGATTGGTCAAATGGTATGATAGGGGTCTCCAAAACCTTTGGTGGGAGTTCGATTCTCTCATCCCCTGTAAGCTCTAAACCTGATGGTTTAGAGCTTTTTTAGTGTCGTTTTCGATTATTTTTTGATTAAAAATTCGGTCATACCTGAGGCGGCAGGTGTATAATATCCTATGTCGTCAGCTTGTATGGCTGGATTTTTAATTCGTTATTCGGAGAATAGGATGAATCAGAACAGATTTCTCTACACTGTAAAGTTAATAGCGTGCCTTGCGGTCATTACGATCCATGCCAAGTTCCCGGATCCCCTCGGAGATTATGTTGCGGCTCTTGCAAGATTCGCAGTGCCCTTTTTCTTTGCGGTATCCGGAAGATATCTTTTATCCGGTGCAGATACATCGGGAGAGATAAGAAGCAGAGCATCCCATTCCCTTAAGAAGACTCTTAAGATCACGGTCATAGTATATCTGATCTATCAGCTCTATTCGCTTATTTACCATCTGATTATCGGAGCCGATCTTGCAGAACTTTTGGCAGAAAGATTCGGACTCGCTTCCATCAAGAGATTTGTTCTTTTCAACACCAGTATGGTGATCTATGACGGCAGCTATGTATTCGATCATATGTGGTATCTTTTTGCCTTTATATATGTGCTGATATTTATATTGGTGATGACTCCTGTTCTGAGAAAGATATATAAACCTCTTACAGTGTTGTTGCTGCTTAGTCTGCATATCCTCACCTGCCTTCAGGATTACAGTCTTGTGAGAGTGTGGGGCTTAAGTCTTACCACTTGGTATGTGCTCAGAAGCTGGCTCTTTACAGGTATTCCTTATGTGCTACTGGGAGTTCTTTGGGGAGATATTATCGACAGGATTAAGAAGGAAAAGAATTCGGAAGAATCTGAAAAGACATTTAACCGTCTGAAGATAATCGGTATATGTTCTCTGTCTCTTGGTATTGTTTCGACCTGTATTGAGACATCATTTTTTGGAGACAAGGATATCTATTTCGGCTCATTTTTCATGGTGCTGGGAATTCTTCTTATGTCCGAGGCACTTTCGGGAAAAGGAAAGACAGTCTGGAAAGTGGGAAAAGAGGCTTCTTCCAATATCTATTTCTACCATGTACTGATACTGGCTATTATTAATTTCGCAGCTGACATGGGAGTCCTTCCTGACATCCCCGCGGCCTTAAAAACCCTGACACTTATGATAGTGTCCGTATTTATCTTTTACGGCCTTCCCCATATCTATCGAAGCCTGATTATTAAAAAATCATAAACTTATCCCATAGTTCTAAGCTTGTGATACAATTCTTAAATAGGGATAGAAGTGGAATAAATTACAGGAGGCATGTGACATGGCATGTACAACGGTGCTGGTGGGCAAGAAGGCCAGCAATGACAAATCAACAATGATAGCAAGGACCGATGACGGCTTTTTTGATGTAAAGAAGCTTGTTGTTGTGGAGCCGAAAAAACAGCCTAAGAAATACAAGAGTGTTATCTCTCATCTTGAGATTGAACTTCCGGACAATCCCATGAGATATACGGCCAGCCCCAGCGTGGATAAGAAGAACGGTATATGGGCGGCAACAGGTATCAACGAAGCCAACGTAGGAATGACCGCAACGGAGACTATTACATCCAATCCCAGAGTTCTTGCGGCGGATCCCTTAGTAAAATATGAGAAGGCCAAGAGCCGTAAGGAAAAAGATAAGATCGGAGGAATCGGAGAAGAAGATATAGTAGTGCTTGTTCTTCCTTATATACACAGCGCAAGAGAAGGAGTGGAGAGACTTGCATCCCTTCTTGAGAAATACGGAACATATGAGTCCAACGGAATTGCTTTCAATGATGTTAACGAAGTATGGTGGCTTGAGACCATAGGCGGTCATCACTGGATGGCAAGAAAAGTCAAAGACAATGAAGTGGTTATCAATCCCAACCAGTTTGGTATGGATTCCTTTGATCTTGAGGATGCCTTCGGAAAACAGAAGGAGAATATGTGCTCCAAGGATCTGAAGGAGTTTATTAAGGATAACGACCTTGATCTGAACGAAAAAGGAGTATTCAATCCCAGATTCATATTCGGATCACGTTCCGATTCGGATCATGTATACAACACTCCCAGAGCTTGGTTCATGGGCAGATACCTTACGCCGTTCTCACACAAATGGGAGGGGCCCGATGCGGAATTCGGACCCGAGAGTGACAATATTCCCTGGTCCCTTGTTCCGGATAAGAAGGTGACGGTTGAAGATGTTAAATACCTTTTATCAGGCCATTATCAGGGTACACCTTACAATCCATATTCTTCTCAGGATACGGGTAAGAGAGGCATGTATCGTTCCATCGGTATCAACAGAACCGGCGTAATGGCAGTATGTCAGATAAGAGATAATGTACCGGATGAGATCAAGGGTATCGAATGGGTATGCTTCGGCTCAACCGCTTTTGATGCTTTGCTTCCCGTATATACAAATGTGAAGAAGATGCCAGCATATCTCAGCAAGGTGACTCTGGATGCATCCACGGAAGATTTCTATTGGGGCAGCCGTCTCATCGCAGTTCTGGCGGATCACAATTATGCAACATGTATTCAGCATATTGAGAGATATCAGGATGCGGTATTTATAGAAGGAAGAAAACTTCTTATTGAATATGATAAGAAGATGATTAAATCTAAGAATTACAAGCTTACCGAAGAAGCCAATGAGAAACTGAGTGCCATGGCCAAGAAGGAGACTATCGATACTCTTAACAAAGTTCTCAAAGACGCCAGTACTCATATGAAGAACGGCTTTAATCGGGCAGACAACTGATTGAAAGGGGGAATTGGTTGTGGACGATAAAGAAAAAAGGCTTACTCCGGTAAGAAGAGACAGAGTAATAATAAGAACAAGCATAGTGGGAATTGCGGCTAATTTTCTGCTTTCGACTTTTAAAGCCGTGATAGGTGTGCTTACCAATTCGATTGCAATAACCCTTGATGCGGTTAATAACTTATCGGATGCACTGTCATCCATCATTACCATAGTAGGTACGAAACTTGCGGGTAAAAAACCCGACAAAAAGCACCCTCTGGGACACGGTCGTGTGGAATACCTGGGAGCGATGATTGTATCGGGCATCGTGCTTTATGCAGGTATCACATCAATCATTGAGTCAATCAAGAAGATTATCAACCCGGAAAAAGCAGACTACAGTGTACTTTCGCTTGTAATCATATCCGTAGCGGTAGTGGTTAAGATTCTGCTTGGTACATATGTTAAGAAAAAAGGTGAAGAGGTTAATTCCAATTCACTGATAGCGTCCGGCGTAGATGCAATGCTGGATTCAATTGTATCTGCTTCCGTGCTGGCATCGGCAATCATATTCCTGCTGACTGGCATATCTCTGGAAGCCTATGTGGGTCTTGTAATCGGTGTGATCATCATAAAATCCGGTGTGGAGATTATGAAGGATACCATTGATGAGATACTGGGAAAAAGACCGGACCCTGAACTTGCCAAAAGAGTGAAAAGTCTTATAGCCGAAGAACCGGATGTAAGAGGCGCATATGATCTGATAATCAACAATTACGGTCCAGACAGGAATTATGCGACAGTACACATAGAAGTGCCGGATACCATGACAGCCAACGAGCTTGATATACTTACAAGAAAGCTGGAGTACAAGGTCTACATGGAGATGGGCATCTCTCTTGCGGCAGTCGGTGTCTATGCTTACAATACCAACAATGATGAGGCCGCTCATATCAGAGAGAAGGTCTGCAGTAAGATACTTTCCCATGAGTGGGCGCTGCAGGTTCACGGCTTCTATATTGATATGGAAAGAAAAGAGATGCGTTTTGACGTAGTCTTCAGCTTTAAGATTCCGCCCAAAGAAGGACTGGAGATCGTACAGGCGGATATGAAAGAACTCTATCCGGACTATGATTTTGTCATTGTTCCCGACGTGGATCTGTCGGAATAAGAAAAGTTTTAATTTTTTTCTTGACATGTTATTGATAGGATGATATATTATCCGAGTATGAAAACAACAAGCAGGTTATCCAACCTCGCCTGGCGACAATCGGGTCTCCAGAGCCAAGAGTTTTCTTTCATTGAATTATTATGATTTGTGAAAGATTAATGGATGATCGCTTGGTCATCCATTTTTTATTGTTAATTCTTATGGAGGGTAAAACAATAGCTGACTTATTTATTAACGAACAGATCAGAGACAAAGAAGTACGTGTAATCGGTGAGGACGGAGAACAGCTTGGTATCATGTCCAGCAAAGAAGCGCAGGCACTTGCTGATGAGGCAGGCCTTGACCTTGTGAAGATCGCACCGACCGCCAAGCCCCCTGTGTGCAGAATCGTGGACTACGGTAAGTTCAAGTATGACCAGATGCGCAAGGAGAAAGAGGCTAAGAAGAAGCAGCACGTGGTTGAGATTAAGGAGATCAGACTTTCTCCCAACATCGATACAAATGATTTGAATACAAAGACCAATTCGGCAAGAAAGTTCCTTAGCAAAGGTGATCGAGTTAAGGTAACACTTCGTTTCCGTGGTCGTGAGATGGCTCATATGCAGAGCAGCAAGCACATCCTTGACGATTTTGCCCTTGCGCTTGAAGATATAGCCACAGTTGAGAAGGCTCCTAAGGTTGAAGGTAGGAGTATGACAATGTTTCTTGCTGCAAAGAAGTAATTCTGCAGTCTGAATAGATTATTTGATTGTTAACAGGAGGATACAATTATGCCTAAGATGAAGACAAGTAGAGCAGCTGCTAAGAGATTTAAAGCAACTGGTACAGGAAAGCTTAAGAGAAATAAGGCGTACAAGCGTCATATCTTAACAAAGAAGACAACAAAGAATAAGAGAAATCTTCGTAAGCCAGCTATGACTGACTCAACAAATGTAAAGAACATGAAGAAGATTCTTCCATACCTCTAAGATATAGAGTGTAGTTGGAATTAGATTATTATCCGGAGGTAGATAAAAATGGCAAGAGTTAAAGGCGGAATGAACGCTAAGAAAAAGCACAACAGAGTATTAAAGCTGGCTAAAGGTTACAGAGGAGCCAGATCTAATCAGTATAGAGTAGCTAAGCAGTCGGTTATGAGAGCTCTTACAAGCTCATATGCAGGCCGTAAAGAGCGTAAGCGTCAGATGAGACAGCTTTGGATCGCTCGTATCAATGCTGCAGCTAGACTTAACGGTCTTTCATACTCAAGATTTATGTATGGTCTTAAGCTTGCAGGTGTTGACATGAACCGTAAGATGCTTGCAGAGATGGCAGTTAACGACGCTGAAGGCTTTACAACACTGGCTGAACTTGCTAAGAGCAAGCTTGCATAATAGTATCTGAATAATAATAATGAATATGTGCTCCGCTTAGCGGAGTGCATATCATATATTATAAAAAAAGCCTGCTAAATTAGTGTTGACAGAAGAAAGTCGGCATTGTATACTAATCAAGTCGGTCAAAGACTGGGATCTTAGCTCAGCTGGGAGAGCATCTGCCTTACAAGCAGAGGGTCACAGGTTCGAGCCCTGTAGGTCCCATTCAGTAATGATTCATTACTATAATTAAATATGGCGAGATGGCTCAACTGGCTAGAGCGTCCGGTTCATACCCGGGAGGTTGAGAGTTCAAGTCTCTCTCTCGCTACTGACGAAAAACCCCTGAATTTCAAGGTTCAGGGGTTCTTTTTTTGTGTCTGTTTTATACATTTAATTTTTCTATAAGTGCATCTTGCAATACCCTTGATACATTGATATGCGCTTCGTTTGCTTTTTTATTAAGCCAACTCGGAAGGCTTACGTTTCTTCTTATAGGCTGATTATCCATCTCTTTGCGATACTGATCCATATCAATATCAACCATCGATATGAAACTCTTTCCGGAGTCAAAGAATTCTCCCTTGGATATATCCATGGAATCCATTGCGCTTGCTTTAGGATATTGTTCATCCTTGAGTTCATATAGTTTGCATCCTATAAGATCACGTGCCATATGAATAGCATCTGCTAAGCCGTTTCCCTCTGATAATCCACCAATATCAGGAATATCAATAAGATATGTGTCTTTTTTGTCGTTGGTTTGAGTAAAAATTACCGGATATACTGTTTTCATATTGCCTCCTACATTGTTTAGAGGTTGGTGCCTATTTCAACCCCCACTTCTTAAATATACACATTAATTGTGTACAAGTCGATGGTTTTTGTGTATTTAAAAATATAAAGCCGTTAAGCCCTATATCTTCTGGCTGATTTTATATAACTTGAATGTTACAATGTACGTGGTAGTAAATACATGCTATATGGTTCTATTTCTTCAGGGAGATTATGCGGTATGAATATTTTGATATTTTGTTGTAAAGGTTTCGAAATGTTGGAGTTTGCTCTTTTTTACGACATAGCCGGTTGGGCCAAAAGCGAATATAATTATGATGTTCACATTGATGTATGCGGATTTGAGCAAAGAATCAAAAGTGCCTTTTGGAATACAGAGATAATTGCGGACAAGACGATTGCTGCAGTAAGAGTTGATGATTATGATGCTCTGGTTATCCCGGGAGGTGATCATTTATATGGTTACTTTACGGAAGCTTATGATGAAAGGTTTTTAGCCCTTATAAGAGAATTTGATAAATGCAATAAGATGATTGCCAGTGTATGTGTCGGTGCCCTTCCGATAGGAAAAAGCGGAGTACTTGCCGGTAGAAATGCGACCACATATCATTTATTAGAGGGTATTCGACAGAAGGAACTTGCTGAATACGGGGCAACAGTAATAAATGAACCTGTGGTTATTGATAATAACATTATTACATCTTATTGTCCACAGACTGCTTCGGCGGTTGCCTTTAAGCTGATGGAAATCCTTATAGGCGAAGAGAAAGTCAATGTAATAAAACAGGGCATGGGATACTGACTAATTATTATACATGGAAGGACCTCATGTGATAAAATCAGATATTATGAAAGAATACAAATTTTACGGTTGGAAAGATGCCGATGTTAAGGCAGTAAACAAAATATACAAGGGCATAGAATCACC
>CACZBZ010000023.1 GCA_902779505.1 uncultured Lachnospiraceae bacterium
CGCCTCACGACGGACACCCTTGCTTTCGGCTATATCCTTCCCACTACCGGGCGGATTCGGGACTTTAACCCGTTAGAAACGTGCGCCGCTAGGCGCACGGCAAGAAAAAAGTGCCTTTAAAAGGCACTTTTTACTCGGAGTGACAAGATTCGAACTTGCGACCTCCGCCTCCCTAAGACGGCGCTCTAACCAAACTGAGCCACACCCCGCTGACGACCATTATAACACCAAAAGTCTGACAATGGAAACACTTTTTTTAATAAATTATCATTTTTTTTGTTTTTAATCCCTGAAAAGCCCGTTTTATGGGCTTTCCGGGGTGTTTTTTTTATTTAAAAAGACTGTCCACATCCGCGGTGGCAAACTTAAGACTGTCAAGCTTTGCTGCGGATTCTTCCATATCCTTCATAGCATCTGCCGCTCTGGGGTCCTTCCGCGCGCTGTATACCTTATAGAGAGATTCGGCATAATAATAATCCGCAAGAGCATAATACTCCTTGTATTCGCTGTCTGAGGCTTCCGTATAACCGGCAACTTCATTTCTTATTCTGGAATCGATCATGTCTACATATCGACCACCCTGAACATAATAATAAAATGTTCTGGGTTCATCATGATATCTTTCCGCTGTCCTCGTCATATAGGCTACAAGGGTTGTAAGGAGAACTACAAAAGCTATTGTAAGGGCCACCATGATTATTCCCGTTACAAGTGCAAACTTTCCGGGCAGTTCCGTATTCTTAGTATCCTTCATATCCGTCCCCCTCAATGCCAAGCTCCTCGCATCTGTCCTCTAAGAGGACACTGAGTCTCGCTTCTTTCATGGTCCAGATTCCCGCCGCTTCCTCATCACTGAGTTCAAAATACACCTGAACCAGGTCCTGTACATCCTTCTTGAGATCTTCCATATATGCCTGGTGTTTCTCTGAATGCATGTTTTCCTTATCATATCTGTCCACTCTCACTATCTCGTCCAGATATATAATATATCCTCCCAGAGAATGGCAGATGTCGCTGACGGAATAGTACTTCTCATTCTCAATGTTATTGAGTCGCATAACATTTTCGTAGATACTTACGTACTTTTCGGAAGCCTCATAAAGATCGTAGTATTCGTCAAAATCCCTGTGATAGCCGATTCTGTGGTATTGCATATACTTGGCAAGCCTCATATAATCTCTGTCTGCCTCGTATTTATCTATTTGCTGACGATAGGTCGCGGCATTTTTGGAGATCTTTCTGTCATTCGCCCAATCTCTGATCTCCCACTTATTGGCCACCATAAGGCCCATAATGGCAACAAGGGCCACCATACCGCAGAGAATTGCTATTCTGGATGTTATGCCGTTAAAACGCTTGCTGTTGGAGAGAACTTCTGCCTTGGTCTTCTTGAATTCGCTGTCGTATTTCGCCATATCGGCGGCATGCTTCTCAACATGTTCGTTCTTTTTTCCGCAATGTGGGCAGTATACATCTTCAATTTCAAGATTATATCCGCAATAATTACACTTCACTAGTTGTACCTCTTATAATTCTTGTCACTCAGATCATAGGCCTTATCCCAATCAAATGACATGTTTCCTACGATGTCTTTCTTGGCCTCTTCAAGCTCTTCATCGCTGTATCCCATTCTGTTATACACGATGTCAAGAATAAAGTCCTCTCTTATACTGTCTAAATATGCCAGATCATCTTCGTTGAGAACATGGGCATAATAAGACTCATCCTTATATATCTCATAATAATATCTGAGAGCCAGCGCCGTCATGCTCTGGGCCGTATACTTCTCAAGCCGGCCCTCATTAAGCAAGGGCAAATAAGTATCCTTCAGGGACATATAATCCGAATACATCTCCAAAAAAGGAGCTCTTTCATAGGACCACACATTGTGTCCTTTGCTCTCTTCCTTGTATTTTTGATACATCTCATCATATTTTCCCTCTGCATAGAGACCGTCCAGTTCTTCGAAAAAAGATCTCTGCCATGCAAGTTCTTCGGGAGTATCCTTAACTTCACCTATCTTATATACCTTTTCATAAAGAAAAGTTCTGTACATATGATGTATTAAAACTATCGCTCCGATAAGGGCTGCAAGGCAGACTATTACAATTACAGTGTTCCTTGCGACTTTTACACTTTGTCCTATTCCCTTTTTATATTCATCGGCAGCTTCTTCATCCACCACGTCCAACTGCTTCCTGACATCCTCAAGATTGTCCATATACTTCTGTTCGGCACCCTCGGGATTAATAAACCCGCAGAATGGGCATTTGTCCGTCATGGAATTAATATCCGCACCGCAATTGGGACATTTTATAAGATTCTGTTCCATATGGGTAATCTCCGTCTTATTCCCAGAGTTTTTCAGGATAGAGTCCTTTGTCCTTAAGAGCCTTGATTGCCGCTACAACCTGAGGCTTGTCTTCCTTATATGTTACTCCATGCCATACATCGTCTGTAGGAAGCACTCTGACCGTAGCCTTGTCTTCCTGAAGCAGTTCATCCACAACAAAGGGGAGGAAGTATTCTGCCTTAAGAGGATTGGCCGGCAGATCTTTATCAAGGAAAGATGTGAATCTCTTCTCAAGCTCATCCAGCATACTTGCATTGAAGCCCCACATGTTCATGGAAACAAGACTGTCCTTCGGCAGTTTTACCCATGTATTACCGTCGTCTTCGGTATACTCTGCATCTTCTCCGTGCTTCTCGATTCTGGTTCTCTCATTGATGGTCTTAAGCATACCATTCTCATCAACAACACAGACACCTCTTGCCACATGACCATTCTCTGTAAGAGTGTTGTGAAGCTTGTAGCCTACCATGGCATATCTGTATTTTTCATCGTCTTCAACAGTAGTCAGCTGCTTATATATAGTCTCAAAAGCGCACCTTCCATAATAATCGTCTGCATTAATAACCGCGAAAGGACCGTCTATTACGTCCTTAGCGCAAAGAATTGCATGTCCCGTTCCAAAGGGTTTAACTCTTCCTTCCGGAATACTGTAACCTGCAGGAAGCTTATCCAACTCCTGGAATACGTATTTAACATTCATGTATTTGCTGATTCTATCACCTACGGATGCCTTAAAATCAGCTTCAATCTGATGCTTGATAATAAAAACAACATTCTTAAAGCCTGCGCGTTTTGCATCATAGATACTGAAATCCATGATTATATTTCCTGCATCGTCTACAGGATCTATCTGTTTCAATCCGCCGTATCTGCTTCCCATTCCGGCAGCCATTATTACAAGTGTTGCATCTTTTGTCATTATCTTAGTCTCCTTATATTGCAAATTGACCCCGGGCAAAAGGCCGAGGTCAATTATAGCATAAATCAGTTTACTGTCATATATTCAACTTATTTGTCAGATCCTGCATTACAACAAAATATATGTTCCTGCCGTGTCTTACAGAAATAAGACGGCCTCTCGCATACATATCACGCGGCTCACCGTTCTTAAAAAATGTAAATACACCTGTTCCGTTTGATCTGCCATCTGCGGCTGTTTCAAATATGTCCCTGAGGAATTTCCCAAGTTCATCCTGATTACCTGTTCTGTGTATATGTTCTTCCAGTTCACTGCAGTCCATATTGGGGAAGCCGAATGTCTCAAAATATGTTTCATTCACCTTAAGAACTTCTCTGCGGTCACCATAGTCTTCAATAAGCATACAGGCATCACACATAACACCGATTCCTGTCGGACCTCCGACTGTCTCATTCCAGAATATCTCCGGATCTATCGACTTAAAGGAATCACTGAGTCTGGGATCTCTGGGTTCGATCCCTGCATTGCAGCTTATGATATATTCAACGAATTCATCCCAGGGCATGGGCTTTGCAAAATAATATCCCTGCGCCATGGTACAGCCTATAGTCTTTAAAAAGTCAATCTGCGCCTGAGTCTCAACACCCTCAACTATGGATAACATGCCAAGCATCTTGGCCATTCTGACTATGGCGGACATTATGCTGTCCGCTCTCTCTCCATTATCGCCTTTAGAAAGAAAATGAAGATCTATCTTAAGCACATCGACCGGCGCATCTTTTAACATATTAAGAGACGAATAGCCGCTGCCGAAGTCATCTATCTCTACAGTGAATCCGTAATCCCTCAGAGCTGACATTGTCTGAATAAGGAGCTGCGGATTATCCATGAAGGCACTCTCCGTGAATTCCAGTTCAAGTTTTGATCTTGGAATGTCATATTTTTCCACAAGACCTTTTATAAATGAACACAACTCGGGATTATAAAGGTCAATCCTTGAGATATTAACACTGATCGGCACAATGTCATTGCCTTTATCCATTTGCTCTCTAAGGAATCTGCAAGCCTCTTCCCACACATACATATCAAGTTTCATGATAAAGCCGTTCTCTTCAAAAATGGGTATAAATTCTCCGGGAGAGATCGTTCCTTTTTCCGGAGAGATCCATCTTACAAGTGCTTCTGCTCCGATGATCGTCCCATCTTCCAGGCTATGCTTTGGCTGGAAATATACCAGAAATTCTTTTTTTTCCAAAGCCCTGCTCATGGTCTGGGTAATCCTCTGTTCCTTAAGCACACGTTCACGCATGTCGGCATCATAAAATGCATAGTGGCGGATGTAATTCCCCTTGATCGATTTAAGGGCAAGAGAAGCCCTGTCTCTCATAAGAGGGCCTTCCATTTCCTTATCCTCTACTATGTATATACCAAAGGAAAGCAGAATATCTATGTTAAGAGAAAGACTGTATTTTTTGATCTCACTCTCGATCAAGGATATGTATTTTTCAACATCTTCTTTGTGGTAAACAAATGACACGGCAAAAAGATCTGCCTGAAGCCTTGCGCAGTTGCTCCCCTGCACACCAAGAAATACTCTTTGAAGAGTATTGCCAAGATATTTTAAGAGTTTATCCCCTTCATTGAGACCAAAGAGCTCATTAATCATGGTCAGTCTGTTGATGTCCACAAGCATGAGTGCAAAGGTCTCATCGGGATATTTTTTGAATTGACGACGCGTACAATGATGGAAAGAATCTCTCCCCAGCAGGCCCGTAAGCTGGTCGTACTGTAACGAATCTTTATCCATATGGTTTCTCCCAATACTACACAACCCCACTCAGTACAATCCCATATGGGAAAACTGATTAACCTATATTATACGCCTTTTTTATTAATGATGGAATAGTCTGACGCCATTATTCACCATAACCATGCCATATTTGTCCGCACATTCAATGACAAGATCGTCTCTTATGGATCCGCCGGGCTGAACAATGTATTTTACGCCGCTTTTTCTTGCTCTCTCAACATTGTCGCCAAAGGGGAAGAATGCATCGGATCCGAGAACAACATCATCGAATTTTGCAATCCATGCAGCCTTCTCTTCCTTTGTAAAGACTTCCGGCTTTACTTTGAAGATATTCTGCCATGTTCCCTCTGCAAGGACGTCCATATATTCCTCACCTATGTAGATATCTATGGCATTGTCTCTGTCCGCACGGCCCAGAGTGTCAACAAACTGAAGATCAAGTACCTTGGGGCACTGTCTTAACATCCAGTTATCAGCCTTGCTTCCGGCAAGTCTTGTACAATGAATTCTCGACTGCTGTCCCGCTCCTATACCGATAGCCTGTCCGTCCTTAACATAG
This sequence comes from uncultured Lachnospiraceae bacterium, assembly GCA_902779505.1. GTDB lineage: Bacteria > Bacillota > Clostridia > Lachnospirales > Lachnospiraceae > Colinaster. The sequence continues at coordinate 5,642 of CACZBZ010000023.1, forward strand.
CACACGGAATTGGACTGGGTGTATTTCAAAGTAATAAGGGCAATCTTCATGTCATCCTTGATATTCTTCGGAAGATCTTTATTCTTTGTAACTATGTTGGAAAGAAGGGAATCATCAAAACTGAGCTCATTTCTTCCCTGTTCAAATGTGATTCCGTATACCTGCTTACGCTCGATCTGCGCAGGCTTGTAAGAAGGATCAATCTTTATGACGTTATAATTGCCCTTCTTTTTTGACTTAAGAATCTCAAGAGCCTTGTCAGTATATCCGGGAGCGATTACACCGTCGGATACCTCTCTCTTGATCAGATTGGCTGTGCATTCATCACACTCATCGGAAAGAGCTATAAAATCACCGAAGCTGCTCATTCTGTCAGCGCCTCTGGCTCTTGCATAGGCATTGGCAAGAGGAGTGAGTTCTCCAAGATCGTCTACCCAGTATATCTTCTTAAGCACATCAGACATGGGAATACCTACTGCCGCACCTGCCGGAGATACATGCTTGAAAGAAGTTGCTGCCGGATATCCCGTAGCCTCCTTAAGTTCCTTAACCAGCTGCCATCCGTTGAAGGCATCAAGAAAGTTGATGTATCCCGGTCTGCCGTTCAGAACCTCTATAGGGAGTTCGCTGCCGTCTTCCATATATATTCTGGAAGGCTTCTGGTTGGGGTTACATCCATACTTCAATTCCAATTCTTTCATAATCATTCCTTTCAAAAAACTCTATTTGTTCTTGTTAACGATTCTTGTTTCGTAGCTGCCTGATGCAATATCAATATATCTTACAAAAAGGCTGACCTTGTTCTCTTCGTTCAGGCTGTCCCAGAGCATAGCGGTGAACTCATCGATATCACCTTCGATATCAATCCACTCAGGCTCTCCTTCAAAGCTTGGAAGGGGATTGCCGTCACCCGTGTAAGTATGGATGAAGTGTCCCTCTCCCTGAATGGGATTGCTGTATGCAAAAGTGTATCTGTTGCATGCATCGGGATTGCCGTTATTGCTCTTAAGAATGCTCATAGCATAGTTAAAAGAGCCGTTTTCGATATGCATAACACCCGATATCCTTGGTGTGAAGTTGGGTCCGTCCGGCTCAAATTCGCGGCTTCTGAGGGACTGTTCAAAAGTCATCTGCTTGTCCATACCCTCATATATTGTATCTGTCTGATCACCGTTTGTAACAATTGTCTTGTTGCCGAGCACTCTTACCGGCGCATAGATTATAAGCGAAGGATCCTCAAGTTTTGAAGGATCAAAGGCCTGTGTCCTTATTCCCTCACCGTCTTCCACAAAAACTCTGTTACGGCTGTTGGAACTTCTACCCATTATAAAATAAGCAGTTACGGCTTTCTTACCATCCGGTGTCTTACCTATGATGATTCCTCTTCCCGGATAAGGATTGCCTTTAAGAAGCATTGCAATGTTGTCTTTTTTCATGTTTCTTCTCCTCTTTTGATGCGTTTGCGTGGTCTCTATATCTAGGGACGATCCCCTATAATCTCGCCGTATATGATGTTACATCCTTAACGGTCTCTCCGTCTATCTGAAGTGCGCATGGCTTGTCAAAGCTTACGGTAATCTCTTTTCCCGTGAAGAGCTTACACATCTTATCATGCTTAAGATGCTCGCCCTTGAAGATGGAAGGGAATACCGAAAGTGTCGACAGTTTGCCCGAACCGTGCCATACAAGAAGGGAAAGATGTCTGTCTTTTGAAGCCCTGTCCTGAGAAGGTGTAGGCATCATTCCGCCTCCGTAGAAACGACCGTTCATTGTAGGCGCAAGCCATACTTTCTTAAACTTCATCTCTTTTCCGTCTACGCTGACAGTAGCATTGGCGGGCTTGAATTTGAACAAAAGGCCCTTAATGGCAATAGCCGTATAGTTAACAGGCTTATCGGAAGTCTCCTTAAGTCTGTCGCCCTCTTCACAGCAATATCCGTCTATTCCGTATCCGATTCCATCTAAGAATAATTCTTCTTTACCGTTTATGATGACTGTCGGAAGGTCTTTAAGATAGTTGCTTATCTCAACTATACCGTCAGCTTCTTTGTAATTGATATCAGTGGCAAAATCATTGCCGGTTCCCGCAGGATAATAATATATATGCTCGGGAACATTTATATCTTTTGTATTATTAACAAATCTGTTAAGAGTACCGTCACCACCGCAGAGGACGAATATATCCTCTGACGTAAACTCCTCAAAATAGGCCTTATAGTCGTCTACCTTTGTTACATCTTCGAATCTCAGTTCATCTCCTTTTAAGATGTCCCTTAATTTCTTCGCATTTTCTTCACCGTTTCCGTTGGCCGCAAGGCTGTTGTAGAGAATATTATACCTAGCCATCGATCGTTTCCTCCTTGTATTCCTGCTCAAGTTTTTCTCTAAGGATTTTTTCCACTCTTTCCCCTATTTCATGAGTACGGTTGGCTTCCACGTACTCCTTGTCAAGAACTTCCAAAAAGTCCAGATATACATCGGTCCGTTTCCATATAAAGTCTTTGAATATGGAATTGGTCCCTTTGATTGACATTACAATTATGGGTACATCCGCTGTCTTTGGAACCTTAAATACGGCATTGTGAAATGAAAGCAATTCTCCGCTTTTACTTCTTGTTCCTTCGGGATATACCGCAAAACTCACCTTGTCCTGCTTTATCATATCCGCCGCCTTATATATGGTCTGTGCGGCAATACTTGGGTGCTCCCTGTCTATCGATAAGAAACACATTCTTCTGATTATTCTGCCAAAAGCAGGTATATGCATGTTGGCCTCTTTGGAGATAAAGGCCAATTGTCTGTCCTTTAAAACATATTCCGTAAGTATGGGATCGTAATTGGACACATGATTGCCCACGAGAACAAAACGCCCTTCCTTAGGAACCTTCTCAAGGCCGCTTACATGCAGTCTTATTCGCATTATTTTTATTGTGAAAAAAGTTGATAAGTTAAATAGAAATCTGTAATATTTGCTGTCATCCTCATATATTTTATGAGGATTAACCAAAAATGCCGATATGTTGAGAACGAGCAGATATATGATAAACAGCCCGACTATAGTGATTATTATGCCCAAAATAACAGACAGTGCAGCGTTCATCTAGTTCCTTTTCCTGTCAAATATCGTTTTTAATATCCCCTCAAACAAAATGATTATACTACATCATCCTCATAAATGTATACCATAAAGAGCTATGACCGATTATACCGGGTCATAGCTCTTCATTGTATTAGTTATCGTTCTCTTTCATTATAAGAGTTCCCCTATCAGACGCTCACATTCTTCGGCATCGATATGATTGATTGCATTCAAAAGTTCGTCGATCTTGTCCTGCACACCGTCAGAGTAAGAATATTTTCTGAGCTCCCCGGCAACTTCCTCCATGGCATCCATATCCAGGTCATCGCAGGCTGTACGAAGAACATTAAGCTGTTCTTTAAGGACCTCATCGTTAATCAGTGACTTATCTCCCTCTTCACTCTTGGGATAATATACAGCCAGTGCATCCAGCAGTTTACTGAAGGTCTCAAGCATAGGACCTGTTTTTTCGCGGATAGTATCCATATCCCTTGCTTTACCCGCTTTTTCCAGTTCCTCACACATGTCGCCAAGAGCTGCCGCTCCTATCTGTCTGGAACTACTCTTTAAAGCATGCACTCTTATTGTGAAATTATCTATATCCTCTAAGTCAAATGCGCTCTTAATATCCTCGTATTTACCCTCTCCCATGTGGCAATACTCAGCTACAATCTTATTGTAAAGAGGTACAGAGCCCATCGTATCTATGGCAGAAGCACTGTCCAAGCCCTCATATCCGAGAATCGGATATGTCTCGGTATCGGCATCGACAGTAGTTCTTTCACTTGTCGCCGTACCTTTGTGGATCTTATCCTGAGGAAGCCATTTCTTCAGTTTGGATACAATCTCCCTGAGCTCGATGGGCTTGCCTGCAAAATCATTCATACCGGCTTCCGTGAATTGTTCTCTGGCGTCTTCCACGACATTAGCTGTCAAAGCTATAATAACAAGATTCTGTTTATCCGGAAGAAGCTGTCTGATGATCTTAGTCGCATCAACTCCATCCAAGCCCGGCATCATATGATCCATGAAAACAATATCGTAGTCAGTGGCAGTCACTTTTTCTATAGCTTCCTGACCGCTCAATGCGGAATCAATATTGATCTGCATGGGAGCCAGCAAACCTTCTACAACCGTGATATTAATTGCATTATCATCCACCACCAGAATTCTGGCATCCGGAGCCGTGAAATCAATGATAAAATCATCTTCCGTCTCAGCAGACCTGATTACATCATTATTATCATTAAGGGCTCTGATTGCTGCCAGCGTAGAAACAGGCCTTCTCATAGCATGCACATTGGGAGCCCCTGAGATAAAATCCGAATTGTATTCTATCAGAACAACGCCCTTTGTATTCGGATGTTCTTCAAAGAATCTCCGCATATCATCGGTGTACTGTCTGTATTCCAGGAATATATAATCCTGTTTTTCCGAAGCAATATAGTCTTCTATTGAATCAATCTCAGTGAATTCAATATCAAGCTTCTGCATCTCATCTTTGAATATCTTGCTTCGAACATCATTTTCTCTGAGGCCTATAGCCTTCTTTTTAGACGCATTCTCTACATAAAGATCCGTATTCGGATCCAAGATCTGCTGCTCTATGGTGAACCAGAAGTCCGAACCTTTTCCGTAAGTACTGTCTACGCCCAGTTCGCCGCCCATGGCCTTAACCAGTCGCTGTGATATGGCAAGTCCCAGACCTGTACCTTCCACGGAGCGGTTTCTCCTTGAATCGATCTGTGTAAAACTGGTAAAGAGTTTCTCTATATCTTCTTTTTTGATACCGATTCCGGTATCTATAATGTGATAAGTCAGCCTTACATTGTCGTCTCCCGCTTGCTCACAACTGAGCCTTATGTTTACACTGCCTTTTTGAGTGAACTTAATGGCATTATTTGCCAGATTAATCAGAACCTGTCTGATTCTCATGGCATCACCATACAAAAGACGGGGAAGCTTTGTATCCACAACCATATAGAGTTCCAGATCTTTAGTTCCTATTCTTGTGGACAATATATTGGCTACATCATTCAGCTCGCTTAATGGCTCATATTTTTCAGGAATAATCTCGATTTTACCGGATTCAATCTTAGAATAATCCAATATATCATTAATGATATTCAACAGATTTCTGCCGGATCTCTGAATCTGTGTAAGGGCATCTCTCGCCGGTTCGGTGATATCCTCCCTCAGGGCAATCTCCGTCATTCCCAGAACCGCATTCATGGGCGTACGAATCTCATGAGACATATTGGCAAGGAAGTCAGACTTCATTCTGGCTGCTCTTTCCAGCTCAACATTCATTGAGTCCATATCATTGATATTGTCAACGATTCTTACCTGCATATCGTGCACGCTCTGATAGAGATCGTCTATCTCGTCGCTGCTCTTTTCCCTGCACTGTATCACACCTGCAGCCTCATAATCCTGCGTGGGCGCAGGGTTGAACTTCTTCAGTTCTGTGGTCAACGCAGAGAGTTTCCTTATCCATGTTCGGTCAATCAATGTACCGTATATAGCCACCATCAGCAAGGTAAGAACTACGGTGCCAAGCAAAATGTGTACAAGACAGACTCTTTGCTCATGGACGACCTCATCCATACCGATATCACAACCGATCTGGCCTACAAGTGTACCATCTTCCAGGAAAACAGGAACATAGGCAGAGCACAAACACCCCCATGATCCGTTAGAGATGGTCGGCTCTATCCTCTGGTCGGCACCAATACCTATAAATTCCGGCTCGGTCTCAATGAAACTACCCGCCACATATGTCGGATTGGTTGAGTCATCCATTATATACATGTCGGTTGTGCCGCCCTCTTCATTTCTTCTCAGAATATAGGTATATTCGATAGCATCCATGCTTTCGATATATCCGTCTATCTGTGCCCTCAGATTAGTGACTCCTTCCCAGAGTCCCTGCTCCTTAAGATAAGCCTCTACTTCCTCCGGATTATCCGTCTCTTCGGCATGGTCCCTCACTGCCTGATATTCTTCCGATTCCTCGACTTTTCTGAGTTCCCAGAGGAATTCAACATCCACCTTATTTGCAAAATTCTCGGCACAGTCCATGGTAAGAGTCTTGTAATAGTTATCAATGATCTTCGCACTGATCTTATAAGACAGTACCGCTGTTCCTATGGATACAGTCAGTATCGCAATCGTTGTAAAAAAGAATGCCTTACGTCTTATATTAATCCGAGTTCTAGCTTTCGCCATATTGCCCCTCCGTATATTTACATTACCAACACAACTATCAATTCCATTATAAACGAAAATTCGGCAAAATAACTTATTAATTGTTATTTTGCCGAATTTATAATACTCTCTTAAGAAGCGTAGTTCTTGGTTATGTCAGGTTTTTTCTTGGAAAACCAGCCTCTGAATATACCGCCTTGTATTGTGGATACGATTGCAAAGAAAATGTCAGCACAGAGAATGAACACCGGAGCCGGAAGCATAATTCTTGTGTAATGCTTACCGTATTCTTTCTTCCTGTTGATACAGATTGCAAGCCATATATCAAAAGGGATTATTCCACATCCCAACAGCAGAACTTCCACTATCTGCTTGCCATATACAATCCAGGGTCTGATTGGAAACATTCCTTCGCTTATTCCAATAAGGACCGTTCGCAGTATAGCTATTCCCAAATAGACAACCAGCAGGATACGCATAACATTCATCATGACTCCGCCGCCGATTCCCAAGCCACCGCACCATTTTATACCACTGCGGTCGCAGAAATTCTCCATGTTCCGCATCAGCGATTCATTCTGTTTGCCTTCAATAAAGCCGTTGTTTGCAATAACATAGACATTAAGTTGCTTATTATTGTCACGGCAGAATGTCTCCATCTTCTTTAAGAAGGGCAACAAATGCGATGGCAGCCCGTCCACATACAGTGGCATGGAAAAGACTACCGTGTCTGCGTCCGCGATCTCATTTAAGACGCGCTCATGATCCGCCGGAGTTCTTAGTTTCTCTTTCTTTTTACTTCCCAGAACAAATAGTTTTGTGAATCCCATGATGAATCCGGACGCACTCAACTTTGTCTTGGGGCTGCAGTCTATAAATACTGTTTTCATGACAGGCTTCCCTCCTTTTCATCAAAGGGATCTGTAAAGCTCAATTCATAATCGCTAACTCCCCAGTTAAGGGCGTTCCTATCGGTCATGAACTTCCATGTCTCTTTTTCCTTGTCGCTCACATCTCCTGTTACATATATCCTTGCACTGTTATATCTTCCGTATCGAAGAACGTGGTGCATCTGCCAGCCTCTGTAGGTACTCATGGGGGTTGACATTCCTATGGAACGATCAAGAATGTTCTTTACTGCCGGACTGTATCCGCCATACCAGTTCTCGGTAACGATCACCAGATCCTTTGTCATTCCTATTATTCTGCACATCTCATGAAGTTTATCCTTCATAACGCAAGTCGCCGGAGTCTTCGTCCAGCATTTAAAACATCCCTGACATGGTGCATATTTGCCATCGGCATGTATCACACAGTCATATTTCTCTTTTACGGCATCAGTCAGGACGATATCTCTGTCGTATATCAATACTTTCATATTAGTTTCTCCTTCAATACTGCCTTACGGGAATATAGTGGTATTGCCCAGCATTATTCTGATCAGTCCGCAGGAAAAGTGATCAGACAGATCAAAATAATTAGCAGAATCTTAGCCCACTTAGGTATACGATCCGTCGTAAAGATGAGCATTAAAACCACTGCCCATGCCAAAGGGCACATGACACTCGTCATATTGAACGATGATTGCGATGACCTTAATCTGATTTCCATTAAGTGTTTTGTTCATTTTCCTATCCTCTCTTTAATCCTCTCAAGCTCCTTTGCGCAGTTATCGCACCACTCTTTTAACATCTTCTCGTACATCACACCATAATCTATGGTGAACTTCCAGTAGAGCGCTTTTAAGGGATCTTCTATTTTATTTCTGTAACTGTCACTTACCTCTCCGGTCTTCTCACTGCCATGAGGAAACACTGTCTCTCTGGCGGGAAGTTCCTTAAAGAAAGCAATATTCTCGTCAATACTGTATTCGCCTCTGAAAAAAGTCTTCAAAAGAATAGCGTTTCTGATGGGACTCGTAGCCGAATCGTCATCAAGCCATCGCTTGAGTTCATCCCTTCCCGACTGTGTTATGGACAAAACATTCTTGTCCGGTCTGCCTTCCTGCTCCACACGGGTGGAGGTCACCCATCCGTTCTTCTCAAGTGCCTGAAGTTCCCTGTATATCTGACTGGTCTGCGCATGCCAGAAATGATTTAACGAATCTCTGAAAGCTGTATTAATCTCATATCCGGTCATATCTCCGTAATTAAGTAAGCCCAAAATACCGTGTTTTAACATATATTCTTCCTCTCCCCGATTTGCATATTCCACTTGTGGAACACAACAAGAGTATAATTCCACTTGTGGAATATGTCAACAAGATAAAAAAATTCGGATATCAATCTGATATCCGAATTATCATCTATGTGAACTCGTTCTTTTACAAAGGCATGCTATCAATATGGCAAAGATAATCTGAGCAGCACAAGAAACTATGGCACCGATTCCATCGCCGATTGACAGGCCATAACTTACAATGGCATTTCCTGTAGCGTGAAATAGGATACAAGGTATTATACTTCCTTTAACTCTATGTAATGCAGCCGCCGAAAAAGCCGCCCCCAACAATGAGATTGCAAACCACAGATAACTGCCGGAATACTGGTATGTACCTTTAATAAAGCACAGCGGAATATGCCAGACGACCCATATTGCCCAATTGATCAGAGTGGCAATTATAAAACCACACTTCTCTTCCAATACAGGCTGTAAATATCCTCGCCATCCGACTTCTTCAAAACCGCCGAACAAAAACATTACCGGAATAAATATCAATACCTGCCAAATTCTTCCTGTTATCCTTACATCACCAAACAGAAAGGGTATCCCGAATCGTATCAATAAAAATGCGAGCAGTAATGACAGCTCAAGAAGCGGATTTTGAAATCTAAATATTGTTTTCAAAAAGTTGCCATCTTCCTTTTGCCAAAGAATAAATACTGAGGCCATAGGCGCACATGCGGCAATTACATAGAATACTATTCCGACATTGTAGGCCGGATGCTCATATAAGCCCAGGCAACTTAGAACAATATCCAATCCCCAAAACAAATATGTTATTGCAAAAGCCGCTATCAGATAACGGCATATTTTCTTATACATCACGATCCTCTCTTGATTGTATCGAACATATCCTCATCTTCTTATTTATCGTCAGCACGCCCCACGCCTTTGTGTTTGCGGGAGACGCAGGCGGAATGAACACAGCCTCGCTTATAACGTTGCTATCTACCCTGCCAAGGTTCGTAATACAATGGCCGTCGCGCTTTTCATAACCGAACATTTTGCCGCCGACAAATCTGCCGGCCCTGCTCTCAAAACTTCCAATGGTCGATACAGCTATGGAATCAAGCAGTTCCGGCTCCATATTGAAATAGCATGACAGAACGAGCATTTCCTTCTCCGGCTTAGCGGTGATGTTCCTGACTTCACTATCTACAGCCTTGGCAAGCTCCATGATCTCAGATTTTTTCTTAACTACCACTCCGAATGCAGTCGCATAGTTTCCAAGAGCTCCTTCTTTGTAGTTTTTAATCTTATTCCTTATGTCGGAAGCTATGACCACCTTATCCGTACCCTCATCAATCATCATCTTAGCAACAAGATAGTCATTAAGGGACACCCCATTCCCCTTGCAAAATGCAAGGAGAGTATCAAGCTCTTCTCCGTCAATATTCTTTATCTCACGCTTAATATTCTGTTTCGAATCATATTCACGCTCGAACGTAAGATACTCGTCATAGCTGACCCTATGTCCTTCTTTACGCCAGTTCTTATTAGCATTCTTGATTAACATTTTGCTGATAAAGCCAAGGTCACTGCCACTCGGAAGGTCATCAAGACTCTCCATAAGTTTTTCGTCAACCGAGTGCGGCTTAACACCATTCACATAATGGCCCGCAAACTCCTGCACTAACTGAAGAAGTCCTCTTCCGTCGCAAAGAAGATGATGCGTTATAAAGAGGACTCTCGTTCCGCTTTCGGAAGGATAAGCAAAGACCTTAAGCAGCGCATCCTTTTGAACATTCCACCCTGCTTTGGATACCGTCTCATAATCAGCCTGCCAATCATCGCCTGCCTCTTTTATCGTTACCGGAATCTCAAGTTCCGGATGTTCCTCATAATAGACCTTGGAACTTTCCTGTTCCTCAGCAATCAGGCTTCTCATAAGAGGATGAGCCGATTTAAGAACTGCTATGCTCTCATTGATTCCGTTCGCATCAAACTCCGCTCCAATCTCCGCCATAATGCCAAAGTGCATATTCGGGCACATATAGTGTGCTCTTTCCGTATATAAATATTTTCTGTCTGACATATAGCCACCCTTACTTATAAAGCCTCATGTATCAAATCATTTATATGTATTTCAACACTGTCCAAACAAGGAACCGAACAGTTCTCCGAGTTCAATAAAAGCGGAAGTTCCGTGCAACCCAGAACAACTGCTTCAATACCGTACTGATCCCGCATTTTATCTATTATGCCTTGGAACTCTTTTAAAGTGCTTTTTTTAACAATCCCTAATTCCAGCTCTTCAAAAATCCGTTTTGCCACAAGGGCTCGGTCATTTTCATCAGGAATATATACTTCTATACCTGCATCCTTGAAATCATTTTTCATGTAATCCTGTTCCATTGTAAAAATGGTCCCGAGAAGAAGGATATTTTTGTATCCCTTGTTCTTTACTTCTTTGCAAACTGCTTTAGGAATACTGATCAACGAAACGCCGGTATTTTTAACTAATCCATCAAACACAAGATGCATAGTCACAGCTGTCAAAGATATTACTTCTGCACCTGCCTTTTTAAGACACTGCACTTTCTCTGAAAGATAATCCTCAAGAAGGTCATATTTTCCTGATGAAACATAATCCCATGCTCTTCTGAAATCTACGCTCTCAATAACGATCTCCGGCATATGTTTTCCATCCGTAATCTTATCAATTCTTGAGTTTAATTCTTTATAATACATAAGTGTGGATTCCGGTCCTGTACCGCCCACCAATCCAATTTTTTTCATAGAAGTCTCCTCACTCTCTTTGCTTTATCATTCTAACTATTGAAAACGGCAACTTCTTGCTATTAACAAGAATTTTCTTTGTGAGTGGAAAAAATGGTATAATTGCCGGTATTAACGTTAAATATTCTTCAAATAAAAATACTTGCTAAGTTTTGGATCTTTGTCCTCACGAACAAATTCCAATTCATATCCAAGTTTTTTATAAAACTCCGGTGCTTGAAAGCCAAAAGTTGTAAGTGCTATTTTTTCATAGCCTTTTCCCTTATATGCATCTTCAACAGCTGATCAGATCTCCGATATGTACCTCATTGTAGTAGGCTCTGCCGGTGATAACTCCGACAATTTTGCCTTCATCTTCCGCCGCAAAACAAAACTCCTCGTAGTTAAGTGCTACTTCACAGTCAGTCGCATAATCGGAAAACTCATTGTTAATAAACTCCCCTACTCTTTCATCTTCATTAACTCTTTTTATTTTCATGCTACTCTCCCTAAGTTTCTTGGATTTCTCTTAATTCCATATACTCCCATTAAACCGTAATACTATCCCTATATTTTTCAAGCAGTTCATGTGAAATTTCTTTATAGTGCATCAAATGTATTCCGATATGCCCGATTCCCAGGATAACCCCTGAAACGATCACGACAAGATTCATGGAATACAAGCCCAGAAGAAGCACTGCGAGCACCGGAAGGGTAGATCCTGCCACCGGGAATCCGGCAAAAGAACTGTACTGATCCTTTAATGTCCGCTCACTTCTGAAATATCTGATCCAATAGCACTCATAAAGGATCATAAGTACAAGCGCAGCGACACTCATTATGATTTTCCAGTCAAAAAACACACCTTCAGGAAGCAGTTTCAAATACGGATTAAGTGCCGGAAAGATTAAAAACTCACAGGTCACCATTACCTCTCCCACCCTTTCAAACAATAGCAGGATCTTGTTTTCATCTTTAGCAACTTCATCATAACCTTTCGGTTTTGCTTTCATTCCCCAGTAAATATTCGGAATAAAAAGCATCAATAAAAATATAAATCCCGTAACACAGAAGCCGATTCTGTATGGTCTGTTCTCTCCAAATGCTATGGTACTGATCCTGACACTGCTTATAACGTCACCATAATGAGATTTCAGTCTTCCTGCCATCAGATCCGGATTTCTAAGATCAGTATGTGCCGAACCATATATGCCCATTATCTTCTCGGTACCGCATCTATCGTAGGCATCAATAAAGTTAGAAATCATATATGATTCTCTTTTGAGTGAAAACCCGTCACGGACAGAAGGATCGGAATGATGCTCCATTCCCTGCTTTACACACTCTTCTGCCAGGCGGTAATTATCAGATTCCTCAAGACCGTTATCAGCAAGATACGAAAGGTACCTTGCTCCGGTTGTATCATACTGATGCCCTACATCCGTACCATAGAATACGGTCTGCGGACAACTCGCCTTTATCTCATGAAAAAACTCATAGTAATGCTCGTTACCACTCTGAGTGCCCTGAATATCCTCAAATATCTGATCTATTATCTCATCAGAGTCTTCCCGCATCCATAGGTTCAAATATTCTGCCGTATAATATGGAACTTCGATAAAGAGTGCCCGATACCCTTCATCGTAACACTCTTTCCACAATTCAAATTCGATATCGTAGTATGCTTTTTTGCCATGTGCTTCGCCATAAAGCCGGATATTTGTATTCTCATCAGGATAAACATCCTTCCTGCTGTCCAATATCGACAAAGAAAATCCAACAATTACGACTAAAATAAGCAATGAGAATGCAATTATCGTTTTAATCCTGTTTTTCGTCATCCTATTCTCCATAATATTTTTATTTGTTCCATATTCACTCCCACAAATTGCGTTTTTCAAGTGCTATTGAAAAAAAACTGCAATTCTATTAATTTTCATTATCGATATTAATAGTATTTACTATTTCAAAACCTGATCTTAACGCATCCCTGACCGCGGCTTTGATTACTTCGCTTGACATGGTTGCACCGGAAACCGCATCAACTTCGATATCATTCTTCTCTATTATATCATTGACAATCTCATTAGCACGCCGCCCCTTGCCACACTCATGCTTAAGAATTTCAATATCTCTGATCATCCCTTCCGCTACAGTTACTCGGACTTCCACTTTGACAAGATCCGTTTCACTATGGCCGGTATATACGCCATCGGCAACCTGTGAAAGATCAATATTTGTTTTGTCAAAAGCCTTTACCTGTCCTTTCATCCGAATACTAACCACTGCAAATGTAAAGATGATTACCAATGCAAATATGATTACTATCGTAAGAAATGCCTTAAACAGCTTTTTCATTGTCTTTTCCTCCAAGATACATAACGATAGGCTCTATGTATTTGATATCAGAAATGTCATAGGATGAAGCCATCTTCTCAGCCATTACCTTCTCTTTCTCAGTGGCATCCTTTTTGTTTTTTAAGGCTGACACAAACATCTTCATAGCAATACGAGATGGCATCTTCATCTTTTCATAGTTAAACCCGCCCTGGCAGTAGAATACCTTTATGTATTTCCTCTGCTCTTCTGTAATTACATTCTGAAGAAAGACATCTACATCCGGGTTATCGTTAGGGCTGCCACCTACACAAAACACAGCTAGGCGCTTATTCTTCCAGTTAGTAGCCTTTTCAAGGAACCACTTTGCCTTAACAAGACTTCCTGCCATTGCCCAACCTCCGTAGCAGATTGCATCGTAGTTCTCAAAGAAATCCATGTTCTTTTTCTGAGCATCTTTGAGATCAAGCAGATCTCCGCTCATTTTCTCCGCAAGCCACTCGGCATATCTTTTGGTAAATCCGGTCTGTGATGTGTATATTATCAGTGTTTTCATAGTTCGTTTAAATTCCTTTCCATTTTCATGATAGTTTGTATTGTGGTTTGCAAGCTCTTTTCATCGATTCCGTCAAAAATACGGCCGATTACGTACTGGCTCTGTTGACCGTTATTGTCATTCTGTTCCAAAAAAATCCTGCATTTTTCCGTAACAAAGATGCGCTGCTTTCGCTTGTCTTTCTCATCAGGAGCAGCCATCACAAAGCCCTTTTTCTCAAGCTTCAGCAGTATCTGCTTTACATTTTGATGTGAACTGCCCATTATATCTGACAGTTCATTCAGTGTCGGAGGCTCCTTGCACAGGTTAATACAGATTATGGCAAAAAACTGTTTCCAGGTGATTTCCTTGAAATATGCATCGGCCGCAGCCTGATATCTGTTATCAAATGCGCTAAGTAGTCCAAGTAAAAAAGGCTGTGGAGGCATATCTCCAAATGTTACCTTTTCGATATTCATCGCTTCATCGTAATTCATGTGAGCCTCCTTTAGTATGTAACATATTACCTATATAAAACAATGTAATATGTTACATACTTTTTGTCAACACTATTTCAAAGAAAAAGCTCCGGCACTTTCACCGAAGCTTATAATTCATGTTTTCTCTCGTGTGAACAGGATATTATTTACCTGCTCTGTAATGTATATTTCTGTATCTGTCTCTACCAGATCATAGCTGTCTATCACAGCATTATCATGTTTCCCAAGTACTTCCTCGTATCCATACGCCGTATCTTTCTTCTTGGGAAATCTTATTGAACTGTCAAAGCTGTCTGCGATAACGAGACCTTGTCTGCTGCAGATGTCTGACCATTCGCTTTTTGTATAGAATTTGATATGCCCATCCTTCTTAAGCCGCATATAATCATCAACAAATCTTTCAGTATCACATCCATTTGGACACGGATCAGAAATAAAAAATCTGCCTCCAGCCTTAAGCACTCTGCTCACTTCCCCGACGCTGTGCTCTATATCGGGAAAATGATGTAAAGCATATCTTGTCACAACAAGATCAAAGGTACCATCTTCAAAAGGAAAATCAATTCCATCATAACTTACAAACGACAGATTTTTTATCCCTTCGGCATCTGCTCTTGCACGGTTTGCTCCAAGAGCAGCATTCACTATATCCAGACCGGTCATATCACAGTCAGGATTATTCTTCGCGATCGGAAATGAAAGGTATCCGCTCCCGCATCCGAGATCAAGTATCTTCATCCCTTTACTGATCTTCACAAATCCAAGAATCTTTTCCAAATGATCAGAGTCCTGCGTCTGCCTGTTATAAAAATCTCCTGTAGCAAAGCTTTCTTCAAATCCTTTTCGAGTATCATCTATACTTTCTTTGATGCCCATGTTTTTATCCTTCCATTTCGTATCCAAAGTTCAAAGTGCATTCTTCGGACAGTTCTTCACACATTCCATGCACAGAATACACTCTGTTCCATTTTTACGTTTTCTTGAATTATCCGTCACATCTACATAGGGCATACCCGCTTGCACTTCCCACAGGATATACATTTTTCTTTATCACATTTTATCCGGATCATTGAAAAGTAGCTCATCGGCTTTAAGAATACAGTGATCGGGCAGATGTATTTGCAAAATGCTCTGTTATCCTTAAAAGCAAATGCCAGTGCTATGCCGGTTCCGTAATACACGATATTCCCGATCACAAACGCCAGGAACATAATACGTTCAATATTTCCTACCTTTGCAAGGAATAATCCCGATACAAATATAAGCGATACTGCAAAAGTAATATACCGGATCCACCCCAGGTTTCGCCTTGGCTCATTCGGTTCCTTATACGGAAGGAAATCCAGCACCATCGCTGTCCAGCAGGCATATCCGCACCATCCGCGGCCGAAGATCAATGGTCCGAATATTTTTGCAACAACATAATGTATAGTCGCTGCCTCAAATACTCCTGTAAAGAGGTAATACCAGAAACCTTCTATCTGCATATTTTCCTGACAGATGAGCCCCAGGTAGATCAGCATATATAAACCGACAAGGAGCTGCACTATGCGGCGGGCATAGTTATATTTCCTTATGAAAAGAAACACTCCCAACGATATGGATAGGCCTATATAGCTGAAGTTGAACAGGTAAAACAGGTTGTTCTTTGTCAGCCACAGCGTTATTGCTACTGCCTCAAACACTGCCAGCAAGATTATCGGTAATCTGTATTTTTTCATGATCGTCTCCCTAAAAGCTTTTGAATAGCGTTTGAAGCCCTCTATTTTCTTCTGTTATACTTATCCAAAGCTTCCTGCATTTTTGTATTTTCGGCTCTTTCTTTTAGCCTCGTTATAAGCGCACTGATGATCATGCTAAGCGCATACGATATGATAAATCCTAACCACGCAGTCATATCTCTTGTGGGAAACCAATTAAATGCCACAATCATAAATACGATTACAATCAGTACCGACACAAAAAAGAGCACATTTCTGATCATCAATGACATATTCATGATCCATGTGTCCGTCAGAAAAACCACTTGCGCAAGCGTGATTATTACAGCCAACAAAAGCAATTCCATCAATATCGGCATTGACATCCCGGCATTTCCCATGAAAAAAAGAGCTGCATAATCTTTCGTTCTTTCACCTATTACGATACTCATTATGGCAAAGACCAACACGATGACTCCATATGTCGCAAATGCCTGCCTTACATAATAAAATACGGTTTTCTTTTCTTCCATCATTTAAGCCCCAACTTTCTTCGAAGTTCGTCAGAATACATGCGTGATACGACTATCTGTTCGTCATTCCTTAATGTTATCCTGATTTTTCTGTTTATGTCGGATTTTAAGCTTTTGATCATCCTGATGTTCACAATGCTCTGCTTGCTGATCCTGAAGAAATCTCGTTCAAGAAGTTCCTGCTCTATCTCATACAGTTTAAGATCCGATTCATAAGTTTCATCCGAGGTGTACACAAATGTCTTTCTCTCAACAGCCTCTATGTATAGAATTTTCTCCACATCCAGCAGATAGGTTTCATCATTTTTGCGTACACCAATCTGCATGTTCACCATGCGCATCATTGCAACAAGTCTTTCGACATCGCTATCCAGTTTATTTGCCCGGATCACGACTTCCGTATCCGGATATTTCTCGTCAATATCGATCTCGATCTTCATTTATTCCAGTCCTTTTTTTCTAAATGCGATAAAGAATAAAGCCATCATCAGCATTGCGTTTGTTGCCAGAATACAGATATTGTCTATCTTTATCCCGACAAATGACATATCATCCATGATCTTCTTAAACTGCTGAGTATAAGCAAACCTGGCTACTTTTTCTATATTTTCGTTGAACATTGCAAGCATTGGGGAAAAAGCAAATATGAGCATCACCGGCATTACAATAGAAGTAGCGGTCATCTGGTTCTTTGAAAAAACACCTATACATGCTCCCGCCAGAATCGAAATAGCAAATCCAGCAGCCATCACCAGCAGATAAAACGGTATGTCTTCTTTCTTTAGGCCGGTTGCCATCACACCGGCTCCGAGCATACAAATAAACCATACATAAAAGCCAACTCCGATGAGATACTGCCATGGCTTAACATTTGCCATTGTCAGTACTCTTAAGGTGTTCTTTTCCTTTTCCTCGGATATGATTGATGCTACCGATGTCAAAGGTGCCATACCTATATACATTACAGAAAACAGCTTTGTGAAAAACAGTTCCGGCATTCCATCGATCTTAATGGCATTTTCCATGATAAGCGTCATGACCGGGAAGAGAATAAACTGTATCAAAACCGTTTTGTTCTTAAGAGTATCCTTAAGCTGCTTTTTTAGAATTATCAAACTGTTGCGCATATTTCATCCTCCTCTAATTTTCTTCCCGTCAGTTCCAAAAAGACTGTTTCAAGATTTGGTTCCGACGAATGGATCGTTTCAATGCTCCCATCTGACAAAAAGTGGCTAATCCTTTCAGCAGATCCGCTTTCATGAGGGATTACAACATCCTCACCGGATGATAAATGCATTTTTATCGTTTTCTGATGATTATACTTTCTGCATATTTCCTCGGGCGTCCCATTTTCAACGATCACTCCTTCATTAAGCAATGCAACCCTGTCGCAGAGCTTATAGGCTTCTTCCATGTTATGAGTGGTAAGGAAGATCGTGCAGCCTTCTTTTTTCTTTTCAAGTATGATCTTATGGATCTGACGCATGGTCTGTGGATCCAGCCCGCTTGTCGGCTCGTCTAAGAAGATCAGCTTCGGAGAATGCATGAACACTCTTGCAAGAGAAAGTCTGGCTCTCATGCCTTTGGAAAGAGTCGATGCTGATTTGCCTCCCGCATCCTTTAACCCGACCTGTTGAAGAGTACTTTTTATTATGTCTGTAGGAACTCCGTATATATCAGCGAAAACCTTCAGGTTATCAATACAGGATAGTCTTTCATATACTCCGAACTGATCCATCATGATCCCTATACTTTTTTTATCCTCTCCTGACAAAGAGGAAATATCTTTATCGAAGACAGTCACCAATCCCCTGTCAAATGAAAGCTGTCCTGTCAGGATCTTGATGAGTGTGGTTTTACCTGCTCCGGATGGTCCGAGGAGCCCAAATATTTCTCCGTCTCCTATCTCAAAATCTATTCCCGACAGAACCGTCTTTCCTGAAAAACTTTTGTAAACATCATTACAACGTATCATT
>CACZBZ010000024.1 GCA_902779505.1 uncultured Lachnospiraceae bacterium
CGTTATAATCGTACTCAGATGGTGACACTTGCCACTAACGCGCAGACAGCTGCAGATAACGCTAAGAAGGCAGCAGATGCGGCAGATGCGGCTCTGAAGACGTTGGAGCAGAAGGAAACTGAGGCCAAGACAACCCTTTCTAACGCTGAGACTGCACTTACAACGGCACAGAATGATGCAATAAAGGTATTAAATGACTACAAGAAGAGTTTAGGTGATATCAACGGGGCTATCTCAACTGCAAACGGTTCAAGATCAGAAGCTCAGAAGGCTATGAAGACAGCCAATGATGCTATAGATGCAGCATTACTTAAAATGGGCACTAGCTCAGATACATCAGTAACCGGCGCTCAGGAGAAGATTGCAGCTATGAACACTGCTATTAAGGCTGCAAACGATGCAATTAACACTATTACAAGCCTCATGTATGATGAAAGTGTTGAGGAGAAGTATTACAGTCAAGGTATCAGCAAGGATGAAAGAGCTAGACTAAGGAGTATTCTGGAAGAAAATGACCTCTATAACGCTCAAAGGAATTGCACAAATGCGCAGACGCATTTAACCACTCAGGCTAATAAGCTTGAAAAAGCCAAGACTGAATATGACAACGTTATTAAGAATATAGGAGATGCTGAGGCTAATAAGAAAAAAGCTGATGATGCTGTAACTGAGATTAATAACATTATAAATGGTATCAATGGTAAGCTTGGCACATATGACAAGCTTCTGAATGATGCTGATAAGGATATTAATGATCTTAAGGCACTTTTATCTACCGGCGGACAGTCTAGTTATGCGGATCTGAAAAAGACAGCAGACGATGTAGCTGAGGGGGTGACAAGCCAGGGTAATAAACTTGTGGAAGCTAGCAAGTTACTTGGTGGAAGTGAGGAAGATCAGAACCTTACTGCAGAGCAGATTGTTGCAAAATATGATAAAGCGGTTAAGGATAATAGTGAAACAATTGAACCTGCAATCTCTGCCCAGGAGAAGATTATAAGTGATTGTAACAGTAACGAAGGCAATGTTAAGAGCGCGTATGATAACGCGAATGGTGAACTCCGTAATGACATAACAGCCCTTCAGGCTAAGTATGTGGGTGAATATAATGCTGAAACCCATGAATTTGAGTTCAAAACGGACAAAGACGGTAAACCTGTTTACAGCGATTCTTACAATGCCCTTCTTACCAGAAGTGAAGCAACCGAATTCAAATGTGGCGATGAAGTCCTTTCAGCAACTGCTAAGCCTGCTTATACGGATGCAGATGGCAATAAGTACATGAGAGACGGTGGTGAGGACATTTCTGTACCTGAATGGATCAAGAGCGATAAGGTTCAGGCTATCGTGCCGCAAGCTGCACCGGTTACCGTTGTTGGAATAGACACTGATGCGAATAAACTTGTAGAAACCGTGCCTTGTAATTTTGTTGAGAATTACAAAGAGGGTGACTCTGTATTCAGAAGTACTTATTATTCTAATTATAGAAGAGGTCACATTAGTTGCGAAACCGAGTTAACAGATGCTAATGAAGTAAAGAAAGTAATTTTAGCAGAAGTTTTGAGTAATGTTCTTCATGCAGAATTGACCACTAATGATGTTAATGTTAACGGATTTACAGCTACTGTTACATTAACAAAAGATAATGCAAGCAGGTTGCAATATACACAGTCGGCTACCGAGCAGTATACTTTGGATCTTAGTATGTATGGTGCTCCTAAGTGGACAAAACAAGACGATGGCTCTTACGATCTCTACTACAACTTTCAATATATTAAGTTTGCGAACGATGGAGCCATATATTATGGCGCCTATGAAACAACAAGGACATACGATTATAAGAAGTATGAAGAGAAGTCCACTGCAGATGCTGTTGCAGCGAAAGAAGAACTGGCTTCAATCGATAAAGCTGCAGATGACACAGCAAAACAGCAGATAAAGGGCCATGGCGAGACAAGAGATGAGAAGTTGAAGGCATGGAATGACCTTATTAATAAGCGTGCCGATGCTGCTGATGCTCTTTATGGCTATAAGAGCGGCGTCTTAGATAAGAAGGCAAAGAACGACGCAATTATCTCAGGCCTCGGCAGCACGATCAGTGAGTACAGGGTTGCTGTTATATATAAGACTGCTGCTGATGAACAGCTTAAGAATGCCGATGAATTCGATATTAATAAGGCTGAGGGTATTTCACAGGAAGATAAGGATAAATATAATGCTGCCCTTGATGCAAGAGGACGTATAGTTACTGCAAAGGAAAATGCGACTACTATCCTCGAAACAGTCAAGACCGCTCTGCAGACTTTGGAAAGCAATTGCAGAAAACGGTGTAGCTAAGTATGAGGCAGCGATCGGAAAGGACGGAAAGATTAATGCTGCTCAGAAGCGTCTTGATGCTGTAAATGCGAAACTTGAGACACTTAAGGCATTGCAGAAGGAAGCTGTTGCTGCTCTTAAAGCTAAGTCTGTTGATGATAAGCTCGTTCTTGATGATAAGACTACAGTTGAGATTCTGAGTCTTAATAGTTCGCTTAAGACTACACTTGCAGGTCTTACAAAGTACACTCCGGCTGACTACGATGCGCTTGAATATGTACATCCTGAATTCATGACTTTGGATGTGATTTCTATCGATTCGCTGAGCGAGACTCTTGCAGCTGCTATTAATACTGCATCCGGAGTGATAGAAGAGCAGAAGTCAATTCTTGCCGGGCTTGCAACAAAGAAGACAGAACTTACACAGCAGGTAGAAGATATTAAGGGTCAAGCCGCCGATGCTCAGAAAGAAGCTGACAGAGCAAATGATGCACTTAGGAGATGGAGAGCTCCTGAGGATGATAGTGATAGTACCGATGATTCATCATATGATGACGGTACAATCATATCTCAAACTCAGGGAGTAAATCTGCTTACATTGGACGGTATTGGCCTTCCGGGTGCTACGAACAGAAGAGGAGTGGCAGGAGTACGTAATGCAAATACTACTGCCATTGGCGCTAATCAGATACCGCTTGCAGCTTCAGTAGATCTGAATAATAAGGCAGATTCTAATAAGGTTACGGATGACGGAACCGGCACAGGTAAAAAGATTGGTGATAATCTTGTACCTCTTGCAGCTACACCTTTTGAAGATCAGCAGGGTTCAGGAATGGCTTGGTTGATTGCTACACTTGCTGCAGCAGCCGCAGGAGCAGGCGGATACGGTTATAACAGAAGAAAAAAGATGTCTAATAACAAGACAGATTTAGGCGAAAAGAAATAGTTGTTTTTTCTTTTGAAAAACAGTACGAGGAGTCAAAAGAATATGAATTCTTTTGGCTCCTTTTTGTTGACGCGCAGGCGTGCGACAATTTATAATAATTTTACGAATATTTTGAATATTTGTAAGGAGGTAATTGTTAACGTGTAATTGGAGGGCTTAATATGAAAAAAAGCAAAGATGCCAATCAACGAACCATAGCCGGTGCTTTGGGAGCTTTTTCCGGCTTCACTGTCCGTATGTTTCTTGTTAATGCTGTGCTGATGCTTATCTTTGGGGTAGTTATCGCAGTCAATTTCCTGAATTTCTATAATGTGCAGTTTGTAACAGAAAAATACCAGATGGAGATTCGTAAGGATGTACAGACGATCAACAAGAGGCTGCTTTTTGCGCTTGCATCAAATGATGCCGAGATAACCCAGGCGCAGGCTGAAGACCTGACGGGAAGGTTTGAAAAGATCAGTGGTTATTTTGGAACTATATCCAAGAACCTGAATAATGAAAAGCTCGGTAATGAACTTACATCCGACTGGAATGCGGTAAGGGATGCATCATTTGAGATGCTGGAACTTGTCAATGCAGGCAAAACGGAAGAAGCACTGGAGTATTATAATTCAACGCTTAACGATGTTTCAGAGACTTTGGCCGATGCCCTTGATGAAACGGGTAAGCTGGCAGAAGAAGAAGCATACAACAAGTATGTGACCATTATGGCTATCACCGTTGCGGAGATTGTGGTTCAGATCATTGCACTTATAGTGATAATAATCATCAATCGTAAGAAGAGTTCGGCCATGATAGCGGATATCGAAAATGATCTGAATGTTCTTATTGAAGCAACCGACGAGATAGCCAAAGGTAATGTACATGTTGAGATAGATTACAATGAAGACAATGAGATTGGCAAAGTTGCAGATCAGCTTCGTGCTGCCGTAAGCGCTCTGATTTTCTACATAGATGAGATAAATGATGTCATGTCAACAATGGCGGGTGGAAATTTCAACATAAGTTTCGAGAGAGATTTTGATGGAGATTTCAAAGCTATTCAGACTGCAATAGAGAGTTTTACAGTTCAGATATCCGATTCCATGAGAGAGATCATGGGAGTATCACAGATGGTTTCGGAAGGTGCCGTACAGCTTTCCGGTGCCGGACAGAACCTTGCGGAAACTGTTACTAATCAGGCATCCATCGTTGATGAGCTCTCTACGAATGTTAATAAGATCAATCAGGATATTTCATCAAATTCTACAGATGCGGAAGGAATTGCAAGAGAAGCTACAATCGTTGCGGATAATATTGTTGCCGGCGACAGAAAGATGCAGAAGGTTGTTGAAGCTATGAATATTATAGCCGACTCTTCTAAGCAGATATCTCAGATAATCGATACGATCAATGAGATCGCAAGTCAGACCAATCTGCTGTCCCTCAATGCAAGTATAGAGGCAGCGAGAGCTGGTGAGGCCGGTAAGGGATTTGCGGTTGTTGCAACAGAAGTATCAACTTTGGCAGGTCAGACAGCACAGGCTGCACAGAGCACGGCAGATCTTATAAATACTTCGCTTCGTAATGTGGATGCGGGATTGGAGATAGCAAATGAGACTGCCAAAGACCTTGGAAGGATGGTAACTGAGGTACAGGGAATTGCCGAGAAGGTAAGGACCATCGCGGAAGATTCCACGGTACAGGCATCTTCGGTCAAGGGTATGTCCACAGACATAGGAGAGATTGCTACTGCCGGTCAGCACAATGCAGCTACATCGGAAGAATCATTGGCATTGAGTTATGAGATGAGCGATCATGCTAAGCATCTGAAAGAAATGGTCGACATGTTCAAGCTGAAGGAATAGATTTTATGGTTTAAGAATGAAAATACGGGCACTTGACATCAGAAGATGTTAAGTGCCCGTTAATTTTTGCACAGATCAGATTAAATATTTATCGACAAACTCATTAATAGGAAGCGGCTTTGAATATAGATAGCCCTGAAGGAGGTCGCAGCCGATTTCCTTCATGGTAGTTGCCATTTCTTCGCTTTCAATACCTTCAGCGGTAATGGAAAATCCCATATTTTTAAAGGTCTGAATCATATTCGGAAGGATATCATCGGGCTCCTTACAATAGTCACGGACGATGCTCATGTCAATCTTAACGTTGATAAAAGGGCATTTCTTAAGCCTGGACAGGTTGGAATAACCGGTGCCATAATCATCAAGTACAAACAGAAATCCCTTTTCGCCCATGGTCATCATCTGCTTTTGCAAAATGAGGTCATCGATCATGGACTCCTCAGTGATCTCAAGATGTACTGTGTCCGGCTCTATACCATATTTTTTCATAATAGATGAGTATTTATCCCCCAGATCAGGGCATAAAAACTGTAATGGTGATAAGTTGACATTGATCCATTCCATCCCCATTTTTTTAAGAGAATTCTCTTTAATAAATCTGCAGGTTCTGTCAAAAACCAGCTCACCCAGCTTGTTGATGCGGCCACTCTTCTCAGCCACAGGAATGAAAAGCCCGGGAGGAATTATATCACCGTTGAAATCTCTTATCCTTGACAAGGCTTCAGCACCTATGACCTTTCCTGTTTTTGCGTTAATGATAGGCTGAAGATACAGCTCAAAGCCATCGCCTTCAAGGGCTTTTTCAATACAGTGTCGGATGCTTTTTTCAGTGTCGGTACGTTTAATATCCTCTTCATTAACATTAAGAACTTCTTCAGACTCTGTGGCTCCGACAGACTCCAGTGCTTTTAACATGGTGCTTAGGAGTGTTTCTGAAGAATAATTCCCTATAACGCGATCAAAGGTAACAAAACCGGCTGAAAGATAGAGTTCGGCAGTGTTCGATCTCAAAGGATGCTCGAACAGTTTTGCCAGTGCCTTTATTTCTTCGCGATAATCTTTTCCCGGCTGATCCAAAATAATAAATCTGCCTTTTCTGCAATAAAATACAAGTCCTTTTGGAAAAAGCCGATGCATGTATTTAGCGATCATGACAAGTCCCTCTTCCATCTGGGATGATTCGTAAAGATCGCGCATAGCTTGATAGTCGCGGATTGCAACTCCGAAAGGCTGCAGTTTCAGCCTTCCTTTATACTCTTCAAGATATTTACTTAAAGCCGGCTTGTTGAAACTGTTTCCTCTAAGGTCGAGGTAAAAATCAGGATTACCGAATGCGAGGAATACGATTAGGATTGCAATCAGAATAAGGGTATCCATGATCAGATGCTTTGGCAGGCAAAGTCTTATGATCAGCGCTGCCAATATGGCCAGATTATAGATCAGGATCCCGTATTTTTCACGTCTGCGCCCCGTTTTCTTGCTAAACACAAATACGGCAATAAGAGCCAGTAATGCGTAAAAGAAACCGGACACATACAGAAGATTATATAGGTTACCGGAATGGTAACCGCTGCTATCGATATAAAAGATTACATAAGGAAAATCGGCTGAGCCGAAAAATGCGGAAATGATTGAAAGCAATATACCGGCAGACATAGGGAGCATTATCAGCATTCTGATAATTACTATGCTAAGCGGAGAATCTTTCAATACGCTGATCGAAAAAACATACATTATGTATGCCCGATCGAAAAAGGCAATGAAATAGAGTGCATTGAGGGCCTTTATAAGGGCAATACTGTAAGAGGCATAATTGTTATCCACTGCAGTTGCCAAGATATCAAAGATTATGATCAGTGTCTCTATAATGATCATATGAACAAAAGCAGTGCTTCTTTTGATAGGCAGTCTGGGTCTCGAAAAATAAAATCCCAGAATTATCAACAAAATGGTTAAAGTCGGAAATTCAAAACTGTAGCTCCACATAATATTCCCCTCATACACAACATAGCATTATCCCATTACTGAAGTTACTTGCTTTAATTATAGCATCTTACTGTTTTTCAAGATACTGCATATTATGAATAAATGAGTATTGTACAGTAAGACAGAAATTAAGTAAAATTTATATATGGCAGTTTGATGAGATGGCTTTGAGACCAAAGTGTATTACTGTTTTTTTGAAAGAAACAAGAGGAAAAAACATGTCAACAGTGAAATTACGTCCGCACCACATTCTTTGCACTCAGAATTTTGTGGGACACGGATACAATGAAGAATTCGCAGATCATATGAAAAGAATGATCGATGATCTGGTACAGGGCGGAGATATAACCTTACATGAAGGCTGTGATGATATCTGTAGTAAATGTCCCAATAACGATGAAGGCAAATGTACGTCTCTTGATAAGGTTGACCGGATGGACAGGGATGTCCTGAAGGTATGTGGGCTTGCTTATGGAGAAAGGCTAAAATACAAGGATGCTTCTTTGCAAGCAAAAGAGAAGATATTTTCGACTGAAGAGTTTGCCCGAATATGCGGAGATTGCGAATGGTACGAGACATGCAAAAGGATACTTTTTTGAATAATATAATGTGCATTTTCCTCTGAAAGTATATAATAAATATATTAAGTATTTAGCCCAAGTGGCGAAGAAAGATAAAGGAGCAGAGCCTGTTAAGAAGGCGATATTGCTATGAAAACAAAAACTTATATTAAAGATATAATGCATTTTCTGGTACATAACGGCTTTTTGGTTACCGTAGCCGTCATGTGTATGGTTCATGCCACTTTACTCTTTATATTCTGGATGAACGGAGTAATTCCGCTAATTCAGCTCAACACGTTGAGCGTTATTGTATATGCCTTCTGTTTTTTGTTGATAAAATACGGACACGTTATGCCGGTTTACATAAGTATTATCATTGAAGTTACGGCGTATACGATCATCTCCACATATTATGTAGGTCTGCGTTGCGGTACTTATTGTTTCCTTTTTTCGATCGTAACAATAATCATCTATTTTGGCTGCTTTTTGTTCAAAGGGAACGAACGATGGCTTATAGTTCTTTTGCTGGCGTTTAATTTTGGTTCGTATATCTGGCTCTATCTGAACTTTTCAGATAAGCCTCCCGTTATAGATGTAAGTCCTGCGACAAGGACGACACTGGTTATTTTTTCCTCGTTTGTGATGGTGTTTGCAACGATCTTTTACTGTGCTATCTATATCTATGCCAGCGAGATGGAGGTAGTAAGTCTCGAAGAGAGAAACAAACAGCTGTCTGTTGATGCAAGCGAGGATGCGTTGACATCCCTTTTTAACCGAAGGGGCTTTCTTCCCATAGTTGCATCGCTTATGGGAACTGAGCAAATCAACCATTTCTGCATAGCTTTTCTTGATATCGATAATTTCAAGCGTATCAACGATTCTTACGGTCATGACTGCGGAGATGAGGTATTAAGACATATCACAGGTATAATCAAAAAGGAGATGACCGGCTGTGAGATATGCAGATGGGGCGGTGAAGAGATCGTTATCCTGATGAGGGACTATGATAAAGAAGTTGCAAAGACCAAGATGGAATACATTCGCAAAAATATAGAATCAAGTCCCACAATATTTTTTAACCAGCGTATTCCTGCTACAGTCACAATTGGTCTTGCAGAGAATAATGAAAAGTACAAGCTGCCGGATGATATCATAAAGGCCGCTGACGACCGAATGTATTACGGAAAACAGCACGGAAAGAATATTCTTATTTTTCAGTGATTTGTAAACAGGTGATATAATATGGAATCAAAAATGACGCAAGGTCGTCCTTTTACCCTTATACTTAAGTTCATAATCCCTATATTTTTAGGCTTTGTTTTTCAGCAGTTCTATAACATGGTGGATACAGTTATCGTGGGAAGATTTGTAAGCCCCGAGGCGCTTGCTGCGGTTGGCTCTACAGGCACAATAATGTTCATGATGATGGGAATGGCTACAGGTCTGACCACGGGCTACACTGTGCTTATCAGCCAGAAATACGGAGCCGGTGATAGCGAAGGTACCAGAAAGGCCTTCGTCAATTCCATTCTCTTAAGTGTTATCAGTACAGTAATCATCACGGTAATATCTCTTGTTGTAATGCATCCCCTGCTTAAACTTATGAACACGCCGGAAGATATCTATGACTATGCTTACGCCTATATCTCAACCATATGCGCGGGCATGCTGGCTCTTATTGCTTACAATCTCTTGGCTTCGGCGCTGAGAGCTATAGGTAACAGCAAGACACCTCTGTATTTTCTGATATTTGCGGCTCTTCTGAACATAGTTCTCGATCTGGTATTTATCATAGGATTCGGCATGGGAACCTTCGGCGCAGCTCTTGCAACCGATATATCTCAGGGATTATCAGCTGTTCTTTGTATGATTTACATTGTGAGAAAGGTGGATGTCCTTAAGCCTCTTAAGTCAGACTGGCATCTGAGAAGAGAGTATTCTTTAAGCCAGCTTAATGTAGGCGTTCCAATGGCATTGCAGTTCGGTATCACTGCATCGGGAACCATGGTGATGCAGTCATCCATCAACATATACGGATCCACTGCCGTTACGGGCTTTACTGCAGCGGGAAAAGTGATAAACTTAATGACTGCGGGCATGCCTTCTCTGGGACAGACCATGGCGGCCTATGTGGGACAGAATTACGGATACGGAGACCTGGACAGAGTGGACCGTGGTACAAAGGATGCCATGAAGATAGCTACGGTATATTCGCTGGTGAATGCGGCACTGTCGGTGATTCTTCTGCCTTATATCATCAGGCTTTTCTTCAGCCGGGGAGTTGATGTCTCTGTCTATATGCCTTATGCCAAGGCTTATGTGTATGAGTGTATTCCTTTCTACATTCCACTGGCAGCCATATTCGTATACCGCAATTCAATGCAGGCATGCGGTTACGGTAAGACTGCTCTTACACTGGGCATAGTAGAACTGGTGGCCAGACTTATTACTGCCTTTGTATCCATTCAGATCGGCAGTTATGAACTGGCAGTGGGAGGAGATGCCACAAGCTGGCTGTCGGCCGGCATTATTTCATTTGTTCTTTATCTGATTGTTATGAAGCAGATCCGAAAAAGAAGAGAAGCTGTTTCATAATCAGTAAAGATAGATTTTTTTAGAGGGTGATTATTATGAAAAAGAAACTAATTGCATTGACAATGCTGGCGGCAATTGCGATATCTGCTGTCGCTTGCGGAACAAAAGAGGCGTCACAGAATCAAGAGATTGATCCCGGCAACAATGAATCGGCAGTTAATCCATGGAGAGACTGCACCGAGGACGAGGCGTATCAGTACGCACCCAATGGCTTTTCAGCTCCCGAAGCTGCAACCAATGTCAGATGGAGCCTGATGGAAGCGGGAGATGATAATACACTTCCCGGCACAATGGTTCAGATGTCATTTGATCTGGACGGTGTGGCTATGAATGCCAGACAGCAGGCTGTGGCAGGTGAGGAGATTGTGGATATCTCCGGAATGTATTATGATTGGACAGCATCGGACGAGGGAACCCTTAATAACTGGGGAGAAGGCCATATGCCCTATAAGTCTTACAGATACAAGGGAGACGATGGTTGCGTTGATGTGATCTGCTGGTTTGATATTGAACTCGGATACGCATATTCTCTTTCAGCACAAGCAACAGATTTAGATGGATTCGACATTGTGGCGGTTGCTGAGCAGATGTATGATCCCGAGAAGCAGGTAGGCGCGCACATCCCTGATGACAGTACATCAGTGGAACTGGATGAATATTCCAATAATTCTATTAACGGATATTCCGAGGATGCAGCTCCTTCCATAGATATCTCCGGATGTGACACTTTTACACAAATAGTAGACAGCAAACTTACAAAGGGTATGGGATACGCCAACGTATCGCTTCTTAACGATGATGTTCTTCTTGTGAGCAGTGGTACTTTTGATGATATGGAATTCGGTATCAATGCCATAGATGCGGCCGTTTTTGCATACGACAAGGACGGAGTTCCCTGTGAACTCGGTAAGATCTGCAGTGCCGGAACCGCTTATCCAATCACAGTAAAGGACGGATATCTCTACACCGGCAGCAACCACTGGATATGCAAGTGGGCAGTTGCTGACGGCAAGATCTCTATTATGGAGAAGGCGGCTGTTTTATACGACAGCGAGGGAAACGGAACATACTACTATGAGTCTGAGGACGGCGGCGATTACAGTTCCATGGATTCTGCAGAGGCAGAGAAGATATTCGACGATCTTGTCGGAGAGATGATGGACGGTGAGAAGGTCGTATTCGACACGGTAGATAAATAATTAAAAAAATCATAGAAAATCAAAACATATTAGTTAAAAATTCAATTTACTGAAAGAGCAAAAAATTATAATCTGAAAGATGATTGCAATATTTTGCTCTTTTAAACTTTTCATAGGGAGGAAAAAGAAATGATTAAGAAGAAAAATTACAAATTTTGGTTTTGCACAGGATCTCAGGATCTCTACGGTGATGAGTGCTTAAGAAACGTTGCTGAGCATTCGAAGATAATCGTTGAGAAACTCAATGCTTCTGGCATACTGCCATATGAGATCGTATGGAAGCCTACACTTATTACAAATGAGCTTATCCGTAAGACCTTTAACGAGGCCAATCTTGACGAAGAATGTGCAGGCGTGATCACATGGATGCACACATTCTCTCCTGCTAAGTCATGGATACTCGGACTTCAGGAATACAAAAAACCGCTTCTTCATCTTCATACACAGTTCAATGAAGAGATTCCTTATGACACAATAGATATGGACTTTATGAACGAGAATCAGTCTGCTCACGGTGACAGAGAGTACGGACACATTGTTTCTCGTATGAGAATTGAGCGCAAGGTTGTTGTAGGTCATTACACAGACCCTGTTGTTATCAATAAGATCGCATCTTGGATGGTTACAGCCATCGGTATTATTGAGAGCAGCCACATCCGTGTTATGCGTGTAGCCGACAATATGCGTAATGTTGCCGTTACAGAAGGTGACAAGGTAGAAGCTCAGATCAAGTTCGGTTGGGAAGTTGATACATATCCCGTTAATGAGATCGCAGAGAGCGTTGCAGCTGTAAGCGAGAGCGATATCAACGCCCTGGTTGATGAATATTATGACAAGTACAACATTCTTTTAGAGGGAAGAGATGAAGCCGAGTTCAGACGTCACGTAGCCGTACAGGCAGGAATCGAAATCGGTTTTGAGAGATTCCTTGAAGAGAAGAATTATCAGGCTATAGTTACTCACTTCGGTGATCTTGGTCCTCTTAAGCAGCTTCCCGGTCTTGCTATTCAGAGACTTATGGAGAAGGGCTACGGATTCGGAGCTGAAGGTGACTGGAAGGTTGCTGCCATGGTAAGACTTATGAAGATCATGACAGAGAACAAGAAGGATGCTAAGGGTACTTCCATGTTGGAAGATTACACATACAATCTTGTTAAGGGAGAGGAAGGAATCCTTGAGGCTCACATGCTTGAGATCTGTCCTTCAATCGCAGACGGTCCTATAAGCATCAAGTGCAATCCTCTCAGCATGGGTGACAGAGAAGATCCCGCAAGACTCGTATTCACTTCAAAAGAAGGCAAGGGTATTGCAGTTTCTCTCATCGACCTTGGTAACCGTTTCAGACTTATCATCAACGATGTTAACTGTAAGAAAGTTAAGAAGCCTATGCCCAAGCTTCCTGTAGCTACAGCATTCTGGACACCTGAACCCGACATGTATGTAGGTGCTGAAGCGTGGATCCTTGCAGGCGGTGCTCATCATACAGCATTCTCTTATGACCTTACTGCAGAGCAGATCGGTGACTGGGCTGCAGCATGCGGAATCGAAGCTGTATATATCGACAAGGATACTAAGATAAGAGACTTCAAGAGAGATCTGATGCTTGGAGAGGTATTCTACAGATAAGGGGGCAAACGTGGATAATAAAGCGATTATTGAACAGGGAAAAGCAATACTTGGAATAGAATTCGGTTCTACAAGAATCAAAGCAGTGCTTGTGGATGACAAGGGTAACACCCTTGCATCCGGAGGACACGGCTGGGAGAACAGACTGGACAACGGTATATGGACATATACTCTTGATGATATCTGGTCAGGTCTTCAGGACTGCTATTCCGATATGCTTAAGGATGTAAAAGAGAAGTACGGCGTTACCGTGACAAGCCTTGCAGCCATCGGTTTTTCTGCAATGATGCACGGTTATCTTGCCTTTGATAAAGACGGAGAACTTTTGGTTCCTTTCCGT
Source organism: uncultured Lachnospiraceae bacterium (assembly GCA_902779505.1). Classification (GTDB taxonomy): domain Bacteria; phylum Bacillota; class Clostridia; order Lachnospirales; family Lachnospiraceae; genus Colinaster. The sequence goes on from CACZBZ010000024.1 coordinate 13,419, forward strand.
ACATGGCGTAATACCATTACTGAAGAAGCAGCTAAGAAGCTTACGGAAAGCTTCAATTACAACATTCCTCAGAGATGGAGTATATCTCACCTTTACCAGGCTATTCTCAACGGTGAAGAGCATGTTCCCAATGTAGCTTTCTTTACAACACTTGCGGGATATGTTCATTGGAAGATGACAGGAGAGAAGGTTCTTGGTGTAGGCGACGCATCGGGAATGTTCCCCATTGATATCAACAGCGGTGACTATGATGCCAAGATGATATCTAAGTTTGATGAACTTGTTGCTTCCAAGAATTTTAGTTGGAAGTTAAAGGGTATTCTTCCCAAGGTTTTATCCGCAGGTGAAAATGCGGGTGTCCTTACAGAAGAAGGAGCTAAGCTTCTTGATGTATCGGGCAATCTTAAGGCAGGCATTCCTTTATGTCCTCCCGAAGGTGATGCAGGTACAGGTATGGTTGCTACCAACAGCGTTGCAAAACGTACCGGTAACATATCCGCAGGTACATCCATTTTTGCGATGGTGGTATTGGAAAAAGAACTCAGCCGTGTATATCCGGAGATAGATCTTGTTACAACTCCCGACGGAGCACTGGTTGGTATGGTACACTGCAACAACTGTACATCCGAGATCAATGCATGGGTCAACATGTTCAAGGAGTTCTATGAACTTATGGGTCAGAAGCCCGATATGAACGAGTTGTTTACAAAGCTGTATTCGGTTGCTCTTAACGGCGATGCAGATTGCGGCGGACTCCTGTCATACAATTATGTATCGGGAGAACCCGTAACGGGATTCGATAAGGGAGCGCCTTTATTCGTACGTACGGCAGATGACAAATTCACTCTTGCCAATGTTATGAGAATGCATCTTTATTCTGCATTTGCAGCCCTTAAGGTGGGACTTGATATCCTCTTTAAGGAAGAGCATGTGGAAGTGGATGAGATGCTGGGTCACGGCGGATACTTCAAGACAGAGAAGGTAGGACAGAGCTTTGCGGCAGCAGCTATTCATGCTCCCGTATCCGTAATGGAGACAGCAGGTGAAGGCGGTGCCTGGGGTGTTGCTCTTCTTGCGGCATATATGGCAGGCAAGGCAGCAGGACAGAGTCTTGGCGATTACCTGAGCAATGTAATATTCGCAGGCAACAAGGGCAGCAGAATGGAACCTACCGAAGCCGATATAGCAGGATTCGAAGCTTTTATGGACAAGTATCGTAAGGGTCTTGCCATCGAAAAGGCTGCTGTAGAAAAGTTATAATTTTGAGGAATATATTATGTTAGAAGAACTTAAAAAGCAGGTCTATGAAGCAAATATGCTTCTGCCTGCATACAAACTTATCACTTTTACCTGGGGTAATGTGAGCGGAATAGACAGAGAGAAGAATCTTTTCGTAATCAAACCCAGCGGAGTGGAATATGATGAACTGAAGCCCGAGGACATGGTTGTAGTGGATCTTGAGGGTAATGTTGTTGAAGGAGATTACAATCCTTCTTCGGATACAGCCACACATCTTGAGATATACAAGGCTTTTCCAAAGGTTATGGGAGTTGTACATACTCACTCTTCTTATGCAACATCATGGGCACAGGCAGGAAGAGCCATTCCTTGCTACGGAACAACTCACGCAGATTATTTCTACGGAGAGATTCCCTGCTTAAGATGCCTCAATGCAGACGAGATTAAGGACGCATACGAAGAGAATACAGGTCATCTTATTGTTAATGAATTTAACAGAATGAACATAGACCCTATTGCAACACCGGCCGTTTTATGTAAAAATCATGGTGTGTTTGCATGGGGCAAAGATGCTATCGAAGCAGTTCATTCCGCAGTAGTTGTGGAAGAAGTTGCCAAGATGGCTTACAGAACCGAGCTTATCAACAAAGATGTCAAGCCTGCTCCTCAGGAATTGCAGGATAAGCACTATTTCCGTAAGCATGGCGCCAATGCCTATTATGGTCAGACAAAGAAATAATTTTTAACGTTCAAGAGGAGGTATTATGGACAACTTAGAACTTAAAAGAAAAGCCAATGCAGTCCGTAAGGGTATTATCAATGCTGTCTACGGTGCAAAAGCCGGCCATCCGGGCGGTTCCCTTTCAGCGGCTGATATGTTCACTTTTCTTTACTTTGAAGAGATGAATATCGATCCTAAGAATCCTAAGAAGGAAGACAGAGACCGTTTTGTATTGTCAAAGGGTCATACAGCTCCGGGACTTTATTCGGCTTTGGCCAACAGAGGATATTTTCCTGTTGAGGATCTGCCTACATTAAGACATCTCGGTTCTTATCTTCAGGGACATCCCTGTATGCAGGAGACACCCGGTGTTGATATGAGTTCGGGTTCTCTGGGTCAGGGTATATCTGCTGCGGTTGGAATGGCCCTTGCAGGAAAGCTTGATAAGAAAGATTACAGAGTATATACACTTTTGGGAGACGGTGAGATTCAGGAAGGCCAGGTATGGGAAGCTTCCATGTTCGCCGGCGCTCACAAGCTTGACAACCTTACAGTAATAGTTGATAACAACGGACTTCAGATTGACGGTAAGGTAGAGGATGTATGTAACGTATATCCCATCGAAGACAAGTTCAAGGCTTTCAATTTCCATGTAATCACTATTGACGGACATGATTTTGATGCTATAAGAAATGCTTTCAAGGAAGCAAGAGCAACAAAGGGAATGCCTACTGCAATTGTAATGAAGACTACCAAGGGTAAGGGCGTATCTTATATGGAGAACAGTGCCGGATGGCATGGTAAGGCTCCTAATGATGAAGAATATGCAATTGCCATGAAGGATCTTGAAGCAATTGACAGCCAGTTAGCATAGGAGGATTAAGATGAGTGATATTAAGAAAATAGCTACTAGAGAGAGCTATGGTAACGCGCTTGTAGAGTGTGCAGAAGATTTCCCTAATCTTGTGGTCCTCGATGCAGACCTTGCAGGTGCTACCAAGACGGGAACTTTTAAGAAAGCATATCCCGACAGACATATAGACTGCGGTATTGCCGAAAGCAATATGACAGGCATTGCAGCCGGACTTGCAACATGCGGTAAGATACCTTTTATCTCATCTTTCGCAATGTTTGCGGCAGGAAGAAACTTTGAGCAGGTACGTAACTCTATCGGTTACCCCCACCTCAATGTTAAGATCGGTGCAACACATGCCGGCGTTACAGTAGGTGAAGACGGTGCGACACATCAGTGTAATGAGGATATTGCGCTTATGCGTACCATCCCCGGAATGACAGTTATCGTTCCCAGTGATGACATTGAAGCAAAGGCTGCCGTAAGAGCGGCTCTTGAGTATGAAGGTCCCGTATATCTCAGATTCGGACGTTCAGCTGTTCCGGTTATAAATGACAAGCCCGGATACAAATTCACAATAGGAAAAGGCGAGAAGCTTACAGAAGGTAAGGATGTAACAATCGTTGCAACAGGTATCTGTGTAGACAGTGCCCTTAATGCAGCCAAGATGCTTGAAGCAGACGGAATATCAGCTGAAGTTATCAACATCCATACCATCAAGCCTATCGACAAGGACATAATCCTTGAGTCTGCTAAGAAGACCGGCAAGGTGGTTACTGTTGAAGAGCACTCCGTAATAGGTGGTCTCGGCAGTGCAGTATGTGATGTTCTCTCAGAGAACCTCCCCACACCTGTTAAGAAGATCGGTGTTCCGGATGTATTCGGTGAATCGGGCACAGCCGCAGAACTCGTTAAGAAGTTTGGTCTTGACGGTGAGAGCGTATATAAGACAGTAAAGGCTTTCGTGTAAAAACGAAGGCAATTCATTAACAGATAAAAAGCCTGTTTGATATCGGGAACAGATTCGATAGCAAACAGGCTTTATTTAGATTTTTTATAGGGATTCCTGTTTATCAGGGGAGGAAAAAGACATGGCGAAACTGTATATTGATGCCCGCAATAAAAAGAGTGTGATTGAACCTGAGATTTACGGTCATTTTTCCGAGCATCTCGGAAGATGCATCTACGAAGGGCTCTATGTGGGGGAGAATTCGGATATCGTGAATGTAAACGGCATGCGAAGCGATGTGGTAAATGCGCTGAAGGAACTTAACATTCCCGTTCTTCGATGGCCCGGAGGCTGCTTTGCGGATGAATATCATTGGAAAGACGGCATAGGCGAGAAGTCTAAGAGAAAGAAGATGGTCAACACCCATTGGGGCGGAGTGACAGAGGATAACAGTTTCGGAACCCACGAATTCTTCGAACTCTGCAGACAGCTGGGCTGCAAGGCCTATGTCAACGGCAATCTGGGTAGCGGCACAGTACAGGAGATGAGTGAGTGGGTTGAATACATGACTTTCGGCGGTCTGTCACCCATGTCGGAACTTCGTAAGGCCAATGGAAGCGAAGAGCCTTGGGTATTAAGTTATTTTGGCGTGGGCAACGAGAACTGGGGTTGCGGCGGCAACATGACTCCGGATTATTACGGCAATGAATACAGACGTTATCAGACATATGTGCGTCAGTACAATCCCGACAGACCCATTAAGAAGGTCTGCTGCGGAGCAAACGTGGATGACTATCATTGGACCGAAGGCGTAATGAAGACATGTTACGACCACGTTCCGGAGGAACTTCACGGCTTTATGGATCTGCTGTCGCTTCACTATTATGTTCTTCCCGACGGATGGGACAATAAGTTGAGTGCAACGGACTTCGATGAAGAAGTCTGGTACAAGACTCTTTCAAAAGCTCTCTTTATGGATGAGCTTATCAGAAAACATTCCGAGATTATGGATAAATATGATCCGGAAAAGAAGGTGGGAATATCGGTTGACGAATGGGGCAATTGGTTTGCAGTGGAGCCGGGCACTAATCCGGGCTTCCTCTATCAGCAGAACACTGTAAGAGACGCTCTTGTGGCCGGCATAACTCTGGATATATTCAATAAGCATTCCGACAGAGTTAAGCTGGCTTGTCTGGCACAGATGGTCAATGTGCTTCAGTCAGTGATCCTTACGGAAGGTGAGAAGATGCTCAGAACCCCCACCTATCATGTCTTCCATATGTA
>CACZBZ010000025.1 GCA_902779505.1 uncultured Lachnospiraceae bacterium
ACGGTAAGACTGATTCCGTTTAAGGCAATTGCGCCATTTCCGTCCTGATAGGTCTTTGTAACGTTATCAATTACAATTATCTCGTCTTCTTTTAGGGTCTTACCCTTTTTCTTTTTAAAAGCCACCTTATTACTCCTCTGCAATTAATACTGCTGTGATTCTACGTAATTCATATATTTGATTACCATCAATGCAATCTTACATATGATGGCATCTTCAAACTGTCTCAGATCAAGACCAGTGGTCTTCTGGAATTTATTAAGTCTGTACACCAGTGTGTTTCTGTGTGTATTAAGCAGTCTTGATGCTTCCGACATATTCTGATTGGCATCAAGAAGCAGGTTGATGGTTCGAAGCACTTCACTGTCGAAATCATTGGGGTCGTTTTCTCCGAACACTTCTTTTATAAATATCTTACACTGAGGAAGGGGAAGCTGATAAATAAGTCTTCCTATTCCGAGTTCCGTGTAAGCCACTATATTTCTCTCATCAAAGAAGATCTTGCCTACATCTCTTGCCATCTTGGCTTCCTTGTAGGATCTGCTGACTTCCTTAAGTTCTTTTACTATTGTACCGAAGGAGATTCTGATTCCTGTTATTCCTTCTTCGGAAAGAGTCGCTGTATAGTTCTCACATACGGCCTTGATCTCTTTTTCGCCGTCTGTCTCTCCCAGCTCCTTTACCACTATAACGCTGTTTTCATCAACCACCGTTATAAAGTCCTTATTGTTACTTCCGTAATGAACTCTCATGAGTTCCAGAATATTATTGTCCTTGCCATTCTCGGCTTCAATGATCAAGGCAACTCTTCTTACATCCGTCTGAATGTGAAGTTTCTTTGCTCTGCTGAATATATCCACCAGAAGGAAATTGTCCAAAAGAAGATTCTTAATGAAGTTATCCTTATCAAATCTCTCTTTATATGCAACTACAAGGCTCTGTATCTGAAAAGCCACCATTTTTCCCATGGTATATACGTCTTCTCCGGAACCTTCCGATACAAGCACATACTCAAGCTGACCGTCTTCAAAAATCTTGAAAAACTGGCATCCGCTCATCTCCTGGCTGTCTGCCGATGATTTGGCAAATTCCATGGCCTGCTCGGCATAATCATCCATTGAATTATTTGTTGATGCAATGACTCTACCATCAATATTAACAACACAGATCTCTATTCTTGCGATAGTTCCCAAGCCATCTATGGTGCTCTGCAATACCTGATTAGAAATCATATCTCCCTCCATCCTTTTCTGTAACAATGTCCAAACGATTTCGCCGGACTGATGTCATATATTTGTAGTTTTTGCCCAACGATTAATATGATTTTTCGTTTTTTTTACACTATACCTTTTCTATTTTAATAGAAAACTACATAAAAATCCATACGCACTGGGCATTTTTATGGGCATTTTCATCAATTTTTCACAATTACAATCTTGGTTATTTTTGCCAATTTTTTTTGATTAGCTTCATAAGGGATTGTCTCGAATAAAAAATATGCAGAAATTGAATATTTTTGTCATCAAAATATTCACTCTCTGCTTTGTAAAACGTTAACATAATCTCGTACAATTGACTTATATGATATACGAATAACTATTAAAGGAGGATATATCTGTGAAAGAGAATATCAAAGATGTTGATCCGGTTATCCGTCGTATCATACACCGTCGTAACGAGCTGGGCCTGACACAGGCTGCTCTCGCATATTATTTTGATAAAGATCAGTGTTTCATATCCCGAATAGAAAATCAGACACATACGCTTACGCCGGAAGAATATCGCATTATGGCAAAAGCACTTCGCGTAACCCCTTCCTATTTTTTTGAAGATAATAGTAGTGAATCCGACCTGGATTATTGTTTGAACGCATTGCAGGAAATCATAGAGAAATTCAGGCCTTAACAGGCTTGATAACATATCGGAGTGTCCCCATACAGGCATACACACATTTCTTTTTTAGCGCCTGCTTTCCCATTCGAACACTCCACTCTTTACATCATGTCCTATGATGTAACATATCCTGTTGGTTCTCTTTTAACTGTAAAATTATTTAAAGGGGTAGACATTTTTTTATGGGGGGAATGAACCAGAAAAAGGAGCTGCAATATCTTGCAGCTCCTATCTTCTTGCTATAAAAGGGAGGATGCCAAGCACTTCTGTGCTTGGCATTTTATTATGAAAAAGTTTTTTAGCTTTGTGTTCGTCATATTTATTTTATGATTTTAGTATAATATCGAAAAATGTCCAAAAAGTGATGACACTTTGAAATTATGGTAACCAAAATATGAACAAATTGTTAACACGAAAGTCTTATAACTTTTCCGGTTCGGGATATTCCTCCCCAAATAATTCAACTGTCATTGACGCTATTCTCTGGTCTTCAATGGGCTTATCATCCCATGGTGAAGTAGCTGTCTCAGCGATTTTATTAACCACATCCATTCCTTCAGTCACTTTTCCGAATGCCGCATATGCGCCGTCCAGATGAGGTGATGTCTTGTGCATGATGAAGAACTGGCTTCCTGCTGAATCAGGATTCATTGCTCTTGCCATTGAAAGCACACCTTCTGTATGTTTCAGATTGTTTTCCACTCCGTTCTGTGAGAACTCTCCCTTAATTGAGTATCCGGGACCTCCCATTCCTGTTCCGTCGGGACATCCGCCCTGGATCATAAAGCCCTTTATTACACGGTGAAAGATAAGTCCGTCATAAAAGCCTTTCTTAATAAGACTGATGAAATTGTTAACGGATATAGGTGCTATTTCAGGATAAAGTTCTGCCTTGATAACATCTCCGTTTTCCATTGTTATTGTTACTAACGGATTCTGTGCCATATTCATTATTCCTTTCGTTTCTGCTAAAATCAGTGTATGAATATTGTAATTGATATCGAAGAAAAATGGAATAGCGATATGTCTGCAGAGCCCAGGCTCTATCTGAGTGATGACCCCAAAGAGCTGATATCTCTGACTTCAAAAGGACATTTTGCCGTTCCTGTTCTTACCGATAAAAATCGGGATGCTGATTTTTCTTCTTATAAATACATTGTCTCCGATCCGGATAACATCGACCATGATTCTTATGTGAAAATCTGGCAGAGATACGCTTCTCTTCCCTGGCATATTCTTGACAGCGACAGGCTTACTGTCAGAGAAATGTGTCCTTCCGATCTGGATGACCTCTATCTTCTCTATAAGGACAAATCAGTTACTCGTTTTATGGAGGATCTTTTCCCGGATCCTGCGGATGAACTGCATTATATACACAATTACATTAAAAATGTTTACTCCTACTGGAACTTCGGGACATGGAATGTATATAAAAAAGATTCCGGTGAGCTTGTAGGACGTGCAGGCTTTAACTACAGGCCGGACTACGAAGAACCCGAGCTTGGCTTTATGATCGGGGCGGCTTATCAAAGACAGGGTTACGCATTCGAAGTGTGTAAAGCAATACTTGATTATGGCTTTAATGAACTTGAATTTTCCTCAGTCCAAGCCATGGCAGACAGAGAAAATACAGCCTCTGTTTCCCTTCTTAAGAAGCTGGGCTTCTCGGAAGCCCCCGGTCATTCGGATCTGCAAAGATATTTACTGAAAAAATAGTATAGATTTGGACATAAAAAGGCCCGCCGTTAGGCGGGCCAAAATTTTTGTTAAATATGTCAGGATCAAGCCTTGCCGTCTGAACCAAGAACGTTAACGATCTTGTGAGCAACCATTTCCTTAACAGCCTGACGAGCGGGCTTTAAGTACTGACGAGGATCGAAATGATCGGGATGCTCAGCAAAGTACTTACGTACTGTACCTGTAAGTGCAAGACGGATATCTGAATCGATATTGATCTTACATACAGCAAGCTTAGCTGCCTTACGAAGCTGCTCTTCAGGAATACCTACAGCATCAGGCATGTTTCCGCCGTACTGGTTAACCATCTTAACGAATTCCTGAGGAACTGATGAAGAACCATGAAGAACGATAGGGAATCCGGGAAGTCTCTTGATACACTCTTCAAGAACGTCGAAACGAAGCGGAGGTGGAACAAGGATTCCTTCTTCATTTCTTGTACACTGTGCAGCTGTGAACTTGTATGCACCGTGTGATGTTCCGATAGCGATTGCAAGTGAGTCACAACCTGTCTTATCTACGAACTCTTCTACTTCTTCAGGTCTTGTATAAGCTTCCTTACCAGCTTCTACAACTACTTCATCTTCGATACCTGCAAGAGTACCAAGCTCAGCCTCAACAACAACACCGTGAGCATGAGCATACTCAACTACCTGCTTTGTTAAAGCAATATTATCTTCGAAAGACTTAGAAGAAGCATCGATCATAACTGATGTGAAACCACCGTCGATACAGCTCTTGCAAAGCTCGAATGTATCACCGTGATCAAGGTGAAGAGCGATAGGAATCTGAGGATTCAACTCTACAGCTGCCTCTACTAACTTAACAAGATATGTGTGATTAGCATATGCACGTGCACCCTTGGAAACCTGAAGGATAACAGGGCTGTTAAGTTCGCCGGCTGCTTCTGTGATACCCTGAACGATTTCCATGTTGTTTACATTGAAAGCTCCGACAGCGTATCCGCCGTTGTAAGCCTTCTTGAACATCTCAGTTGTTGTAACTAATGACATTACTTATACCTCCGTTTATTATTTGAATTTTGTTATTAACTACGACTAACGTCGTTCGTTGTCATTATATAACAAAGCCTTTTAAAATAAAAGATTTTTTACTTTCCGCTGAGGAACTTATCGATTCCCTCTATTGCATCCTTTTCATCAGGACCTTCGGCGATTACGATTACCTTTTCGCCGATATCGAGTCCCAGACTCATCATACCCATAATACTTTTAGCATTTACCTTTTTTCCATCAGACTCAATGTAGACAGTACTTTCATACTGGCTGGCCACCTGAACAAGAACGGCAACCGGTCTTGCTTCCAGTCCGTTCTCCAGACGGATGGTCATTTCCTTATTAATCATAAATTCCTCCTCTGTCCCTAAATCCTCTCGGCAATCTCACTCAGTCTCCTCAGTCTGTGATTGACACCGCTTTTCCCTACCTTGGGACTCAGGTATTCTCCCAACTCCGACAGAGTTGCATCAGGATGTTCCAGCCTGACCTCTGCCATCTCCCTGAGATTGGGGGGCAAGTTTTTAAATCCAACTGTGTCTCTAATTCTCTCTATTTCTTCAATCTGCTTTGCGGCAGCATTGACAGTCTTTGATATATTTGCAGTCTCACAGTTCACTCTGCGGTTAACGGTGTTGCGAACATCTTTGAGGATCCTCAGATTCTCAAATTCCATCATGGCCACATGGGCCTCTATAACATTAAGAAAATCCACGATAGCAGAGGATTCCTTTAAATATACAATGTGATACTTTTTTCTGATTATAGTCTTGGCTTCTATATCAAAATCAGCTAAAAGCCCGACTATCTGGACTGCCTGCTCCTCGGTCTCACATACGAGCTCGAGGTGATATCCCTTGTTGGGATCACTCATGGAGCCTACACAAAGATATGCCCCTCTCAAAAAAGCTCTTTTACAGCAAGAGTTCTTCAAAAGCATAGGGCTCGCCGGGACGTTGAGTCCCCTGAATGTTCCCTTGTCCATAAGTTTCAGTCCCTGTATGATATTCCACACGGATTCCTCATTTTCAAGGTCAACTGACGAGACTATATTAAATGTTTTCTTTAGCAATGTAAAGCATTTTTTGACTACCGAAGGGTTCTCAGAACTAATTCCGATTACATCTTTTCCCTCTTTTGTCTTGCCTATTACACCGCAGAATTCTATTATGGCTGCAAACTCAGCCAGCTGACAATGTCTTGCTGAGGCGGTGTTTTCCGCCAGTTCTTCTTTTACTGTTCCGGAAAATGACATTTTATCTCCAGTATTTATTTACGGAATATCTCTGTGACTGAGATATACCCCGTAATTATCAATATTCTTCATTCTGTTATAGAGTTCGTTGGCAAGAGTAACCGATCTGTGCTTGCCTCCGGTACATCCTATGGCCACCACCAAAAGGATTGGGTAAGAATCTTACATCAAATACCAGATCGGCATCTCTCGGTATTCCGTGTTTGAATCCGAAAGATACTATGTTGATCATCAGGCCACTGTAATCTTCATTGTTAACAAAGATCCTGTCTATCTCTTTTTTCAGATCTCTTGTAAGAAGGTTGGACGTATCAAATATGTAATCGGAATCCGCTTTTATCTTTTCAAGAATCTTTCGTTCTTTGCTGATTCCGTTCTCGACGCGATTGTCCTCCATGGTGCACATGGGATGCATACGCCTTGTTTCTTTATATCTCTTTATCAGCGTCTCATCGCTGGCATCCATGAATATTATTTCATATGAAAAACCCTTGTTCCGAAGACTTTCAAGCATTGACAGAGCTTCATCAAAATTCTGGTCGGCTCTTACATCAAGACCCAACGCCACCTTCTTAATCTCGGCACCGGGCTGATCAAGCAATTCAATAAAGGGATCGATAAGCTTTACCGGGAGATTGTCTACGCAGTAAAAGCCTACGTCTTCCAGCATTTTCATCGCTGTTCTTTTTCCGCCGCCGCTCATTCCGGTTACTACAACAAATCGCATCCCTTATTCCTCTTTAACTGAAATCACCCAACATGATCACTTCAGGCTCCAGCATAATGCCCGAATCGGCATATACCTGTTCCTTAACTTCTCTGATAAGACAATACACATCCAAAGCCGTTGCCTTGCCTTTGTTTATTACAAATCCGGCATGCTTTTCGGATACCTGTGCTCCTCCCACCGAATAGCCTTTCAAGCCGCTCTCTTCAATAAGTGCTCCTGCATAAAAGCCTTCCGGTCTTTTGAATGTTGAACCGGCACTTGGATATTCCAGGGGTTGCTTGTCCCTTCTTTTCTTTGCCAGCTCATCAATGACTGCCTTAATGTCTTTTTCATCTCCTTTTTCAAGAGAGAATTCGACAGCTGTAACTATCAGCTTTTTATCCTTTACGATTGATCTTCTGTAGCCAAAGTCCATCTCACTGTTAGACAAAGTCAGTTCTTCCATTTTTTCCGGATCAAAAAGTACAACTTCCTTCACCACCTGACTCATCTCTCCACCGTAGGCTCCGGCATTCATTACCATTGCTCCGCCTACAGATCCCGGAATTCCTGTTGCAAACTCCAGACCCTTAAGGCCCATTCTGCACGCTGTCATTCCAAGTGTGGAAAGGAGAACTCCCGCTTCTGCTCTGAGACCGTCTTCTGTGGCCTCAATGCCTGCCATCAGAGACCCTATCTCGATTATCACGCCTCTGTATCCTTTGTCGGATACCAGCAGATTACTGCCGTTGCCTATGACGTAATAAGGAACTTCTTCTTCCTTCAAGATTCCCAGAAGTTCTTTAAGTTCAGATCTGCTTTTAACAGAGATATATGCATCCGCTCTACCTCCGACCCTGAAGGTCGTATGTTTATCCATAGGTTCATCGATAAGCAGTCTCTTTTCGTCAATCAGTTCTTTTAATCTGTTAATTGTCTGTTCAGTCAACATATCAGCCTAATACCAGCTTGGCGGCTCCGTATATTCCGGCATCGTTTCCCAATGTAGCCAAAAGGAATTTTGCATTCTTTGCTCCGGGGAAAACATATTTGTCAAAATAAGGCTTCATGTAGTCGATTACAACTTTTCCCGCCTTTGACACACCGCCGCCTATAACAAATACTTCGGGATTGACCACACTGGCTACTGCTGCCAGGCCTTTTCCCAGATACTGTCCATAGATCTCAGCTATCTCTTTTGCCAGTTCATCATCTTCTTTTACGGCATCCCATATGTCTTTTGCCGTAAGATCACCATCCTTACGAAGGATGCTGTCTTTGCTGCTGTCTGCAAGTTTCTTCTTACCGATACGTACAATACCGGTAGCTGAAGCATACTGCTCAAGACAACCGTGTCCTTTACATCCGCAGGCCTCTGTCTCTTCGTCATCCAGATGTATATGACCAATCTCTCCACCGGCTCCGTTGGAACCGGCAATAACCTGTCCGTTAATGATAACACCGCCGCCTACTCCTGTTCCGAGTGTGACAGCAACCATGTCTTTATAACCCTGTCCGCCTCCGCGCCACATCTCACCTAAGGCAGCAACGTTTGCGTCATTGGCTGTTTTTACCGGTACTCCGAGAAGATCTCCGAGTTCCTTGTTGGGATTGCATTTTCCCCATCCAAGGTTAACCGCAACAAGTACTGTTCCGTCATCTGTTACAGGTCCGGGTACGCCTATGCCTACACCGGCTACTTCCTTCATATCTATACCTTCCTGCTTCATTTTGACTAAGATACTTCCTGCGATATCGGGAATAATATTTGCTCCGTTATCTTCGGTTCTTGTGGGAATCTCCCATTTATCAATAACGTTACCTTCAAGATCAAAATATCCCATCTTGACGGTTGTTCCACCGACATCAACACCAATAACAAATTTAGAAGACACTTTATTCTTCCTCCTCTTCTTCTCTTCTCTTTGCAAGAGAACTTTGTACTCTCTCATATAATGCCTGAGCGGCATTGTAACCCATCTTTTTCTGTCTGTGGTTAACCGCTGCTGACTCACATATAATAGCCAGGTTACGGCCGGGTCTGATGGGTATGTTGTGGCAGACTATCTTGTTGCCAAGATATTCCGTATATTCTTCTTCAAGTCCGAGACGGTCGTATTCCTTGTCCTTATCCCAGTCTTCAAGTCTGATAACAAGATCGATATTCTGTGTGTCCTTAACGCTGGATACACCGAACAGAGTCTTAACATCTACGATTCCGATACCTCTGATCTCAATAAAGTATTTTGTGATGTCCGGCGCTGTTCCTATAAGAGTCTCGTCAGATACTTTTCTGATCTCAACAACGTCGTCTGTTACAAGACGGTGTCCTCTTTTGATAAGCTCTATTGCAGCCTCGGATTTACCGATACCGCTCTCACCTGTAATAAGAACGCCTTCACCGTATACATCCACAAGAACGCCGTGTACCGAGATACATGGAGCAAGCTTAACATTAAGCCATCTTATGATCTCGGCTGTAAAAGCACTTGTGGCTTTCTTGGTCATAAGAAGGGGAACCTTCTTCAATATGGCTATTTCTTTAAAAAGAGGATCCGGCTGAAGCTCTCTGCAGAATACTATTCCGGGAATAGGCTCTGACAGAAGCTGGTTGTATATCTCCTTCTTTCTCTTCTCAGACAGACTCTGCATATATGAATATTCAACGAAACCTATTATCTGAAGTCTCGTTGCTTCAAAATGCTCGAAATAACCGGCCATCTGAAGGGCAGGTCTGTTGATATCCGGCTGTGTGATCTTAATTCCCTTAATATCAATCTCCGGAGTAAGAAGTTCAAGTTTCTGACGCTCAATTATCTCTTGTAATTTTACACTTGCCATTTGTAACCCTCTCTTATCGTCTGACTTGTATATGCCCTGTACGCATATAGGCTTATTTTATCATATTACCATGGAAAAATGAATATATCCCTGATGCCGCAGACTCGGGCAATCCGGGGACTTTTCTAAGGGTTTCTTCATCCGCATTTTTTATATCTTCTATGCTGGTGAAATACATCATAAGGGCCTTCCTTCTTGCAGGTCCCACACCGGGAATCTCGTCCAATACCGAATGTACCTGGTCCTTGTCTCTGAGACTTCTGTGGAAGGTTATAGCGAATCGGTGAGCTTCATCCTGTATTCGGGTTATAAGCTTAAAGCCCTCTCCATGTGTATCTATCGGCAGTTCCTCATTGTTAAAGTAAAGGCCTCTGGTTCTGTGATTGTCATCCTTAACCATTCCGCACACAGGTATGTCTATTCCCAATTCCTTAAGAACTTCCAGTGCAATATTAACCTGGCCTTTACCGCCGTCCATCATCAAAAGATCCGGAAACTTGGTAAAGCTTCCGTATACTTCTTCTCTTCCTTCCGCTTTGAGTTCCTTCAATTCTTCCATTCCGTGGGTGAATCTTCTGGTCAAAACTTCCTTCATACAGGCGTAATCATTAGGTCCTGTTACGGTCTTTATCTTGAACTTACGGTAGTCACTTCTCTTGGGTTTTCCCTTTTCATAAACCACCATCGAACCCACATTTTCAAAACCCGATATGTTGGATATATCGTAGGCTTCCATTCGTTCGATATTCTTAAGACCCAGAATCTGTGCTATCTCGTTGACAGCCCCAATGGTTCTTCCTTCTTCTCTCTTGATTCTGTCTTTATCTCTTTCCAGAACTATTTTGGCATTCTGAGCAGCCAGTTCTACCAGTTTTTCCTTCTGGCCAATTTTGGGAGCTCTTATATATACTCTGCCGTTCTTTTTTGAACTGAGCCAATCCACAATCAGATCCGTATCCGACGGTTCTTCCTGTACCATGAGTTCCCTCGGGATAAAGGGAGTTCCGGCATAATACTGCTTGATAAAGCTGGATATCAGTTCCCCTCCCGGAGTATCATCTCCGGTCTTAAGGAAAAAGTGCTCTCTTCCTATCATTCGTCCGTTTCTGACAAAAAATACCTGCACCACCGCATCATTGTCCATGTGAGCAAATGCTATGATATCCTTGTCTTCACCGTCACTTGCTTCTATCTTCTGCCTTTGTGTGCAGGCTTTTACATTTTCTATAAGGTCTCTGTATCCTGCTGCCTCCTCGAAGTTCATCTCTTCCGAGGCTTTTTTCATCTTTTCTTCCAGTTCTTTTGTTACTTTATGATAATTACCGGACAGGAATTCCAATGCCCCTTCAATCTGTTCTCTGTATTCTTCTTTTGTTACGAGATTCTGACAGGGAGCCGTGCACTGACCTATATGATAATTAAGGCAGGCTCTGTCCGCCCAGCTGTTTTTATTTCCTTTTTTGTTGTTACAGGTTCTGAGCTTATACAGTTTGTTAACCAATTCGATTGTATCTTTGACTGCCGCTGCAGATGAATAAGGTCCGAAATAGCGTGACTGGTCCTTTTTCATGTCTCTTGAAAAAAGGACTCTGGGATATTCTTCTCCCAGAGTTACCTTAATATACGGATAAGTCTTATCATCCATGAGCATGGTGTTGTATTTGGGGTGATGCTCTTTGATAAGGTTGTTTTCAAGCACCAGCGCCTCAAGCTCGGAGTCCGTGACTATATATTCAAAATAAGCAATAAGGCTTATCATCCTGTCGATCCACGGACCTCTGCCAACATTTTCCCTGAAGTAGGATCTGACTCTGCTATGCAGGTTTTTTGCCTTGCCCACGTATATGATTTCGTCGTTTTTATCATGCATGATATACACGCCGGGTGCTTTTGGCAGCTTATTCAGTTCTGACTGTATATCAAAATTCTCGTTCATTTCTTAGGCAGTTTAATCAGATTGTTGTGTTTACTCCGTTAACATTACAGTTCTCGTTATCATTCATCGGAATAAGGAGACATTTCTGTCCGTCGATTACTGTTGATTTTATCTGAGTGGCCTTTTCCGGCTTAACTCTTACAACAATATCGTAATTCTTGTTTTCGTCTCCCTGAGTTACTTCTTCGAGCTCTTTCTTTGTCTCTTTAAGCTCGGTTCTCAGTCCCATGACTTCCTTTACAAGTTCTTTCTTTTCTTTTTCCTTGGCATTCTCTTTGAGAGCTTTTTCATCTATAAGATTTACTACGGAAGGAATCTCGTCGGAGAATTCCTCTTTGCATATTTCTTTGATTATTCTGGCGGGCTCTCCTTCGATGTCGTTTTCCTTTAAGACTTCCTCTATAGTTGCTTCATCAAGAACGACCTGTGCAATCTGAGAATCGGTCATCTCCACCCCTGTGTCGATCCTGTTGTTGAAGCTCTCCTGTATTCCGATCAAAGCTTCGTCTCCCGCTTCTTCATCCAGTCCGTAAGCTCTCTTGACTATGCTTGCAAATGTGTTTCTCTGTTCGGTTGCTGTCCTTTTGGGTCCGCATCCGAGAACATCCTCCACAAATTCAGAGTGAGAATCTTTTGCGTCTCTTATAAAATAATCTACCGCATGTATATCCTGACTCCTGTTATCAAAGGCAGGGAAAAGGAATCCTATTTCAGGTACTCCCACTACCCAGTCTCTGATTCTTGCTCCTATTCTGTTCTCGTCTTTTCTGTATCCGAGACCGGCCTTGGACAGAGCTACGGGACATATTGTAACCAGCAGATATTCGTATACTTCTTCCGATTCGTCGATTTTCTGATTATCACTGGTTCTTGTCATGATATCGTAATTGTCGTGATACACCAGGATAAGATAATTGCCCACATACCGGAATCCGTCGATGATCAGGTCGTAAAGTCTGTCCAGAAGATCCTCGTTATCAAGATTACTTTCTCTCAGACCATATAAGAACTGCTGCTTTCCTCCCGGATTCTCTTCTTCCGAAGGGAATTCCAGTTCAAGTACATTATTGCCTATGGTACCGGTAAGTGTCTTTCTGGCAATCTCAATGTATTTGAACAATTCCTCTTCTTTAAGATTTAAAAAATTCTCGTTAAACTTAAGGACTTTGTTTTTGTCTCCGTCCACGTAACAACCTGCCAGTCTGCTGACCGTACACGATTCCTTTTTATATCTTTTCTTAAGTTCAAGAAGATCCTTTTTTGTCATTTCTATATCTCCGTTCTTTTATTTTGCAAGAGCTTTCTTCTCCAGCGCTTTTTCAAACTTGATATTGATATTGTCTATCTCCGCACCGCTTTGAGCAAAATAGAGGCTTATATAGTTGTCCAGCTGTGCAATTGATTCAATCCGCACCTTCTTTTCAACCCATTCATCTCCCGTTCCGCTTATGGTAATGATTCCCATTGTAATACTGTTCTGCATTACCGTTATTGACGTCTGGGAGAGTTCGCCCAATTTGCTTCTTAATCTTACGGTCATCTCATAAAATCCTATCTGAGGCATTCTTATGGTATACATATTCTCTACACCCGCAGATGTATCGAGTCCCGTAAGATCCAGATCCGCATTATGACCGATTTCTACATAAGGCATAATATTGATAATTCTGCCATTTCCCGTAGGTCTGTTGACTTCTTCAACCTCGTCTTCTTCTCCGGCACATCTTCTTCCTGCCAGAGTTTTTGAAAGGGCGTAGCAAATATTCTTAGCGTTTCTGAGAAGCTCGCCTCTTGTGATTCTTCCCTCTTTAAGACCCTGGGCAGTATCGTCATCGTTAGCATTGGACTCCGAATCTGAAGTAACCATATAGACATCGTTCTGGGCACGTACCATTACGGTAGTATAGGAAAGCTTGGCATCCCTGCTGCCGTCCTCATTCATTTTTGCCCACCAGTCCGTCATAACAAGACCTTTAAATCCCCAATCTTCTCTGAGAATCTTGGTATTAAGATCATAATTGCCGGCTGTCCATATATTGTTCAGAGGGCCGTAAGTGGTCATTATGCAATAAGCTCCCGCCTTCTTTACCGCCATCTCAAAGGGCTTCAGATATATCTCTCTAAGTGCTCTTGCCGATACCACTGCATCTATGCTGTGTCTGCAGGCTTCCTGATTGTTAGTTGAAAAATGCTTGCAGGCTCCCGTTACATTGTATTTATGAAGACCTCTGAGTTCCGCAACGGCACATGCTCCCGTAAGATATGGATCTTCGGAATAGTATTCAAAGTTTCTTCCGTTAAGAGGATTTCTGTGAATATTGATTCCCGGTCCCAAAAGTACATCTATCTTATTCTTACAGAGCTCCATTCCTTCATACTCGTAGAGTTTCTCTATAAGAGGAAGGTTAAAAGTACATGCCTGAAGAGTACCGTTGGGAAGTGCAAATGCTTCTGCTCCGCAGTCCATTCTTATACCCGATGGTCCGTCGGAACATCCGGCTATGGGCATTCCGAATTCTTCTTTTAATCTCTTGGTCACGCCTCCGAAGGATCCTGCAATACCCGGAGTGACTTTGGGTGAGCTCATTCCTTCTCCACGGCTGATACATATAAGATCTTCATCGGTCAATTGGTCAAGATAGCTGTCTGCATCCACTTTTCCGCTCATCAGATCCGCAAAAGTATAGCCTTTGCTTCCTGTGCATGGTCTGTCTTTCGGTCTTGACTGCTTTATCCTCTCAGCAAGATCGTAAGATCTCTTTGGTGCTTTTTCTTTTTCAATGACCGGAGTGTCTCCCGGTTTTATAATGATTCTTTCAAGGTCTTCTACAGGAGTGCAGGCTTCGCTTTCTTTTGATGTGACAACGGTTTTTCCTATATTGAAGCTTCCGATCTCTTTTGCTTCACGTACATTTTCTCCCGCATATATCAGATAGTCTCCTGCTTCCAGTACAAAGCTGTCTTTGTTGCCGGTCACTCCGCTGTCATCAAAGCTCGCCATACTGCTTATGTCAAAATTAATCGTAAGCTGCTGCTTTTCTCCCGGTTCCAGCTCTTCTGTCTTTCCGAAAGCCACAAGATTCCTCAAGGGTTTATACAGCTTACCCTGTGGCGGGTTGGCATATACTTGAATAACTTCTTTTCCGGCACACTTGCCTGTGTTTTCAACAAGACAGTCTACTCTTATCTCGTCAAATTCCGTTATTCCCATAGTGTATTCACATGAGAACTCAGTATATGACAAACCATATCCAAAAGGATATCTCACCTTATCCTTTGCGCATGTCTCAAAATATTTATAACCGATATAGATATCTTCTTCGTAATAATTCTTTTCCTTGTTTCCAAAATTCTTGGTGGAAGGATAATCTTCAATACTGTAGGCAATGGTATCGGACAGTCTTCCGCAAGGATTAACTCTTCCCATAAGCACATCCGCAGCGGCATGTCCTCCTTCGGCTCCGCCCTGCCATACGTACATTGCAGCGGAGGGATGATATTTGTCCATAAAACTCATATCTATGATATTGCCGGTATTCAAAATAACCGCAACACGCTTAAAAGCGTCGGTTACATCTTTAAGAAGTTCTTCCTCTTCGTCCGACAGATAGTAGCTTCCCTTTGTGGCAGAATTATCCTTATCTTCTCCGGCGGTTCTTCCCAGTATTACAATGGCTATATCTGACTCCTTTGCTGCTTCCTTAGCCAGATTGTCCGGAAGTTTCATCTCCAGCTGACACCAGGGCTCTGTCGCCCAACCCTCGCCTTTGTCATAGGGATTGTCCTTTATCCATTCTTCATACACGGACAGAACTTTGGGATTGATCTCTATCTCTTCCTCTTTAAGTGCGTCAAATATCGAGATTACATAGGGCGTATTAACCATTCCTCCCGAGCCTGTTCCGCTCTTGATGTAGTCAGTCTGAACACGTCCGAATATGGCTACTTTTTCCTTCTTTTTTATGGGAAGTGTATTATTCTCATTCTGTAAAAGAACGCAGCCTTCAGCTGCCATCTGTCTTGACAGTTTTGCATATTCGTTCCAATCAAGTGTGTATTTCATCGAATCCTCCCAAATGTTTGAAAATCCTGTATGTATGGCAACTTTCTTACCCCCGAGATGTGACCCAGGCACCCTCACGGCACATAGGAGATTCTTCTTATGGCTGCTGCATTCCTGCCCTGACCAGATTCGTAGAGTCCTATTGCGCAAGACCCGGGTCCTCGAAGGGAAGCCGAAGCTCCCATTCATACAGGATCCCTATGTCAATCAGCTCTTGTTTCCGCGAAAACCTTTGCCGTTTTCTCTGTAACAAAATGGCGTCTTGTTATATTATGCCACACCTGGGCGCTAACCCGCAAGACAAAGAATATCTATTTGTTTGTATTGTTATGTTAACTTGTCTGGCAAGTTAGTTTATTTTATAATTGTCTTTAATATAGCTTATACTTCATGAGGTTGACATGATTATTCACGGCTTTACCAAAACAACTTTACTGGATTATCCCGGACATGTGGCTTCCACCGTCTTTACCGGTGGCTGTAACTTCAGATGTCCCTTCTGTCATAACGGGAATCTTGTTCTTCATCCGAATGATTATCCAACCATAGCCGAAGATGAGATTCTTGCCTTTCTGAAAAAAAGAAAGGGGATTGTGTCAGGGGTATGTATCTCAGGCGGAGAACCTACTCTGCAGCAGGATCTGCCATCTTTTATTTCAAAAATCAAGTCTCTTGATATCCTTGTGAAGCTTGATACGAACGGATACAGACCCGACGTTCTGAAGTCTCTTGTATCAGAAGATTTAATCGACTATGTTGCCATGGATATCAAAGCCGGACGAAACAATTACGGAAAAGCTTGTGGTCTTGATAATGTAGATATGTCCAAAATAGAAGAATCAGCTTCTTTCCTGTTGAAAGGTAATCTGCCATACGAATTCAGGACTACTGTTGTTAACGGAATTCATACTGATGAAGATTTTAAAGATATTGCCATATGGATTGGCGGTGCAAAAAAGTATTTCCTGCAGTCATATACGGAAAAGGACAGCGTCATTGATAAGACATGTAAGTCTTTTTCAGATCGCTATCTTGACCATTTCTTGAATATTGTAATCAAGACTATTCCATCCGCTGAACTTCGCGGTATAGATTAGAAAAGGGACGGCGTATGCCGTCCCTTTATTAATTCTATCTTTACCTTCCTTTTGCCGTGTCTATTCTTTCGGCATCGCAGTTCTCCTCATGGAAGCGCTTAAGCATCTCTGCCTCACACTGATTTGCATGATAAGCCTTTAACTCAAACATCTCACTAACCTGTCTGTAAGCTTTTCTCTCATCTGCAAGCTGTTTTGCCAGCCAGTCACCGCTTCTGTCATCCCTGAGAACATTGCCTGTTTCCTTGGATATTTTTTTATCAATTCCGAAATTACTTGGCTTTTTTTGATAATACGGTACTCCCGGCTGTGATTTAGGCACGGCTGCGAGTGTAGTAACCGGTCTGCTGACATTTGCCGTCGCAGGCGATGCAACCGGTCTGCTGACTGTTGTCGTAGCAGACTGTATACTCTGAACTGCTTTAACAGGTTCGCTTACATTACTGTCCGTCATAGTAACCGTATTCTCAGAGTAATATGACTGTTTCTTCTTGCTCTCGTTTTCGACTGCTTTAAGTCGATCGGCTCTTTTTACTACCACACCTATTACAATAAATACGACAACTATTAGGCTGATTAATCCATCCATACTTGTCTCCGTATTTTACTGATTGCTCTTAACCGATTCTGCAATTACGCTTGCTGTTCCGGCAAGGTTTGCGATTTCAGACGGAACAAATATCTTTGTTGCCTGTCCGTTAGCCATCTTTTCGGCTGCTTCATACTGCTTAATCTTAAGATAAGCACTTGAAGGATCTGCTTCATTGATAAGTCTGATACTTTCAGCCTGAGCACGCTGTACTGCAAGGATAGCCTGAGCCTCACCTTCAGCCTCACGGATTCTCTGCTCCTTAACGGCATCCGCACGAAGAATTGCTGCTTCTTTTTCACCTTCTGCAAGAGTAATTGCCGACTGCTTCTTACCTTCTGCGGTAAGGATAGCTTCTCTCTTCTCTCGCTCAGCACGCATCTGCTTCTCCATTGCATCCTGAATAGATCTGGGTGGCTGAATATTCTTTACCTCGACTCTGTTTACCTTAATACCCCACTTATCTGTGGCATCATCAAGGATAGTTGTAATCTGACCGTTGATTGAATCACGGCTTGTAAGAGTCTCGTCAAGTGTCATTGAACCGATAATGTTACGAAGTGTTGTAGCTGAAAGATTCTCGATAGCTGCAATAGGTCTCTCAACACCGTAAGAGAAAAGTTTTGCATCAAATACCTCGAAGAATACAACTGAGTCAACCATCATTGTAACGTTATCTTTAGTAATAACAGGCTGGGGTTCGAAATCCGCTACCTGCTCCTTAAGGCTTACCTTCTTAACAATCTTCTCGAAGAACGGAACCTTGAAATGAAGACCTGCCGTCCAGCTTGCCTTGTACTGTCCCAAAAACTCAACAACCCACGCATTGGCCTGGGGAACAATCTTGATGCATCTGAATAATGCTACGATTATCAGCGCCAGTATAACCAATCCTACATACTCCATCTTTTAATCCTCCTTTATAGATAAAAAATCCACCCGCGATTATATCGCAAAATATTTATCCATTACCGATAAAGCATCTCTTATCTGTCCAGATATTCAAGATATTCATTTATCATCATGGCTATATCAAAAGAGACCGCATCATGAAAGTTGCGCATGTCCAGACCTGTCTGCTCCTGAAGCCGTTCTATCCTGGCGGTTAGAGCGTTTCTGTTTCTGTACAACTGCCTTGAAGTCTCTGATATATTGAGATTATTGTCAAAGAATGAATTGACTATATCCAAGGTCTCTTTGTCTATATCTCTCATATTGCTGTTGGAAAGGATATCCGATACATATCTTTTGCACATATCCTTAGGAAGCTGATATATCAGAAGACCTATTCCCAGTTTTTCATAAGCAAGAACATTCAGCTGGCTGTAAAAGATTGAGCCCACTTCCATTGCCGCAAGTGCCTGCTCATAGGAACGACGAACATCATCAAGGTAGATGGCCGTCTCACCGTAAGCCACTCTGGCACTGACCATAGCCTCGGTATTAAGAATAGATACCATTTCTTCCGCCAGCTCGGCCACATCTTCTTTTCCTTCGCAGTCCTTCAGTTCCTTGACTACCATCAGAGAATCTTTTCCCAGCGGCATAACCAGATAACCCGAAGCGGTAACATACATACTCTTCAGTATTTCCAATGCCGTCTGTATACTGTCCTCTTTTGTCTCAACAAGGAAAAGAACTCTTCTTCTGTCTGTGTCCAGCTTTGCCCTTGATGCTTTGGCATAGATATCATTTCCTTTTAATTCACCGGTCATTATGGCTTTCAGAGTACTTGCCTTATCCGGTTTGTCTTCTGTAAGTCTAAACATGCTTCCAAGATGAGAAGCAAGAGTCCTTAGCACTTTTTCATCAGCCTTGGCATCATCTGAAACAAGCAGATATCCGGGTCCTTTGTCTTGTGCTATCTTGCATACAAGCTTTCCGCCTTTTGCAAGCAACTGTCCGGAAGTACATTTTTCCGCTAAAGAAGCAATCTTTTCCGAGTCAAGTTGCTTATGATTCTTGCTTGAGATAAACAGACTGCCTTTTTCATCATAAAGTCCGACTTCGAGACTGTTGATCTCTGCTAATTCAATTAGGCTTTCACGAATTATCTGCTTATTAATCATCTTAGCCTCCAACATTTATGATTATAACATAATTCCGCCTTATTTTTCGCAAAAAAAGGGAGAGCCTACACTCTCCCTCTATAGTCTCTTATTTAATTTGAAAACAGACTAGTTTGTAATGATCTGCTCTGTTTCCTTATCAAATACATGTACCTTCTCAACGTCAAATGCAAGCTTAACCTTGTCGCCGGGTCTTGCAGTTGTACGAGGATCAACTCTTGCTGTGATAGGGAACTCTTCAAGATCGAAGTATAAGAATACTTCTGCACCAAGAAGCTCGTATACCTTAACAGTAGAATCAAATGTACACTTAGCTGTCTCTACGAACATCTCTGAATCATATACATCTTCAGGACGGATACCGAATGTAACTGTCTTTCCGTCATAACCACCTTCAATAAGCTTCTTAGCCTTTGCAGGAGGAAGAGGAAGTGATTGACCTGCGAAAAGAAGGTTAACTTCGTCACCCTTTACTTCAACCTTAGCGTCAAGGAAGTTCATCTGAGGTGATCCCATGAATCCTGCAACGAAGAGGTTCTGTGGCTTATCATAAAGGTTCTGAGGTGTATCAACCTGCTGGATAACACCGTCCTTCATAACAACGATTCTTGTACCAAGAGTCATAGCCTCTGTCTGGTCATGTGTAACGTAGATAATGGTTGTGCCAAGTCTCTGATGTAACTTAGCAATCTCAATTCTCATCTGTACACGGAGCTTTGCATCAAGGTTTGAAAGAGGCTCGTCCATAAGGAATACCTTAGGGTTACGAACGATAGCACGTCCCATGGCAACTCTCTGTCTCTGACCACCTGATAAAGCCTTAGGCTTACGATCAAGGAGCTTTGTAAGGTCAAGAATTCTTGCTGCTTCCTTAACCTGTCTTTCAATCTCATCCTTAGGTACTTTACGTAACTTAAGACCGAAAGCCATGTTGTCAAATACTGTCATATGAGGATAAAGAGCGTAGTTCTGGAATACCATTGCGATATCTCTGTCCTTAGGCTCTACATCGTTAACTACTCTGTCACCAATCTTGAGTTCACCGCTTGTGATATCTTCAAGACCTGCAATCATACGAAGAGTTGTAGACTTACCACAACCTGAAGGTCCAACGAAGATGATGAATTCCTTGTCTGCGATCTCAAGGTTAAAGTTCTTAACGGCTTCGAATCCGTTAGGATACTTCTTGCAAATGTTTGTTAATGTTAAACTTGCCATTTTTTATTTTTCCTCCTACAATTGTAGATTTTTGCTTCTAAAAGATATTATACTTTCCGTCTTTGCATAAAAAAATAAGCAACCTGCTTATTTTTTTTACATATATAAGACAAGTTGCTTATTTTATTTATTTCTTTTCGTTGGAATCTATATCATCCGTAACTCTTATGCTCTCTACATCCGCCAATTCCTTGCTGTAGAATACCAGCTGATTCTTACCTCTTCTCTTTGCCTCGTACAAGGCTTTGTCGGCACAATTATAGAGATCATGGAAATTACCTGCATCCCCTGGGAATATTGCCGCACCGATGGATGCGGTTGCGGAATACTGTACATAACTTCCTGCCTTAAACTGATGGAAGAAGTTGGTTATTCTTATACTTTCTCTTTCAAGCTGTTCATCACTCTTGATATTCTTAAGGAAAAGAACAAATTCGTCTCCGCCCAATCGACCGATTATATCACTTACACGGAACTCATTTCTTAACTGATGGCCGAGTGTGCTTAAGACTTCATCACCAAAGGCATGTCCCATTGTATCGTTGATCTTTTTGAAATTATCTATATCGAACATGAACATCAGGCACTGGGAATCCGGATTCTCATCCATGTATTCCTGTATCTTACGTTCTGTTGCAATCTTGTTGTTAACCTCTGTAAGAAGATCCGTATCTGCCTTGTCGGCAAGTTCCTTACTCTCTTCTTTTGACTTGATCTTTGTTGTCAGAGACAATGTCAAGAGAAGAACAACGAATGCTCCAAGTGTTACAGTAAGACTGATAAGGAGATTTCTTGGATTGTCCATCTCGCTCTTTATCTCGGTACTCACGTAAGACTGATTCATTATACATACAAGCTGCCACTCACCTATACCTATGGGTGCAACACTGATGGTCTTGTTCTCATCGCCCTTGACGGCACTGAATACCATTGGTGTCATTCTTGTAACTCTTACCTCAACCTGAGACATTGTAAGCTCACTCATGTTTGACGCAGATAGATTGGCAAGGAAATTATCTCCGTTTGTAAAATAGCTGTCAGATCCGGAAGCGCTTACTATTGTTCCGTCACTGGAAATAATCGCATAAGAAGGATGTCCTCCGTACTCTTTTGTAGGCAAATCTCTCTCAACCGAATCAAGACCCGCATAGAGAACAATGCTTCCTTTTCGCTGCCCTTTTATGGTCATGGGAACGATGGTTACAAAAGCTTCCTTACCCTTGATACCGTCATCCATTGTATGTGTCTGTATAACATTTCCCGATATTGAAAAATACGGTTCATTAAAGAGCTTTACACTCGTTCCGTCGCTTGCCACTCCCGTTCCGGTGGTATCAACCAAAGCAACGAGATATGTGCCGGGCACATTGTTGCAGATGCTGTGCGCATAGTCCTTCCAGCTGTCCTTTGTTCAACTTTCTGTTAACGGAAGTTCTTGCATTGGTTTCACTTTCAACACCGAACTTACTTACCAGAACAACAAGAACAACAATAAGTATCAAAACGGGAATGACCCATCTGACAATTATCTGCTGATTATATTCTTTGTTCTTCTTCTTCTTGCTCATCCCTATTCCCTTGGTTTTCCGCATCAATTACATCTACGTCGGCCTCTTCATCATCCGGTTCCAGCTTCTTGAATATCTTACTCCATTCAAGGCTTGCTATATATGCAGGGCCCGAAAATCCCAGCAGCAATATGATTGGAAACAGTCTGAAGGATATTTCTCCCCAGGCCAGTGAAAAAAACGGCAATGCAAACAGTATTACGAATAATATTGTCTGCGGCAGGTTGATTATCGCAATATTGTCTGCGGCAGGTTGATTATCGCAAGCATAGCCGAATTCTTTACGGTCATGCCAATTGTATTCTCAAAGTGTGACAGCATCGGGTATATATAGACCATGACGGACACAGTAAAAAACATACATGCCACTACAGCCACTATTACATATACCGGAAGCATATCGGGATATCTTCTGTTGATCAACATGTCAGCCGCGAATATTGCTATAACCAGGAGGTTAATCAACCATATCTGTGTCGCCTGCTTGAAATTTTCCCTGAATGATCTGAAGAAGTCTTTCCAAATATATGATTCTAAGACAGCAAATCAAAAATAAAAAGTTCAGTCCTATTAAATCCGCTAGCCTGCTTAAAAAGGCAATTACCGGATTATCGATATCAAAAAGCTTCTTCATATTCTATTACCCGTTATAACCCACACATATAAATTATAGTACTATTTTGCTATTTTTTGCAATGATAATATAAAACTATTCCTATATTTTGATTTCCATAGGTGTATATATCATCCCGTCAGCTTCAGTCATTTTCCCCATATCCTGGAATCCGATTGAATGGTAAAACTCCGTAGCATAGGGAGCCGCGTTGACGGTCATCCTGCCGTAGGTTGAGTTATTTCTTGTGTCTATGGCCAGTTCTTTAACCAGTGAACTTCCTATTCCCATCTTCTGAAAGGCCGTATCTACAAAAAGAAGCGAAATATGATTTCCGCTTCTTCTTGATATAATTCCTACTATTTTTTCTTCGCACACGGCAACAAGAAGCTTGTAGCTTCCTGCTTCAAACATTTCTTTTAATCTGGGGCTTGTGACAAAATCAGCAAACTGCTCTGTTCCCTTTTTTCCGTATTCCTTTGATTCATATTTAAGAAAGACTCTAAAGGCAAGCTCCATAGCCGTATCCCATTCTTCGGATACAGCTTCTCTTATGAAATATTCTTTACCGCCATTAGCAATATATCTCATTTCCCCTTAACCTACTGAGATTCCAAGTATTTTACTGAAAAGCTTTCCAAGATGAATTCTGAAATCCTTGATGTAATCAAGAATGGTTCTCTTTGCAGCGCTTTCCACCTGCTCAGCCGCTTCTTCTATCAGCTGCTGCTTGGCTTCATCAACGGCCTTATCGATTGCCTCTTCCATATTGCCGTCGAGATCGCCTTCCATGCTCTTGTATACTTCATCCACTTTTTCAACAAGCTGGTTCTTATCAAGACCAAGACTGTTGACAGTGTTCATGATTCCGACTATTCTCTCTTCTTCTCCGGATGAGAATTCCACTCCGTATTCCTCTTCGGCCTTTTTAATGGATTCTCTCACGTCTTCTTCTGTATCAAGATCTCCGTCTCTAATCTGATCCTTCAGGACTTCAATCATCTGATCGTAGGTCTCTTTGCTTATGCTTTCACTCTCTTCTGCATAAACAGGATTTGCAGATAAGACAGATAGCGCTGCTGCCACAGTTACAGCAAAAAGAATGTTTCTTTTTTTCATATCATCCTCACTTTACTTTAAGGCTGATCCATATTAGATATGGCCCTCAAACCATTCAAGGACATCCTGCATAACCTGCTCTTTGTTAAGCTCGTTGAGCAATTCATGCCTGTCTTCCGGATAGCACTTGTCAGTAATATCTTTTATTCCCAGTTCTCTGTACTGGTCTATTACTCTTTTAACACCTGCACCGTATTCTCCCGTGGGATCCTCCCCTCCGTATATGAACATTACGGGGAAATCCTTGGGAATCTTTTCAAGAAGGCTCTTGTCATAGAGTCTTTTACTTAATTCTCTTAATGTTTCAAAGCCGTTCACGGTAAATAGAAAACCGCAATAAAGGTCTGATATATATTTGTTAACTATATCTTCATCCCTTGTCAGCCAGTCAAAAGGCGTCTTTGCGTCGGGAATTCTTTTGTTATATGCAGAAAATGCCAAAGTATTCAGCAAAACACTGGGGTGCTTCTCTCCCTGGAAAAAAGTAAGCACAGCAATAAGCACCTTCATTACTCCCAGTAATGCCTTAGGCGTCATAAGAGTACCTGATATAACCGCTCCCTTTACTCCTGTACCGTATCTTGTAAGGTAGTTTCTGGTAATAAGGGAACCCATGCTGTGACCGAATATAAATACGGGAAGTGTGGGATACTCACTCTGTATTGTTTTTTTCAGCCTGTGAACATCTCTTACGACAACTGTCGCAGGATCTCGGTGACAAAAATATCCTTTTGGATTCTCTCCCACAGATCCTCCGTGACCCAGATGCTCATTTCCGGCTACAACGAAACCGTTATCACAAAGGAATTTGGCAAAAGCTTCATATCTGTTCAAATGTTCTGCCATTCCGTGTACAAGTATTACTACAGCTTTGGGCTCGGTATCAGGCTCCCATTTAACACCGTGTATCTTGCTTTTTCCGTCTCTTGAATCAAACTTAAAATCTGTTCTTTTCATTTGCCACCCCCCGTCTGGGTTAACTTATCTCTGCTCCCGAAGGCATATCCTTTTCAGGACTGATAAGTGCAAGCTTGCCATCTGCATCTTCCGCGCAGAGCAACATTCCCTCTGATTTGACACCTGCAAGAGTTGCCGGCTTAAGGTTGCAAAGAACCATAACCTTCTTGCCCACCATCTCTTCCGCAGAATAGTGCTGCTTAATACCTGATACTATCTGCTTGGTCTCAGATCCGATCTTAACCTGTGAACAAAGAAGTTTCTTCGATCC
>CACZBZ010000026.1 GCA_902779505.1 uncultured Lachnospiraceae bacterium
GAGGCATTTATTAAAAGATTCAAATATTCATCAGCGGCAAAGTCGGTTCATCATGGTTTTATAGGAGGACTTGTTGAACATTCACTCAGTGTTGCAAAAATATGCGAGTTCTTTGCAGCTCATTATGATGTAATCAACAGGGATCTGATTGTTACGGCGGCGCTTTTACATGATATAGGTAAGATAAAGGAGATAGATCCTTTCCCTGCGAATGATTACTCGGATGACGGTAATCTCCTCGGTCATATAGTCATGGGAGCAATCATGGTGGATGAGAAGATTAAGAGCATCCCGGATTTTCCACATGTGCTTGCATCGGAAGTGAAGCACTGCATACTGTCTCATCACGGTGAGTATGAGTATGGTTCACCTAAGAAACCGGCAATCATTGAGGCAGTCGCCCCTTTACGGAGATACTTAAAGGAACAAACAGTATGGATTGGCTTGGATTCAACAGATTGTTTGATTCAAATATCCGAATAACAAAATTTGATTAAAAAATAGCCTGCACTTGGTTGCAGGCATTTTTTTCAAATAAGAATGCGAGTAATAACATCGGAGTCGCGAATGGATTATAAGAAGAACGACATAGTTGAAGTTAACATAACAGATATAGGAAAAGACGGAGAGGGTATAGGTAAGCATGAAGGATATACTCTTTTTGTCAAGGATGCAGTAATCGGTGACCATGTCAGGGTCAAAATCATGAAGGCAAAGAAGAACTATGCCTATGCCCATCTGGAAGAAGTAATCGAAGCATCTGAAAAGAGAGTAAAACCCGAGTGTAAGATTGCAAGAGCCTGCGGAGGCTGTCAGATACAGGAACTCATATACGATGAGCAGCTTAAATACAAGCAGAACAAAGTGCTGGAGAATCTGGTCAGAATAGGGGATTTTGAAGAAGGCTACATCCGAGAAATCATGGAACCTATTGTAGGCATGGATACGCCATACAGGTATAGGGGAAAGGCTCAGTTTCCAATCGGAAGAGACAATAACGGTAAACCCGTCGCCGGTTTTTATGCGGGAAGAACTCATTCAATAATAAAAACTGATGATTGTGTCATAGGAGTGGAAGAGAATAGGGACATTCTTAATGTGATACTGTCACATATGGAGACATATAACATCGCACCCTATGATGAAGTAACGGGAACGGGACTTGTAAGACACGTGCTTATACGTAAGGGCTTCGATTCATCTGAGATAATGGTCTGTATCGTTATTAACGGTGACAAGATTCCTCATGATAAAGTACTTGTCGAGAATCTGAAAAAGATTAAGGGAATGACATCTATTTCGTTGTCTCATAACAAGGCGAACACCAACGTAATCATGGGAGATAAGATTACATCTTTGTGGGGAGAAGGAGTCATTCATGACACAATTCACAAAAGAGATGTTCGCAATGGTTTCTCAAGATATGAAAGCGGGATTACCTACTCAATCTCACCCCTTTCTTTTTATCAGGTCAATCCTGAACAGACCGAGAAGCTCTACAGCATTGCTCTGGACTATGCGGGGCTTACGGGAAAAGAGTCTGTATGGGATCTTTATTGCGGAATCGGAACAATCTCACTATTTCTTGCGGGACAGGCAAAGCAGGTGTATGGAGTTGAGATAATCCCCCAGGCAATCGATGATGCAAAAGCCAATGCATCTGCGAATGGGATAGATAATGCCGAATTCTTTGTCGGTAAAGCTGAGGAAGTGCTCCCTGCTTACTATGACAATGAAAGCAATGATGACAGCATGAAGAATCCGGATGTGATAGTGGTGGATCCTCCACGTAAAGGTTGCGATGAAGAATGTCTGTCCACAATGCTTAAGATGAAGCCGGACAGAATAGTATATGTAAGCTGTGATCCGGCAACACTGTCACGAGATCTAAAATATCTTGTGAGCGGTGGCTACGTGCTCAAGAAAGTAAGACCGGTGGACATGTTTCCACACAGCGTTCATTGCGAGACGGTATGTTTATTGTCCAAACTTCATGAAGCAAAGCATCATATCAACGTAAAGGTAGATATGGACGAGCTTGATCTTACAAGTGCGGAAGCGAAAGCAACATATAAAGAGATTGAAGAATGGGTGCAGGAGCACTACGGATTCCATGTGACAAACCTGAATATAGCTCAGGTAAAGCAGAAGCATGGGATTATAGAAAGAGAAAATTACAATAAGCCAAAATCAGAAAATAGCAGACAACCGGGATGCCCGGAAGAAAAGGTAAAGGCTATAGAAGAGGCTTTGAAATTTTTTCAGATGATATAAGGCCTGATTTATGGCGCAAGTTCTTTTATAATTATTGTTAAGGTTGAATCGTAAACTGTATTCACGTACAATTTACAAAGATTTTACTTTATTTGATTGGAAAGGAGCATGATTATATGACCATCAGAGTTGTTATCGCTCAGTAGTCTGAGCTTAAATAATAAATGAATCGTAAGCTCAGATGAATCCTAAAAGAAATATCAATTTAGGAGGAGCATTATGAGCTATATTAAGGCAGAGAACGTGCTGCCACAGGAACTGATTGAAACGATTCAGCAATATGTAGACGGTAAATTGATCTATATTCCCTGCAAGGAAAAACAGGAGTGGGGAACCACGACTTCTGCCAAGGTCTTCTTTCGTGAAAGAAATGAAGAAATATACGAAAACTATATAGGCGGAATAGGAATACACGAACTTGCACACAGGTTTTCCTTGTCGGAGAAAAGCATTCAGAGAATCCTCAGGAATCAGAGGCTGGCCTTAAGCAAAGGTGCCCCTTCTGTCTGATCATACCAAAACAAGAGTGTTCTTTAGATGTGGAGGTTGTGGGAAGAAACAGGAGTTTATCAATTCCTATAGATTTAGAGTAAATGCTAACGGTAAGAGTGTTGATGTATGGCTGATATATCGATGTAAGAAATGTAAGCATTCCAAGAACCTCACAATTTATGAAAGGACTCGTCCAGGAAAGATACCTAAAGAATTGTTTGAGAGCTTTATGAATAACGATATGGAAACTGCCATGAAGTATGGTAGCGATATAGACTTTTTAAAAAGAAACAATGCTGAATTAAAATGAATTTCGGCCGGGCTATGTGTCCGGCCATTTCAATAGGGAGAATGTAATGGAAGAACAATATTTTTTTCATGTAATATCCGACATTCCCAAGAAGGTCGGTGAACATATCATTCTGGATGACAAGCATCCAAACGGTGTACACAAGCGTGTATATGAGGAACTCGAAACAGTAAATGATATATATAACAATCCTGAAAAATATAAGGATACAGAACTGACGCACAAGGTGGATGTAGCGCTTCGTGAGCTTGCGTTGGAAAAAGTTAGAAAAGAAAAGTATTCGGAGTACCCTTCGAGAATGGCTTCGCTATATGTGTCTAAGTCATACGAGGAAGCTGAGAGGTGGGGAGACTATTTTGCTAAGTTAGGAAGACCTACTTTCGGAATTGCAAAGATAAAAGTGACTGGAAGAGTTTTTGAAGGAGATGCCTACAAGTGTTTTGATGGAGTAACAGACGAACAAGAGAATCTTAGGATGGCTGAAATCTATTGGCAGAATGGAGCTAATGAGGATGGACATGAATCAATCGTGGAGATTCTTGCTGACGGAGATATAGAGATTGTTGAGATGGTAAAAGATATTAATGCGAATACGGAATACAAATATTTTGAGTTGAGAGAAAAACCCGACTTAAAAGATATGGCTGCAGATTGGTTTCACAAAAAGTGGGGAGTCCCCAAGGATGCTTATCTTGAATGTATGACAGCGTATCTTAATAAAGAGACCGAAAATGGTTGGTACCTATGCATGTTAGGAGATCAAATTGTCGGCGGGTTAGGTGTAATCGATAATGATTTTCATGACAGGAAGGACTTAAGCCCCAATGTTTGCGCTGTATATACTGAAGAGGCTCATCGTGGACAGGGGATAGCAGGAAATCTTCTTAATCTTGTTGTGGAGAACATGAATAAAAAAGGAATTTCACCGCTCTATCTTGTTACAGATCATACTGGTTTTTATGAGCGTTATGGATGGGAGTTTTACTGTATGGCTCAAGGGGATGATGAACCGGAGCAGACGAGATTGTACATTCATCGATGATACATTTGAAATAAACAACTAGGAAAAGACGCACTCTATACTTACTAATGGCAGGTATGAGTGCGCCTTTTTCTTGAAAAAGAAAATGTAATAGATTTCGGAAAAGCATTTGACATTGGTTTATTTTTTCTTTTTGCCGCGTCCGGTTCCTTTTACAGGTTTACAAAGATCTGAATATCTCTGGAGGATATCGGTAAAGGTTTTAAACTCATAAGGGTTCATCTTAGTGAAGTTGATTTTAAAGAGTTTGCTGTACATTATCATCTGAGCTTGTGTTGCATTATCGGCAGTCTTTAGTTCTTCAAATGAGTCAAGGATATCATCAACAGGTGTAGTTGCATCACCGGTTTCTGCATCTTTGCTATGAGCATCTCTTAAATCTTTTGCGATTTTTACGATATCATTTCCGAGAAGGTTGTTAAAGTAATTATCTTCGGAAATAGAAGCTGTCGCCAATGTTTTCATATAATGATCTTCATCAGATATGCCTTTGTTTTGAAGACGGACTCTTGTCTGTTCAATCATTTTGTTGAGGTTTCTAAATTGCATTCCGGCAAGATTGTCAATGTAGATTTCCATGTCAGTGAGAAAATTTTTAAACTCTGGATGCTTTATCATTTCGCATATTAGGCGAGCATTCAGCTTGCCACTTTTTAATATTTCAACAGTTTCATCATCTAACCCTAAGTCATCAACAGGGAATCTGTGCTGTTCACGATTCTCGGTAAGTCCTAATAAATAATCGGAAGTTACTCCATAAAAATTTGCAAGGGAGATAATAGCCTTGTGAGTAATTTCTTTGTAATCATCAGTTTCATAATTTCCTAGAGATGCTCTGGATATTCCGGTCTGTTCTGCCAGTTCTTGCAGTGACAGACCTTTTTCTATTCTTAAATCCTTTAGTTTTTCCTGAATTGATAATTTACACTTCAATGCTTTATTCCCCCAATGCTTTTCCAAAAGATCTTGTATATGTAAATCATAACAGAATGTAAGTTTGCTATAAATGATGAATTCCAATATCGTGGAAAATTTTGAGAAGAGCAGCTATTTCCTACCTCTTGGATATACGGAGTAGGGCTTCTAAATCTTGGATAATTAGTCCATGAACAACGATAACGAGAGGAGGTGAAAAGCAAATGTTGTTAAATCAGGGATACGTTCCATGTAACAAACAGATTCATATCAAGATTCCTGAAAATGAATTGCAGATGATTCATGACAGGATGGAGAAGATAGGAGTCAAAAACATGAGCGCCTATATTAGGAAGATGGCAATCGATGGATATTACATTCACATCTTCAGTGAGTTATTAGAAATCATTAAACTTCTAAAAATTGACAGCAACAATATCAACCAGATTGCAAAAGTTGCCAATTCATGTGGCACTGTAGATGGCAAAACAATTTCGGATATGAAGGAGAATCATGAACGAGTTTTGAAGAAGGTGGAAAAGACTTTTAACAAATATTTGGACATTTATTGACTTCGTTTTTTAGCCTGTTTTGCAGGCGTAGCTTGCCGATGAAAATCGGCAATCAGGGGGATTGGGGCATACTCCCCAACAAGCAAAATCGCATCAGGTGTACACCGATGCACTGCTTGCCAATTTGTGAAAGGCCAAAAAATCTCATTTAAGGAAGGGGATAGCTATGAAGAATAAAGTGATAGTAAAAGACAAAGATGAATGGAGTTCTCTTGCAAACTTTATCGGAAATATAATAGCAAAATACGCTGATGAAATTGATTTTGATTCATTACCGGATCCTGATGTCTATCTTCAAAAAAGATATATATATGAATCTTATAAGGCGTATATGAAGTTCCGTAATAAGAAAACGAAGTAGAACATTGAAGGATATCATGAGGTGTGATAAAATAAATTCACTAATATGAATATTACATAGGTGAATGGCAAAGCGAGGTATCACTCATGATTATCAGCGAAAGAATTATAAAGGTTTTGAAAGAACGCAATATGACTCAGGCGGAGTTTGCAAAGCAGGTAGGTATTTCAACTAGTACCATAAGCGAATGGAAAAAGAGAAAGACCAATCCTACGGTAGAAAAGATAATGGACATCTGTAATGTTTTGCAAATTACCCCGGAGCAACTTCTTACCGGTAAAGGAATTGAGGATGAAGAGGAAATTGCTGCAGCAAGTCCTGAAAGTAAATTCACTCCAGGCGATGTTCAGATGATTGAGGATTATCATAATCTTAAGGAAGAACAGCAGAAGCGTCTTATGGCTTATATGGAAGCCCTGAAGAAGATAGAGAGTCTTGAGGATATGTAGATAAAATAATTCGATTAAAAATTTGGACCAGTGGTTTGAGGTCGATTTTTTCGACCACAAAAAACATCTTTGTTTGAATATAGAATACATGAAGTCACAATTTGTGACTTCAAAAAAGAAAATGCAAAGGAATATAGTGTTTATGAAAAATACAACAGACTTACTCACAGTTGAGTCTATTAGAAACTGTGTATATACGATACGCGGACAACAGGTGATGCTTGACAGTGATTTGGCTGATATTTATGGATATGAGCTTAAAGCTATGAACCAACAGGTGAAAAGAAATATTGAGCGCTTTCCAGAAGATTTTATGTTTCAATTAACAAAAGATGAAGTTGAATTGGTGAAGTCACAATTTGTGACTTCACCAGAAAACACATTTTTTTCTGGACAAGGTGGAGGTCGTAGAAAATTTCCATATGCCTTTACAGAACAGGGCATTTATATGTTAGCAACGGTTCTAAAGGGTGAATTGGCCACTAAGCAGAGTATTTTTATAATGCGTGCTTTTAAGGAGATGCGTCACTTCATTGCTAATAATGCTCTAATGTTTGAGAAGATTAATGCTATCGAACTGAAGCAGTTGGAATATCAAAAAGATACAGATGAGAAGTTTGGCAGGATATTTGAGTATATGGCAAATCATGAGGAAGAAAATCAGAAGATTTTCTATGATGGTCAGATTTTTGATGCCTTCAGTTTTCTTACAGATATTATCGGACATGCAAAGAAGGAAATTGTTTTAATAGATGGATATATTGATGTGATTACATTAAATATCCTTGCTAAGAAAAATGCGGGCGTTGATGTATTTGCATATACGTTGCCCAGTGCAAGAATATCTTCGCAGGATATTAATAATTTCAATGCACAGTATCCTACATTAACAATTAAGAAGACTATAGCTTTTCATGATCGGTTTTTGATTATAGATGGCGTGGAAGGCTATCATATCGGAGCTTCTTTGAAGGATGCAGGAAAGAAGTGTTTTGGGGTGAATAAGATAGAAGGTACGGATGTTGTTAAGGATATTATGAAGAAAGCACAACAGACAGGAACGTAACATAGAAGGGATTGATTAAATTGGGTAAGGATAAAACAAAAGTATATTTATATACCCGTGTTTCTACATCTATGCAGATAGATGGCTATTCGTTGGATGCACAGAAATCCAGAATGAAAGCTTTCTGCGAATTTAATGATTATGAAATCGCCGGAGAATATGAAGATGCAGGCAAGTCCGGTAAGTCCATTGAAGGGCGTGTCGCCTTCAACAACATGATGGAAGATATCAAATCTGGAAAAGATGATGTCTCTTTTGTTCTTGTATTTAAGCTTTCCAGATTTGGCAGAAATGCGGCTGATGTTCTAAATTCACTTCAGATTATGCAGGACTTTGGCGTGAATTTAATCTGTGTAGAGGATGGAATTGATTCATCAAAAGAAGCAGGAAGACTTATGATTTCTGTACTGTCGGCAGTCGCTGAGATTGAGCGTGAAAACATACGTGTACAGACTATGGAAGGCCGTATGCAAAAGGCTAGAGAAGGTAAGTGGAATGGTGGCTTTGCTCCTTATGGATATGCCTTGGTTGATGGAAAGCTTGAAATAAATGAAGAGGAAGCTGTAGCTATCAGAACAATCTTTGACCAATATGTGAATACAGATATGGGGTCAAACGGAATCGCAAAATATTTGGAAAACCATGGGATTCATAAGATCGCAAGGCAGAATGGTAAGAACCCCTTGTTTGATGCATCCTTAATACGAAGAATAATTCAGAATCCGGTATACTGCGGTAAAATTGCTTATGGCAGGAGAAGAACAGAAAAGGTTCACGGAACAAGAAATGATTATCGCCAAGTCTATAAGGATGATTACCTGCTTGTAGATGGACTTCATGAAGCTTTGGTTTCTGAAGAAGTATGGGAACAGGCACAGATAAAAGTAGCAGCTCAGGCTAAAAAATATGAAAAAGTCAATTCTCCTAAAGGTGAGAAAATACATCTTTTATCAGGTATATTAAGGTGTCCTGTCTGTGGTGCAGGCATGTATGGGAATAAAAGCATTAAGCATAGAAAAGATGGTACGAAGTACAGTGATTATTTCTACTATGGTTGCAAGCATCGTAATATGACCAGAGGGCATAAATGTGACTATCGAAAGCAGGTTTCAGAGACGAAGTTGGATGGTGCGGTAGTTGAAGTGCTTCGTAAGTTGGTGAGCAATAAGAGATTTGCCGGAATGATGCGTGAGAAAATCAATATGGAAGTTGATACCTCAGCACTTGATCAGGAAATAGCTGCTCAGGAAAAGACGCTACGCCAAAGTTACTTGAACAAGGATGCTATTCTTTCAGATTTGGACAACTTGGATTATGAAGATAAGCATTACAAGAGAAGAAAAGCAGATTTAGAGGATCGCCTCAGTAAGACTTATGATAAAATCGAAGAGACAGAAAATGCCTTAGTAGAGGCTAAAGCTAAGAAGCGGTCGATACTTGCTGAAAAGGTTTGCGGAGACAATATCTACAAAGCTTTAATCTTTTTTGACAAAATGTATGAGCCAATGAATGAAGCGGAACGCAGAGAGTTCCTGACACAATTTATTGAAAAGGTTGAGATTTACGAAGAAGAACAAGAGAACGGCCAATGGCTTAAGTCCATTGAATTCAAGCTTCCTATCATCTCAAAAGATATGAAGATTAGTTTGGACAATGGTTCGCAAATCGAAACCGTCGCTCAGTTGGTTAAACAAATGTCATCGCGAGCATCTCGTTGAAATTGGAATAGATTTTTCAGACTACTATAGTGTTGAGGGTGTTAACGGGGAAGGTAAAGATAATTGAAAAAGATAAATAAAACAGATTATGCAAAATATATTGAAGCTGCGAAGAAATGTACAGCTAACCGAGTTTATCCGATGTCAATAGCTACCGGTGTTCAGACGGGAGAGATTTATGAAGATGGTGAAAATGTACTCTTCTGGCATTATTGCGGTTTTGCATATATCTCCGGGAAGGCTGATCCGGATTTTCTTGAACAGATATATCAGGAGTTCCTTGTGGCTGACACGGATCGAAGGTTCTTGCTAATCACGGACTCAGACTTTGTGACGGACTACTATAAAAATCATAAATTGCTAAAGCAAGATAAAAGAGTTGAATATGATCATGCCTCGCTACCGGAGATATCATCGGTTCCTGATAAGCAGTTCATAATAGAACGAATAACCGATGATAATATTAGTTGTGTTCGAGGAGGGATTGTTCCGGCATTTTCGTGGGAAAGTGATAATGCATTTCTGGAGCATGGATTTGGTTATTTGGCCAGACGAGATACTGATTTTGCAGCGATTGCTTTTTCAAGCGCAATCAGTCCTGAAGAGGTGGATATTGGAGTTGAGACTGCAGAATCTTTTAGACATCATGGGCTGGCATTATACTTGGCAAACAGGATGTGCGAGGAAATTATAACGCAGAGAAAGAAACCGGTGTGGGCTCACGCGGAGACAAATGAAGGCTCCCGTAAGACGGCGATTGGTGCCGGTTTTAAACCCTGCAGGGTGAATACGGTGATTCATAAAAACATATAATCATTAGTTTGAGAGGATTTGAAAGGAGCGAATAGTGGTTTTACTTGTTATAGATGTTCAAAAAGGAATAACGGATGAGAGATTATATGAATATCAGCAGTTTGAAAAGAATCTGAAGACTTTGATTGAGGCATCCCGTAAATGTGGAGTTGAAGTAATCTATGTCAGACATGATGACGGTCCGGGTTCAGGTTTCTCAGTAGGAGATGCTGATTTTGAGATCTATGATGGAATTGCACCTGCGACAGGAGAAAAGATTTTTGATAAGAAAGTCAACAGTGCGTTTCATGACTCAACAGGGCTGGACAAGTATCTAAAATCCAAGAACATCAAAAAGGTTATAGCAGTCGGACTTCAGACAGATTACTGCATAGACGCTACCGTAAAAAGTGGCTTTGAAAGAGGCTATGAGATGATTGTTCCGGAATACAGCAATTCCACCAGAAGCAATCCATATATGGATGCTAAGACTACATATGAATATTTCAATAAGAATATGTGGCCGGGCAGATACGCGACTTGTCCAACTGTTTCTGAAACATTGGAAATGATACGAAACCATAAAAAGAACGATAATTCTTACAGAATTAACGGGGACAGAGAAGGCGTTGTATACGATATTGCAAATATTAATGATATAAGCGAGCTTGTGCGACTTAGAATATTGTATATGATCGATGATTTCGG
This sequence comes from uncultured Lachnospiraceae bacterium, assembly GCA_902779505.1. Classification (GTDB taxonomy): domain Bacteria; phylum Bacillota; class Clostridia; order Lachnospirales; family Lachnospiraceae; genus Colinaster. The sequence goes on from CACZBZ010000026.1 coordinate 10,700, forward strand.
TTCTATAACAGATGAAGAAAGAGAAGGAATGGAAAAACAACTTCCGGGTTATTTTGAGAGAGAACTCGGGAAAAAGCTGATTGCATTTGTGGCAAGAGCTGAAGGGAGACTTGTTGCAGCGGCATATCTTCTTATTATTGAAAAACCTGCAAATCCATTTTTCCTTAACGGCCTTGATTCAGAAGTATTAAGTGTATATACGGAAGAAGATTACCGCGGAAGAGGTATATGTTCGCAGCTTATGAAGAACATGATTGCTTATGCCACGGAACATAAGATTAGCCGAATTGATCTGATTGCTACCGATGACGGCTATCCGATTTACAAGAAATTGGGCTTTGAAGATAAAACTCAGAAATATAAGGATATGAGATATAAAGTGCTTAATCAATGAAACAACAGGGTGACTGCCCATTCGACAGAGGATTTTATTTCATAAAAAGACAACAAATTATACACCACGCATTGCGAATAGCTTGCAAATGTGATACTCTGTACTTACAAATACGCAATGCGAGGTGACAATATGGATATAGCTGGATCAATAAAAGACTTGAGAGAAAGAACAGGGATGTCACGTAAAGAGTTTTCAAATCATACGGGTATCCCTGTTCGCACATTGGAAGATTGGGAGGCAGGAAGAAGAACACCATCGGAGTATATTCCAAGGCTGATATCGTATCAGTTGAAATATGAGGAACTGATAGGGAAGGATGACCAGGGTCAAAAAATTTGACCTCACGGAAACAGCTTAAGGAGAAATACATGAGTGAGAAGAAAGAAAACGCGCTTGTTCCGGTGGAGATTACGGTGGAAACGCTAAAAGCAAAGATTTATCTAATCCGTGGTCAGAAAGTTATGTTGGATGCTGATCTTGCGGAGATATACGGATACACGACAAAAGCTTTTAATCAGCAGGTCAGAAACAATATCGAGAAGTTTGATGAGGACTTTCGTTTTCAGATAACTAGGGAAGAACTTGACGAATTGGTGAGGTCAAAAATTTTGACCTCACGGGAAGAGACACTATTCCGTGGACAATCAGGTGGTACGAGGTACCTGCCCTGGTGTTTTACTGAAAGCGGTGTATATATGCTCATGACCGTCCTTAAGGGAGAACTTGCTGTCCGTCAGAGCAAGGCATTAATCCGGACATTCAAAGCAATGATGGATTATATTGAGCAGGATCCTTTACTGACGGAATCTTCTAATATTGCGAAACTGTCTCTTCAGGTATCGGAGAATACAAAGGACATCAGTGAAATTAAAGAAAATATGGTCACAAAGGATGATCTGACGAAGGTCATCAGGAGTTTTTCATTACCGGATAAAGGCATGGAATATGTGATCTACGCTGGGCAGACATTTGAGGCTGATGTAGCATACGCGGATATTTACAGCAAAGCGAAGAAGAAGTTGTACATAGTGGATAACTATATCGGACCGAAAACCCTGCTGATGCTGAAAAGTGTGCCTTCAAATGTGGATGTTATCATTTTCAGCGATAACCTGAGAAATATTCTTCGTCTGTCAGAATTTCAAGCATTTCGGGCGGAGTATCCGAATGTAAAGCTAACGTTCCGGAAAACCGACGGGAAGTTCCATGACAGGTATATCATCATCGACTATAGGTGCCGGACGGAGAAGATATATCACTGCGGCGCATCCTCAAAGGATGCAGGAAACAAGATTACAACCATAGCACAGGCTGACAACAGGAAATTGTATTATCCTATGATCGAGGCACTGCTTATGCAGCCTGTATTAAACTTACGATGAAAAATGTAGATAGCATCAACAGTTCAAAGGGAAATTATGAAAACAAGAGAAGAAGCACTAAAATACGGGCTCACTTTCCCGGATACATATCAGGATGCGCCTTTTCATGATCCGAACTGGCAGTTGGTCAGATATAAAGGGAATAAGAAGGCTTTTCTTTGGACATATGAAAAGGACGGACATATTAATCTGAATGTGAAAGTAGATCCGGAGAAGGCATATTTCTGGCGAAAGATATATAAAGCCGTCATTCCGGGTTATCATCAGAACAAGGATCACTGGAATACAATCATTCTTGACGGAAGTATTCCGGATGAAGATATCAAGATCATGATTGCGGAAAGTTATGATCTCATTAGTGACTGTCCTTCAAAGAGGATATATGAAGCGGTAAAAAAGATTCCCTATGGCCGTGTGGCAACATATTCGCAGGTTGCGGAGCTTGCGGGAGATAAGAAGATGGCGAGGGCAGTTGGCAATGCCCTTCACAAGAATCCGGATCCCGATAGTATTCCATGTTTTCGCGTTGTGAATGCAAAGGGTGAGCTGGCAGGAGAATTTGCTTTCGGAGGACCGGGAGGTCAGGCAAAATTGCTTGAAGGACTAAAAGAAATGTAAGAAGTTATATATAACGGAGATTGTTATGGAACTGATAAGAGTACAGGATTCTGATTATAGAAAAACATATGAGCTGTATATGACCTTTCCGAAAAATGAGAATGGCTATATGAATAATGTATATGGCTATGACTATGAGCAGTTTCTTGAATGGATTGAAAAAAAGAGAAACTGGTCATTGGGGAAAGAACTGCCTGATGGATTTGTTCCCGATACTACTTATGTACTTGTTGATGAAGGCCTTTATGTGGGAGTTTTTAATTTAAGACATTGTCTTAACGATTTCCTGAGAGAAGGCCCGGGGCATATCGGATATTGCGTGTCGAAAAAATACAGGGGAAAAGGCTATGCAACAAAGGGACTTGAGCTGACTCTTAAAAAAGCCGGAGAGATGAATATCCAAGAAGTCTATATGTCTGTAAACAAGGATAATCCCGCAAGCCTTCGGGTACAGATGAAAAACGGAGCATACATCCATCATGAAAATGAGACAGAGTATTTTACGAGGATAGATCAGATCTGAGGAGGCACTTCCGGATTGGTATAATTTACATGCAGAAAAAGAACTTTGAACTGTAGTGGGGTTATGGGGCAAGCAGAAAAATGAAGATACTGATAGTAGAAGATGAGATCAGAATAAGGGAAGGAATACGTAAGCTTCTTGGCAAGATCGATCCGGATTATATTGTGGTGGGGGAAGCAGAGGACGGTGCGGAAGGTCTTAATATGTGCAGACAGCTTCGACCGGACCTTATCATAACCGATGTACAGATGCCGCAGATGGATGGCCTTGAGATGCTTCGCAGTATTTTTGAAGAGGGCATTCACGCCAAGGCAATAGTGCTGAGTGCTTATTCGGAATTCGAATATGCAAGGGGAGCCATGAAGCTGGGGGTTACCGAATATCTCCTTAAACCGATCAGCCTGAATGATCTTTCAAGAGCAATAGAGACTATACGTCTTCAGATTGCGGAAGACAAGAGGAAAAAGCCGGAAGAGATCGGAACTTTGGAGCAGACTTTCAGAGAAATACTCGGCGGAAGGATGGAAGTATCGGACGAAGTCGGAGAATACCTCTCCGGAAGATTTGGGATAGATAAAAAAAGCAGATTTGTTCTTCTCTATGCTTATCTCGGAGCGGCTTACGAATCTGAGTGGGAAAATGAGATAAGGAGGATAACCGGCTCATTATCTACTTACCCGGATATAAGCTTTTCGATAATTGAAGAGGAATACAAGAAATCTCTTGCAATAATTGTATACAAATACAAGAGTGGAGCGGATCTTGAGAGATGGATCCAGTATCAGCTGCTTTCGAATCTCTCCGATCATTCCGTAATGGGCTTCGTGGAAGCTGAGGGGATTGATAATATCAAGCCGTGCGCAGAAAAACTCTTTCCCTATATGGACTGGAATATCACATTTCAGGACAGCATCCTGATATCTTACCCCAAAATAACCCATGTTCAGACAGGCTTGTGTGTATATCCTCAGGATCTTGAGACTCAGATAAAGGCAGCCATCTGTGCTGCTGATTATTCAAAAGTTAAGCTTCTTATGGATAAGTTTGCGGATACTTTTGGAGACGGAAAAGTATATCTTCCGAGAGAGATCAAGGAATGCTATGTAAGGTTCATATGGGCAGTACTTGAAATCGCCAAGAACATAGGAATATCAAAAGCATCGGATATTAAACAGCAAAAGCTCCTGGAGCAGATTATGAATGCCAAGACAAGAACGGAACTTAAAGACATATGCCGCATGGTTTCTTCCGCTCTTGAATCTGACGGAACCGAATCCGAGTCTACCAATCTTACAATAAAGCGTGCCAAGAGGCTTATTCATGAGTTCTACAACACGGGAATAACGTTGGATGAGATTGCGGGCAAGCTTAATATAACGCCTGAATATCTTGGAACTCAGTTTCACAAAGAGACGGGAGTTACTTTCAGCAATTATATGAAGAATTACCGTATCTCCAAAGCAAAAGAACTCTTAGTCGGAACATCTATGAAATTATATGAAATAGCCCAGAGAGTGGGATACAACGATTCCAAGTACTTCAGTAAAGTATTCAAGGATGTTACGGGACAGCTTCCCGCCGATTACAGGAAAACAATAAAATGACCTTTAGATTTCTCCTCTTTTTTTAGATTTGTCTCATTTTGAACAGTTGCTGCTCGGTGTAGTATAAAAAAAGAAATACTATATCTTTTATAAAGAGGACAAGCATGAAAAAGATTAAAGATTTTTTCAGGTATGAAAATGCGGGGCTTTTGTTTGTTTTCCCGGCTTTTCTTTACATGATGGTATTTGTCGGATATCCGATCATAAGCAACTTTTTTCTGAGCTTTCAGGATGTTTCGGTGAAAAACCTGGTAAATGGAAACAGACATTTCATTGGCCTTCAGAACTATGTGACCATCTTTGGCGATGATGTATTCCTTAAGGCAATGGGCAATACTTTGCTGTTTACGGTGGCCTGCCTTATCTTCCAGTTTCTTATAGGATTTCTGTTAGCTCTTTTATTCTGTAAGAAATTCTCATTTGCTAAACCTATAAGAGGTCTTACTATGATCCCGTGGATGATGCCCATGACGGTTACTGCACTGATGTTTAAGTTCATGTTTTCCACTGATGTGGGAATTATCAATTATGTGCTTAAGACGGCAGGGCTTATTCAAAGCAACATCGAATGGCTGACAACTCCCGGGACTGCAATGATCGCGGTTATCATAGCAAATGTCTGGATCGGAATTCCTTTTAATACAATCCTTTTGTCCACCGGGCTGTCAACTATTCCCCAGGAATTATATGAAAGTGCATCGGTTGACGGAGCCAACAGTATTCAGAGATTTTTTAAGATCACGCTTCCGCTCCTTCGCCCGACAATTGAATCTGTTCTGGTTCTTGGATTTATTTACACCTTTAAGGTATACGATATTGTATATGTAATGACAGAAGGCGGTCCTGTTAATTCAACGCACCTTCTCTCTACATACTCATATAAACTGTCGTTTGATCTGTTTCAGTATTCAAAGGGTTCGGCGGTTGCCAATGTCCTGTTCTTAATACTGTTCCTGGTTGGACTTTTGTATCTTAAGATTACCATGGAAGGAGAAGACGACTGATGGATGAAAGAAACCTTAGCAAAAAAAAGAATTTATTATACAACACGATTGCGGTTATAATACTTATAGTACTTCTGTTTCCGTTATTCTGGACCTTTATCACATCTTTAAAAACGGAGAAAGAGATCTTTTTGAATCCGCCGACCTGGTATCCGCATGTGCTTAACACCAAGTCATATGCAGCTCAGATTGAAAATGGCGATTTCAACATGTTCAAGTCATTTTTTAATAGTTTCATGATATCTATGGGAGCTATGTTGATCTCGGTTGTTCTGGCGGTTCCGGCATCATATGCCATTGCAAGATATAAGTTTGTTGGAAGAAAAGCACTGTTACTGGGATTCCTTGTTACACAGATGTTACCTGTTTCGGTTCTTTTGACTCCAATGTTCATTATGTTCAGGAATATCAAGCTCTATAATACCTGGGGCGCGGCGATCCTTGCGGATGCAACCATAGGCATTCCTTTTTCCGTGCTGATACTCAAGAATTATTTTGCTTCTATTCCGCCGGCTTTGGAAGAAGCGGCGTATATTGACGGCTGCACCAGATTCTCCGCCTTTATGAGGATCCTGGTTCCGGTGGCAAAACCCGGAGTAATAGTTTGCGCGGTATTCTCGTTCCTCTACGGATGGGGGGACCTGGCTTATGGTATGACTTTTATCTTAGATCAGGAGAAGCGTCCCATAACCGCAGGTATCTTCAATTTTATGGGACAGTACGGAACCAAATGGAGTTACCTTACGGCATTTGCGATCGTAGCCATCATACCGGTTACGCTGATCTTCATATTCATGCAGAAATATATTATAAGCGGAATGACCAACGGAGCTGTAAAGGGCTAAGGTCATTTACAGGAGAGATTATGAACAAGATTAGTCTTAGAGCAAAATTGTGGCGGATTTTTCTGGTTATTTCAATTGTTCCGATACTGATCCTGGGAGTTTTTTCTTATCTTAATATGTCAAGCACTCTTAAAGAGAACACAGAGAAGATGGCCGGAGACAATCTTCGCCATATAGACAATTCCCTCAATATAACTCTGGGTTCTTATAAGGATATCCTCTATCAGATATATACCAACGATGATATGGTAAAATGGACTGACCGCCTTGGAAGCAATACTGACGAGGCGGTCACCATCAATCAGATGAGGAGATTCATTAACGCAATTCTTAATTCAAAAGAATATATCCGCGCAATTACCATCATTTCTCCTGACGGAGACGTCGTCTCATACGATCACCTTACTCAGGCCACATACATGAGTTCATGGATAGATGATTTCAGTCTGTCTAAAGAGGAACTTTATGATCAGGTGATAGCAGACTACAACATTCATATTTATCCAACAGAATTTGATACAAGATTTGCCAATAAGGATTATTATCTCTTCCACCTTGCTCACAGAATAGTGGACTACAGAGACCTTAGCAAGGAATGCGGAATAGTAGTGGTCAGTATTGATGAAGATCTTCTTCAGAGCGTATGCTCCAATCCCGAATCGGAAGACAAAGTGTCTAATTTTATAGTTGATGAAAGAGGCCGTCTTATTTCTTTTGGCCAGGAGACGTCATATCTGGGAAACAAACTGACAGATCCGGGAAAAAGCGAAGAAGAGAGACTAAAAGACTATAAGCATTTCCTGAAGGGAGTAGATTTTTATTCCAATTCAGATGTTGAACCCTACCTCTATCATGATGAAGAACTCGGATGGGACATAGTAAATGTCTATGACCTAAGCGATCTCAGCTTTTTGCAGAGAAGGCAGTTACTGTTGATCGCCACTCTGGGATTATTGATGGTAGTGATCGGACTTCTTTTATCAGGAGGTCTTACAAGAGACCTTATTTCTTCTGTTAAGAGAATAGTCTCAGGTATGAAGGAAGCAAGAAGCGGGGACCTGTCTGTTAGAATTGAAAAGACAAAGGAGATGCCCCTTGAGATTGAAAGCATTGCCGACGGTTTTAACGATATGCTTAAAAAACTTCATGCAGCAATAGAAAGGCAGAGAGAGTCTCAGATTGTAGCTTTGGAAGCGCAGATCAATCCTCACTTCCTATATAATACTTTGGATACCATCAACTGGATGGCAATAGATAAAGATGAATATGATATCAGCAATGCTATCAATGCATTGGCGACCATCCTTCGTTATGCCATCAATGAGAGTAATGCAGAGGTGATGGTTACGGATGAAGTTGAATGGATAAAGAAATATCTCTACCTTCAGCAGTTCAGACTGAAGAACAGCTTTTCATGCAATATAGATGTGGAGCCCGATGCAAGAAACGCCAAGATCCATAAACTGCTTCTTCAGCCTTTTATTGAAAATTCCATCGTACACGGTTTTGATAAAAACAGAGATGATGCAAAACTTTTTATTTCTATAATGAAGAAAGAGGATAAACTCGAAATAGTGGTTGAGGATAACGGAGTCGGGATCGATAAAAATATGATGGAACGCATCAACAACAACACGCTTGGTGAAGCTGCGGACAAGAGAGGAATCGGTCTTAAAAACGCGGTGACAAGACTTGGCATGTATTACGGAAATGAAGGAAAAGTCTGTGCAAAGGCGGTTGATCCGACAGGTACAAGGATTGAAGTAACAATTCCATACAAAGAAAAACAAGATTAGAATAATCCACCTTTATTAGTTTTATAGAGTTTTGATTAACGGGATATGGGGAGAAAATGATATTGTAAAAAAACCATTCTCGTTAAGGAGGTAAAAAATGAAGAAGGTATTGGCAACACTTTTAGCAGGGGCTTTAGCAGCAAGTATGCTGATAGGATGTGGAGCTTCAGCCTCAACAGATTCATCAGCAGCTGCACCGGCAGCAGAGCCACAGGCACAGGAGACAGCTACTGAGGCTTCAGAACCTGTAGCTGCAGCAGCTGATGCGGCAGGCGATGTAACAATCTGGTACTACTGGGAGACAGCAGGACATCAGGAAGCACTTAATCACATTATTGAAGAATTCAATAATCAGCAGGATAGTATTACGGTTCAGGCAAAGTATGTTCCTTTTGCTGATTTCAAGAAGCAGCTCTCAGTCGGAGCATCAGCAGGAGAACTTCCTGACATCGTTATTCTGGACAATCCCGATCACGCATCATATGCGGCAATGGGAATTTTCGCTGACATTACTGACAGATTTGATGTAAGCAATTATTTCCCGGGACCGGTTAATTCATGTACATTAGACGGAAGACTTTATGGTGTTCCTTTTGGAAGCAATGACCTTGTTCTTTTCTACAACGAAGACATGCTTGCTGAGGCAGGATGTGAAGTTCCGACTACATGGGATGAGCTTTTGGATGTAGCTAAGAAGACAACAAAGGGTAATGTATACGGTTTTGCACACAGTGCACTTCAGAACGAAGAAGGAACATTCAACTTCCTTCCTTGGGTATGGTCAACAGGTCAGACATCTTACGAGATCGACTCTGAGGGCGGTATCAAGGCAATGAACTTCATGAAAGAACTTGTTGACTCAGGAGCTTTCCCTAAGGAAGCAATCAACTGGACACAGGGTGATACAATGAATCAGTTCATTTCAGGTAACCTTGCAATGATGATCAACGGTACATGGCAGATTCCTACAATGAGACAGGAAGTGCCGGATATGCACTGGAACGTAGCAATGATCCCTCAGGACAAGCAGCAGGCATCAGGCCTTGGTGGTGAGAACTACGCTGTTATCGCAGGTGGCAATGAAGAAGCTGCAATCGCATTCCTTCAGTATGCAACCAGCAAGGATACATGTCTCTACATGATGGAAAAAATGGGCTATATCTCTTCTGATTCAACCATCGCCGCTAATCAGTTTGATGGCGATCCAGTATATCAGGTATTCGTAGATGAGATGCAGTATGCTAATGCAAGAGGACCACTTCCTGAATGGCCTGATATTTCAGATGCTATTTCACTTGCATTCAACAAAGTTATCACTGGCGACAGCACTCCTGAAGATGCGGCAGCAGAGGCACAGGCCACAATTGACAGTATTATTGGAAACTAATCTGATATAAAAACCATAATGAGGAGGCAGAGCAGATTACTGCGCTGCCTCTTTTTAAAAGGGAAAAGGAGAAAAGTGCTTCATGAGTAAAAGAAACATCCGCGTTACGGATCCTGTGTGGAAGAACTATAAGGAACTGGTGAGAAAAGAAATGATACCTTACCAGTGGGCTGTGCTTAACGACAGCATAGATATTGCCATAGAGAGAGAAAGAAATGACGATTCGATCCCAAATGAAAAAAGTCACGCAATCGAGAATCTGAAGATTGCTGCAGGACTCAAAAAAGGAGAGCATTATGGCTGGGTATTCCAGGACAGTGATGTCTATAAATGGCTGGAAGCAGTGGCATATTCTCTTTTGGACACATGGGACGACAGTCTTAAGGATCTGGCAGACGAAGTTGTGGAACTGATATCAAAGGCTCAGGAACCTGACGGTTATATCAATACATTCTTTACGATTTCGGGTCCGGAAAGAAGATATATGCGTCTTGCCGAGAGTCATGAGCTTTATTGCATGGGACATCTTCTTGAAGCATTGGTAGCTTACAATATGGCTACAGGCAGCAGCCTTGCAATGGAGATCGCTGCTAAGCTTGCCGATCACCTGTGTGATACTTTTGGACCTGAAGAGGGCAAATATCATTTTGCTGATGGCCATGAAGAAATCGAGATAGGCTTAATGAAACTGTATCACCTCAAAGGCGACAACAGATACAGAGACCTTGCTGAGTATTTTCTGAAAGTCAGGGCTGATTCTCCAAAAGAGTGGAAAAGACTTAAGGCTGAAGATAAAGGTGGCGACATTCTTGGAGGCATATCTTCGGAGCCATCTAAATACAACCAGACTCATCTACCGGTAGAGAAGCAGGACACGGCCGAGGGTCATGCGGTAAGAGTGGTCTATATGTGCAGCGCAATGGCAGATGTGGCCGAGGCTTCAGGCAATAAGGATTTTGCGGCAGCATGCAGGAAAATATGGAGAAATATTGTAGATAAGCGTATGTATATAACAGGCGGAATAGGATCTACTGTTCTTGGTGAGTCTTTTACTCTTGACTATGATCTGCCCAATGACACTATGTACTGCGAAACATGTGCATCTATAGGCCTTATATTTTTTGCGAAGCAGATGTTAAAACTTGACAGGAATGGCGAGTATGCTGACGTTATGGAAAGAGCTCTCTATAATACTGCTCTTTCGGGAATGGCATTGGATGGCAAGCACTTTTTCTATGTTAATCCCCTTGAAGTCGTTCCTCAGAAAGGAAAACTGGATCCGACAAAGAGCCATGTTAAAAGCGTAAGACCGGAGTGGCTTGGCTGTGCATGCTGTCCTCCCAATCTTGCAAGGCTTATTACTTCTGTTGAGGATTATATCTATTCGGTATTTGATGATGCGATATTTGTTAATCTATTTATTGCTTCTGAATTGGAGCCGGATGAGAATGGCAAAAAAGTCTTCATAAAGCAAAAAACAGATTACCCGAAAAGCGGAAAAGTTCTTTTTGAAATAGACAATAAAGAGGAAAAAGAAACTACAATTGCAATTCGTCTTCCCGGATGGACAGATGATGCAAAGATGAGCTTAGACGGTACAGCATACAAGCCAACACTAAAGGATGGATATATGTATGTACCGGTGTCTTCAGGAGAGCACACCATAGACTTTGAGATAGAGATCAAGCCAAAGAGATGGTATGCAAATCTTGACGTATCCGAGGATATTCATAAAGTAGCTGTAGCAAGAGGTCCGCAGGTATATTGTGTAGAGGAAAAAGATAACGGAAGTGGGCTTCACAGGCTTCTGCTCAATAAGGAATCAAGGCTTGTGGATCATTATGAAGAAGATCTCCTCGGAGGAGTATGTGTAGTTGAGGGTGACGGAGAAAGATGCACAGACTCTTCAGACTCTGAGAGTATCGGAGGATTATATACAGACCGAAAAGAGTATAAAAAAGAAACTGTGAAGATCCGCTTCATTCCTTATAATACCTGGGGTAATCGCGGAGAAAACGAGATGAGGGTATGGCTGTCGGAAGAGTAGAGGATTGAAAGAGGTGCGATATGATAAACAGAGAAGGTAACAGACTGTTTTACAGCTATGATTCCGAAACTGTTATGATAGAACCCTGGGGAGATGACGCTTTCAGAATAAGAGCAACAAAGTGTCCATCTTTTCCGGAAGAAGCATGGGCACTTACCGAAAAGCTGTCCTGCAGTGGGGAAGTGACTGTATGTCCTGAAGAGGGTATGATCCAAAACGGAAGGGCAAAGGCAGTAATAAGCAAAGCCGGCAAGATCAGGATATACAGAGATGACACGCTTGTCATTGAAGAATATTGGAGAAACAGAAGAGATGTACTGGACCCAAAATGCAGTGCCATAGAGGTAGAAGGAAGAGAATTTTGTCCCAATGTGGCAGGTGATTATCATCTGACATTCAGAATGGAGTCCCTGGATGAAAATGAAAAGATCTACGGCATGGGACAATATCAGCAACGCTATCTTAACCTTAAGGGTACGGATCTGGAACTTGCACAGAGGAATTCCCAGGCCTCTGTTCCTTTCATGATTTCTTCTTTGGGCTATGGTCTTTTGTGGAATAATCCGGCTGTAGGCAGGGTTGTGTTTGGTAAGAATATCACAAGTTTTGAAGCTTTTTCAACAAAACTGTTGGATCTTTGGATCGTAGTGGGAGACAATCCGGCAGAACTGCTTACTTCCTATGCATCTGCCACGGGTACAGTTCCGATGATGCCTGAATACGGAATGGGATTCTGGCAGTGCAAACTAAGATATCAGACACAGGATGAGCTTTTGACGGTTGCAAGAAAATATAAGGAGCTTGGAATTCCTCTGGATGTGATAGTCGTTGACTTCTTCCACTGGCCAACGCAGGGAGAGTGGAAATTTGATCCGGTGTATTGGCCGGATCCGAAGGCTATGATAAAGGAACTTAAAGAAATGGGGACCGAGCTTATGGTCTCAGTGTGGCCTACAGTATCAAGAGAGAGTGAAAACTTTGATGAGATGCTGGAAAAAGGCTATCTTATAAGAACTGAAAGAGGATTCAGGACAGGTCTGAATTTCGAAGGAGCTACGATACACATCGATACCACCAATCCCGACGCGAGAAAATATCTTTGGGATAAGATAAAAAAGAACTATTATGAATATGGTATCAGACTGTTCTGGCTTGATGAGGCAGAACCGGAATACACGGCCTACGATTTTGACAATTACAGATATCATATGGGAACCGATCTTGAGATCGGTAACATATATCCGCTCGAATATGCCAAGGCCTTTTATGAAGGAATGACATCGGAGGGACAGGAAAAAACAGTCAATCTCTTAAGATGTGCATGGGCCGGAAGCCAAAAGTACGGAGCTCTTGTATGGTCCGGAGATATAGCGTCAAGCTTTGACAGCATGAGAAATCAGTTGTCAGCGGGACTTAATATGGGCCTTGCCGGTATACCGTGGTGGACCACCGATATAGGGGGCTTTCACGGAGGCAATCCGGAGGATCCTGAGTTCAGGGAACTGTTTGTCAGATGGTTCGAATGGGGATGCTATTGTCCTGTTATGAGACTTCACGGTGACAGAGAACCGAGACAGCCTCAGTTCGGAACAACAGGAGGGGCCACTTGCAGATCCGGCGCTGCAAACGAGATATGGAGCTATGGTGATGAGGTATTTGAGATATGCAGGAAGTATATCGATATCAGAGAAAAGTTAAGACCTTATACCGAGAAGATAATGGAGGAAGCTCATGCCAAAGGGACTCCAATAATGAGGACCTTGTTCTATATGTTCCCGAATGATCCAAACTGCTGGGAGATCGATGATGAATATTTCTATGGACCGGATATATTGGTTGCTCCGATACTTGAGGCCGGAATGAGAGAAAGAAAAGTATACCTTCCGGAAGGCGCTGACTGGATATATGAACTTGACGGCAAAAAATACAGTGGAGGTCAGGACGTGACAGTTAGTGCTCCGCTTGACTGTATTCCGACTTTTCGCAGAGTATAGAAAAGAAACGTAGTGTGTGAATACAAGAGAAGAAGCTTTAACATATGCCCTTTCCCGGATAAGTATACTGCTTTAGTGATCAAGATTGACAGAGTCCTCAAGATATGATACATTGACGGATGTGTTGAGGAATTGAACAACATGAAATAAAAAGAAAGAGCACATTACGTGTAAGGTGGAGAAATGCAAATTAGATAGTTTGATTTAAGTTAACACGTTGAATTATAAGTCCTGCTGATAGTGGGCCGTTGTGTACGCTTAGATTAGATTATCGCATCCGTTTTGTCTCTACTTTATCCTTATGATATATGTAGCTTATTTTTGCGGGTCTATTTTGCGTATGCAGGATAGGCCTTTTTGTTTTATTTGGCAGGCGAAGGAGGTACACATGTCACTAATAAATGTAAATAATCTCACCTTCGCGTATGAAGGGAGCTTTGATAATATTTTTGAAAATACATCTTTTATGATTGATACAAATTGGAAGTTAGGATTTATCGGAAGAAATGGTAAGGGAAAAACAACATTCCTGAATCTACTGATGGGAAAGTATGAGTATAAGGGAACTATCAGTACTACAGCTGTATTTGATTACTTTCCATATGTAACATCACCCGGAGACATGACGAAAAACGCATATGGGCTTATGGAAAACTGGAAGCCCGGAGTGGAGGATTGGAAGGTTATGTGTGAACTTCCAAAACTGGCGCTTGATGCAGAACTTTTATATCGCCCTTTTAATACTTTAAGCTTTGGAGAGCGCACGAAGATTATGCTGGCAGTTTTGTTTTCCGGTGAAAATGATTTTCTGTTGATTGATGAACCTACAAATCATTTGGATAAAGAAGCCAGAGAAATAGTAAAGAATTATCTTAAAACTAAGAAGGGCTTTATGTTGGTGTCCCATGACAGAGATGTGCTTGATGCCTGTATTGACCATGTGCTGGTTCTTAATCGTGCTTCCATTGAAGTTCAGACAGGCAATTTCAGTTCCTGGTGGGAGAATAAAGAAAAAGCAGATATCAATGCACGCGCCGAGAATGAAAAACACCTTAAGGAAATTGGAAAACTCGAGGCAGCAGCTGACAGGGCGGGTAGATGGGCAGAAAAAAGTGAGAATAGTAAGATTGGATTTGACCCAAGTAAAGAGCATGACAGGTCTATAAGTACCAGATCTTTTATAGGCGCCAAAACCAAGAAAATGCAAAAGCGAGTGAAAGCTTACGAAGGAAGGATCAACAGGGAAATAGAGGAAAAAGAAGGGCTTCTTAATGATATTGAAGAAGTGACCGACCTTAAGCTTAAGCCACTAAAATATCATAAGGAACGCCTGATACACGGAAGAGATTATTCGCTTAAGTATAAGGATGCAGATACGGATGTATTTCATGGGCTGACATTTGAGATTAACTGTGGTGACCGTGTGCTTATCGATGGTGAAAACGGATCCGGCAAATCAAGTCTTATTAAGGCAATTCTGGATATGAATTGCAAAGCGGCTAAAGAGACTCTGCATTATGAATGGGAAGGGACCCTTGAAGTTCCGGAAAATCTTATTATTTCTTATATTAATCAGGATACATCTCACTTAAAGGGATTTCTAAAGGATTATTGCGAATTAAAAGGTCTTGATTACACGCTTCTTTTGTCATTACTTCGTCAATTGGATTTTGAGAGAGTTCAGTTCACCAAACCGATGGAACAGTATTCTGAGGGGCAGAAGAAAAAAGTCTTGATAGCTTTAAGTCTACTTACACCTGCACATCTGTATATTTGGGATGAACCTCTTAATTACATAGATGTATTTACGAGAATGCAGATAGAGAAGCTTATAGAGACCTACGAACCAACTATGCTTTTGGTGGAGCATGATGTAAGATTTAAGGAGAAGATTGCCACAAAAACAATAAGTATATAAATATAATTGATAGCAGAAAGAGTAAAACATGACAGATAAAGAATTATGGATAGAATTTTGTGCAAAGAAAAATATAGATGTTGATATACCTTATGAGTCGTATGGCTTCGGAGGTATTGAAGAAGGCGATACGGACAAGCTTGCCGAGCTGGTTTTGGAAGGGAAAAAGTTTGGAACCGCCGGCCTCTATGACGAATATCTTATGGAGGATGCTCTGGATGAAATCCCAAAGCCCGGTGATTACAGTATAATCCTCAACAGTAAGGACGAGGCCGTATGCGTAATCAGAGACTACGACGTATATGTGAGGGCCTTTGGAGACGTAGCTCCCTTTCATGCTTATGCGGAAGGCGAGGGTGACAGATCGCTAAAATATTGGCGTGATGTTCACACAGATTTTTTCACAGAATGTCTTGATGAAATAGATCTGCAACTCGATCAGGAGTCAAGAATAGTATGCGAAAAGTTCAGTGTTGAGTATATTCCCGGAAAAGAGATTCCGGAGGACGAACTTCTTTTTGTAGAGCCTTCTATGGCCTTTGCAAAAGAGATAGCAGCCTACAGACAGGAGATGCTGGATGCAGATTCTTCTTTTGATGGATGTTATTCCATGAAAAGAATGCAGGATATCAAGGAATATGTGGATCATTGCATAGACTGGGCCAATCCCGGGAGAGAAGCGGATGAATACGGCGCATGGGGAAATGTGATTTTAGTCATTAGAAAGTCTGATATGAAGATGGTCGGTTGTATGCAGGTTCATAACGTACTGACCGAGCGCATGAAGAACTATACGGGACATGTAGGCTATTCGGTTCGCCCATCAGAGCGTAGAAAAGGCTATGCAACAAGAATGCTGGCTAAGGCCTTGGACTTTTTATCAAGCTTCGGATTTGAAGAAGTATACGTTAGTTGTCTCCCGGAAAATGAAGCAAGCAAGAAAACAATTCTGGCCAATGGCGGGAAATTGACAGAGACGGTATTCTTAAAAGAAGACAACGTGAATCTTGAGAGATATAAGATTAGATTATAGGGAATATGAGAAAAGCCCTAAAATACCGCTGATTTTTAAAAGTCAAACATTCATTGAAAAATTTTTCAATAAAATGCTTGACTTTTATTTTTTGATATATTATATTGAATATACATTCAATGAACAATATTTCAATGTAAGAAAGGGAATCAAAAATGAACGGAAAAGAAAAGGTAGTTATTATAGGCGGTGGAGTAGCAGGCTTAACTGCAGGAATATATGCTCTTAAGCAGGGCTTTGAGGTAGAGATATATGAGAAAAACGCGACACCCGGCGGAGAGTGTACAGGCTGGAACAGAAAGGGATATCACATAGACAACTGTATTCACTGGCTTACAGGAACCAAGAAGGGAACTCAGATGTATGACCTCTGGAAAGAGGTTGGTGCTTTATCCGATGATACGGAATATGCTAAGATCGATGCATTTTATATCTCAACTCATGAAGGAAAAAGCGTGACACTCTGGAACGACCTCAAGAGAACAGAGAAAGAACTTATTGAAGCATCACCGGAAGACGAGGAAGAAATAAAGAAATTTATTCAGTATGTGGAATACTCAAAGCAATGTCTTTTCCCTGCTGCAAAACCCGCTGAAATGTGGGGAGTAAAGGACTATATTGCAATGGGTAAAGACATGGCCGATATGCATAAGGTTATGAAGGAATTCGGCAAGATATCCATTAGCGAATATGCCATGAGATTCAAGTCTCCTCTTCTTCGCAAGATGATATGCGATTACTTACCGGGAGAATACACTGCATATTCACTCTTGGTGTCATATGCAACCATGGCTGACGGCAACGGTAACATCCCCATGGGGGCCAGAAGCAATCAGACTTGAAGACGGCAGAGTAATCAGTGCGGATTATGTTATTCCGGCGGTAGATATGAGTCTTCTCTTTAATAAGCTTATACCGAATAAGTATATGCCTAAGGAATACAAGGCTGCATACAGCAATGCAAAAGATTATCCTGCAATAAGCGGTTTTCAGATTGCTTACAGTGTAAGTATGGATTATGATCGAGGTGAGACAGTATTTGTTGATATCGATCCCATTAAGGTTGGCAACAGAACTTTTGACAGAATGTATGTTAAGGCATACGGTTACGATCCCATATTTATTAAGGACGGAAGACAGGTTATCCAGACAGATATCTCACAGACAGATATCGACTATGAATTTTGGAAGGGCCTCAGTGAAGAGGAATACAGAGCAGAGAAAGAAAAACTTATTGCAGCAATAACTGAAAGAATAGTCAAGAGTTTTCCTGAGCTTGAGGGAGATCTGGAATTCCTTGACTGCTGGACACCTCTTACATATGAAAGATACTGCAACGCATATCACGGAAGCTATATGAGCTTTGTATCTACACCGGCAGCTAAGCGAATCAACTTTAAGGGACGATTAAAGGGAATTAAGAACATCTATCCGGCAGGCCAGTGGACAGGTTCCACAGGTGGACTTCCCGTGGCAGCAGCCAGCGGCAAGTTTGCGGTTCAGAGATTGTTAAAGGATCAGAGAAGGGATATAAACATATGACAAGAAAGGAACAGAAAGAAGAAAGACGTAAGGCGATACTTATGACAGCTCTCAGACTCTTTGTTGAGCGAGGCTATTATGATACCAAGATTACGGATATAGCCGAAAGCGTACCCATGAGTACGGGTCTTATGTTCCATTATTTTGAGTCCAAGGAAGAATTGCTTTTTGAACTTGTTAAGATGGGTGCGGAAGGAACCAGATCCTTTAGCATGACAGAAGATGTTCCTCCCGAGATTTTTCTTAAGGAATTTTTGAAGAAACTTTTTTCCTTCGCAAAAGATCAGCCCTGGGTATTTAATATGTTTGTGCTGATGGGTCAGGCAAGGAGAGGCGGACTGTCGGAGGAGGCAAAAAAGATCGCCGATTCCATAGATTCCATAGGCTCCACCGCCAAAATGATAAAGAAGGGTCAGGACAGCGGCATTTTCCGTGACGGGGATGCAAATCTTATGTCCAGATGCTTCTGGGCATCCGTACAGGGTATAATGGAAGAGATGGCACTGAATAAAGAGATGAAAGCGCCGGATCCGGAATGGATTGTTGCAATGTTACTCAAAAAATAGTGAAAAAATAAAAAATCACCTTACGTCATGTATTGCTTGTGACGCTACGTAATAAGCTAATCTTGGCGATAAGGAGGTGAAAGGCTATGTCAAAATACACTACAGGTGAAGTCGCAAAGATCTGCGATATAACCGTCCGAACAGTTCAATATTATGATAATCGAGGCATCCTCGTTCCTTCGGAACTTACCGAAGGCGGCAGAAGATTGTATTCGGAAGATGATGTAAAAAGAATGAAGATCATATGCTTCCTTAGAGATCTGGGATTGTCCATCGATACCATCGGTCAGCTTTTAGAAGAGGAAGACCCGGGAAGCGTTATCGAACTTCTTCTTAAAAGACAGGAGAACGATCTGAAAAATGAGATCAGAGACCGTGAAGAAAAACTGAAGAAAGTATTGGAGCTGAGAGACGGACTCCGCAGTCTTAATGACTTCTCTGTTGAATCCATAGCTGACATAGCGTACATCATGACAAACAAAGAAGAACTCAGAAAAACACGTATCACAATGATATTAACTGCAATACCCCTTGCTATTTTGCAGTGGACTGCCATCATCTTATGGGTAACAAAGGGATTTTGGCCGCTTTTCCTGATATGGGCAATAGTAGCATTACCATATGCTATAGTAGTCTCACGCTGGTATTTCAAGAAAGTGGACTACATATGTCCCAAGTGCCATAAGGTGTTTAAGCCGACATTTAAGCAGATGTTTTGGGCAAACCATACGCCGAACACCAGAAAACTTACCTGTCCTCACTGTGGTCATAGAGGTTTTTGTGTTGAGGTAGCTGCTACGTCGAATCCGGCAGAGCAGGAATAAGTGAAAGAAATAGGAGAAAATCGTGTCTGACAATATCAAGGACGAGATCAAAAAGGAATTATCGGAAAAACAGGATCTGAAATATCGCGACATGCAGATTAAGATCATACCTTCGGTAGATGCCGATTCCATAATCGGTGTAAGAACACCGGAGCTAAGAAGCATGGCAAAGCGCTTAAGCAAAAATGAGGACATCCGGGTCTTTTTGGATGACCTTCCTCACAGATACTTCGATGAGAATCAGCTTCACGCATTTATTATATCCGAAATAAAGGATTATGAGACCTGCGTAAAGGAAGTGGAACGTTTTCTTCCTTATAAGGTATTTAAGAAGCATAAGGAAGATCTGTTGAAAAAGATTAAAACTTGGATGTCATCGTCTGAACCATACAGTATAAGATTCGGAATAGAGATGCTGATGAGTCATTATCTGGAAGAAGATTTTGATATTGAATATCCCGATATGGTTGCGACAGTCAGATCCGATGAATACTATGTCAATATGATGATTGCATGGTATTTTGCAACGGCTTTGGCCAAGCAGTACGACAAGAAGAAACTTGATGTCTGGACACATAATAAGGCTATACAAAAAGCTGTGGAAAGTAATCGTATAAGCCCGGAACAAAAAGATTATCTGAAGACATTGAAAATTAAAAAAGAGAAGTAAGACAGTGCGTTTTATCGATGAAATAAAGGCTCAGACCAATTTGGTCTGAGCCTTTTTGTGATAAGAAGCGCTTATCACGGGCGATAAAATCCCTGTAATTTTCAAACCGGGCAAAGACATATAACATAAAGCTATAGAAAACACGAAAGGAGAAAACGCTATGGAATCTATACTTGCTTTTGGCGATTCAAACACATGGGGAATGGTTCCCGGATCCAAAAACTATAAAAGATATACATGGGATAAAAGATGGACAGGGATCCTGCAGAGCAACTGTAAGAACAGCAGAATCATAGAAGAAGGTCTCTGTGGAAGAACAACCATTTTTGAAGATGAGCTTCGCCCCGGCAGAAGAGGCATAGCGACACTTCCTCTCATACTTGAGAGCCAGCAGCCCATATCGGCAGCGATATTAATGCTTGGAACAAATGATTGTAAGACCCTTTACGGGGCCTCAGCATACACAATAGGAAAAGGAATAGAGCTTTGTATAAACGAGCTTAAGAAATACATACCGGCGGAGAAGATACTTTTGGTATCACCCATTCATCTGGGAGATAACGTCTGGAGACCTGACAAGGATCCGGAATTCCGACCGGAATCGGTAACAGTAAGCCACGAGTTGAAAGAAGTATACAGCGAGATAGCAAAACAAAACGGAACAGGATTTCTTGCAGCATCGGATTTTGCAGATCCTGATGAATCAGATAACGAACATCTTAATGAAGAAGGACATTCAGCTTTTGCTGCAGCGGTATACAAAAAATTGAAAGAAATGAAAGTGGCCTGAGCAAAAGAAAGAAGGTTAAAAAATGAGTCTTAATATTAATTCTTTATTGATACACGGAGGAACGGACGGAGACGAAACAACCGGAGCCGTAAATGTTCCCATATACCAGACATCAACCTACAAACAGGATGGTCTGGGAGAGACAAGAGGATGGGAATATTCCAGAACAGGCAATCCTACAAGAGATGCACTGGAAAAACTGATAGCGGATCTTGAAGAAGGAAAATACGGATTTGCTTTTGCATCCGGACTTGCAGCAATCAACACAGTGCTTTCACTTTTTAAAGCGGGAGACAGATTACTGGTTTCGGACAACATATACGGTGGAACATTCAGGATATTAGATAACGTATTTAAGAATTTCGGAATCGAGTATTCCATCGTGGATACATCAGATCTTAAAGCTGTGGAAGCGGCAATAGACGATGATGTTAAGGCAGTATATGTTGAGAGTCCTGCCAATCCGCTTTTAACAATTACAGATATTAAAGCGGTTGCGGAAGTGGCTCACAAAGCAGGAAAACTTCTTATTGTAGATAACACATTCTTAACACCCTACCTTCAGAGACCTTTATCTCTCGGAGCAGACATAGTTGTACACAGCGGTACAAAATACCTTGGCGGACACAGTGATACAGTATCGGGTCTGGCTGTTGTAAAAGACAAAGAACTGGCCGATCGCCTTTATTACCTCCAGAACGCCATAGGCGGTGTTCTTGCTCCATGGGACAGTTTTTTGGTAATAAGAGGAATCAAGACACTGGGCGTAAGAATGGACAGACATGTTCAGAACGCTGAAAAGATAGCTAACTGGCTGAACGAAAGCAAATATGTCAGCAAAGTATATTATCCGGGACTTAAATCAGATCCCGGTTACGAAGTTCAGAAAAAGCAAGCAGACGGCCCCGGAGCAATGATTTCATTTGTTCTTGATGAAAAATATGATTATAAGAAATTCTTCAAGAGTCTTAAACTGATTACTTTGGCGGAAAGCCTTGGCGGAGTTGAATCTCTTGTATGCCATCCGGCCAGTATGACACATGCGGCAATACCTAAGGAAATCAGAGAAGAAGTGGGGATCGTGGATGAATTGATCAGATTCTCGGTTGGAATTGAAGATGCAGATGATCTTATAAAAGATCTTGAACAGGCTATTAAAGCCTCAGCAAAGGAGGCGATTTAATCATGGATGTACACATGAGTATCCAGGATATGATTGGAAAAACACCGATTTTGAAGCTCAACCATCTGGGGGTTAAAGACAGCGTAGGGCTCTACGCAAAGCTTGAGCTGATGAATCCTGCAGGAAGTGTTAAGGACCGCGTGGGCATGTACATGTTGAAGGATGCGGAAGAAAGAGGCCTCCTGAAACCCGGCGGAACGATTGTTGAAGCTACTGCAGGTAATACGGGAATCGGAATTGCAATAGCAGCTCTTAATAAGGGTTACAGAGTAATATTTACCGTTCCTGAGAAATTCTCCATTGAAAAACAGAAAATAATGAAAGCCCTTGGGGCTGAACTGATCCATACAAGCAGGGAAGAAGGAATGCTTGGAGCTGAGAAGAAAGCACAGGAAATATTGGATCAGATACCCGGTTCAATATCATTAAGGCAATTTCGTAATCCTGCCAATCCATTGGCACACTACGAAACAACAGGTCCCGAGATATATGAACAGATGGATGGAAAGATTAATTACCTGGTAGCAGGTGCAGGAAGTGGTGGAACATTTTCAGGCATCATGAAGCATCTGAAAGAGGTTGATGCGAACATAACAGGAGTCCTCGCAGATCCGGTTGGTTCTGTGATAGGAGGGGGAGAGCACGCCGATTACGACATCGAAGGAATCGGAAACGATTTTATAGCTGACACCATGGACATTTCATTCGTGGACAAGGTGATCAAGGTGACGGACAAGGATGCTTTTGATGCTTCAAGACTCCTTGCAGCAAAGGAAGGGATTCTTGCCGGATCCTCTTCCGGAGCTGCTTTGGCAGCAAGCCTCAGACTGGCTGATGAAATAGATGAAGGCAATATAGTGGTTGTCTTCCCGGACAGAGGAGACAGATATCTGAGCAAAGGACTATTCGATATATGATTTCGGGGTTAAAAACCTGAAGACAACGGAGGATTAACATGACTGAAGTATTCAGATTGGATCATGTATCAAAAAAATATAAGAACGACGGTAAAGAGTTCCTTGCTCTTAAAGATGTAAGTCTCTCCATAGAAGAAGGAGAAGTATTCGGAATAATCGGAATGAGTGGAGCAGGAAAATCTACACTTGTTCGAACACTTAACCGACTGGAAGAAGTAACTGATGGAACCGTCAGTTTCTACGGACAGAATCTTACCGGACTTAATGCTAAAGAAATAAGAAAAGTAAGAAGACAGATTGCGATGATATTCCAGAGCTTCAATCTCTTAGGTCAGAGAAGCGTAGTGAGCAATGTAATGCAGCCTTTGAGGATTGCAAAAGTTCCCAGAGCCGAGAGAAAGGAAAAGGCTTTGGAAATGTTGAAAGTAGTAGGACTTGAGGATAAGAAACACGAGTTTCCTGCAAGACTTTCGGGAGGTCAAAGACAAAGAGTGGCAATAGCCAGAGCTCTTGCATCGGACCCTAAGGTTCTTCTCTGTGATGAAGCAACCAGTGCTTTGGATCCAAAGATGACAGGAGAGATCCTGGATCTTCTGAAGGATATCAATACTACAAGAAAGCTTACCATCGTAATCATTACTCACGAGATGTCGGTAGTGGAAAAGATATGCGATAAGGTAGCAATTATAGATGACGGTAACCTGGCTGAGGTGGGAGAAGTAAAAGAGATATTTACCAATCCAAAGTCGGAAGCAGCTAAAAAGTTGGTATTTCCTACCAATCCCTTTGATCCTTCAAGTAAGGACAGCAGACTCATTCGTCTGGTATTTGACGGGCTTGCAGCCAGCAAACCCATCATATCCGAACTTGTTGAGAAGACAGGTAAGAAGGTCAATATCTTATGTGCCAACACCAAGAGCGTGGGAGGCATAGGATACGGACAGATGGTAGTGGAACTTCCAAAAGATAAGGAAGATCAAGACTTGATTATCGACTTCTTCAAAAAGGGAGGACTTAATATACAGGAGGTGGAGAAGGCATGAGCGACTATATCATAGAAGCAATAAAAAGCGGAATATTTGAGACGCTTCAGATGACAGTGTCTGCATCCATACTTGCTTACATTGCAGGTCTTCCTCTCGGAATACTCTTGTATGCAACATCAAAAGGAAGGATCCTTTCCAACAGACCGGTGAATTTCATCCTTGGTCTTGCGGTTAATATATGCAGGTCACTTCCCTTCTTGATACTGTTGGTTCTCTTGATTCCTTTTACAAGATTTGTGACAGGATCTTCAATAGGAACCACAGCATCGGTTGTACCTCTGACAGTTGGAGCAATACCGATTGTGGCAAGAATGGTTGAGTCATCTCTCAGCGAAGTGTCACCCGGCATTATCGAGGCCGCAACGGCAATGGGGGCCTCCCCCATATACATAATCATTCACTTTATATTACCGGAGGCAACTCCATCGCTCTTATTCGGAGCAGCATACCAGAAAGATGTACTCTGGACCACGGTTACCATCCTGATCATCATGGTTATGTTCATTCAGGAGAGCGGCAATTTTATAGCCAAGAAGGCAAGAAAATAATATGAGATAAAGACCTGAAGCATATCCGGAATGCAAAAGAGTCTTATCTATAGAGGAAAAAAGAAATCATTTAGATACAGTAGGAGGAATATATTATGAAAAATCAGATTAAGAAAATTGTAGCAGCAGCATTAACATTAAGCCTTACATTTGCTTTAACAGCATGCGGAAGCAGCGCAGCTGTTGAAAGCACAGATCTTGCAGCACCACAGGAAGCAGAAACAGTACAGACAGCAGAAGCACCGGAACCCGTTGTTATCAAGGTAGGCGCTAATATCACTCCTCATTCGGAGATTCTTCAGCAGGCAAAGCCCATCCTTGAGGAAAAGGGAATCGTACTTGAGATCGTTGAACTTGAAGATTCAATCACACCTAACACAGGTGTTATAGAAGGAAGCCTTGATGCTAACTACTTCCAGCATGTGCCTTATCTTGATCAGTTCAACCTTGAGAACGGATCAGATCTTGTATCTATCGGAGCAATCCACTACGAGCCATTCGGAATCTATGCAGGTAAGACAACAGATCTAGCAGCACTTCCCGATGGAGCACTTGTTGCAGTACCTAACAACGTAACAAACGAAGCAAGAGCACTTCTTCTTCTGGCACAGGAAGGTATCATCACACTCAGTGAGGACGCAGGTATCAACGCAACAGTAGAAGATATCACAGAGAATCCTAAGAACATCCAGTTCAAGGAGCTTGCTCCCGAGCAGCTTGTAGCAGCACTTCCTGATGTTGACGTTGCTGTCATAAACGGTAACTACGCAATCGAGGGTGGACTTCACGTAAGCGGTGCACTTGCTGTAGAGGCTAATGACGGACTTGCAGCAACAACATACGGCAACATTGTTGCAACATCACCTGACAAGGCAAATGACCCCGCTCTTCTTACACTTGTAGAAGTACTTCAGGGTGAAGAGATCAGCAAGTTTATTAATGATACATATGACGGCGCTGTAGTTCCTTTGAACTAATTATGCGACCCGTCAAGATTGGAGAATAATTATGATCGGATTTGAGTACTACAATCCTGCGAAGATAGTGTTTGGGGAGGACAGTGAAAAGAAATTAAAAGGTCTTCTTGAAGGCTACGGAGTAAAATCTTTACTTCTGGTGTACAGCGGAGACTTCATAAAAACATTAGGCGTTCATTCAGTAATAAAAGAAGCTGTATCCGAACTGGGAATAACATTTTCCGAGAACGGGAACGTGGTACCCAATCCGAGCATTGAACTTGTACGTGAATTGGTTGAACAGGGGAAGAAGGATAAAGTGGATTTTGTCCTTGCCGTAGGCGGCGGAAGCTCGATTGATACGGCTAAAGCAGTTGCACTGGGAATTCCATATGACGGAGATGTGTGGGACTTTTTCGAAAAGGGAGTATCTCCCAAAGAAGTATTACCTATCGGAGTAATAGCAACCACAGCATCAAGCGGTTCGGAGACTTCAAATGCAGCAATTCTCTCAAGCGGAGAATGGAAGCTGGGCTTTGAAGACGACAGAATAATTCCCAAATTTGCAATTATGAATCCAAAATACACAGTGGGTCTTCCTTCATATCAGACCTTTGTCGGAATTGCGGATGTGTTGTCACATTTATTGGAAAGATATTTTTCCGATACCAAGTATTCCGATACAACAGATTATCTGATCGAAGGAGCAGTCAGAGCTTTACTTGTTAATGCAGAGAGACTGCTTAAGGATCCGAAAGATGTCAATGCCAGAGGAGAGATCCAGTGGCTGGCAAGCGTGGCTCACAACAATTTCCTGGATGCGGGAAGAGCTGCGGACTGGGGATCTCACAGAATAGAGCATGAACTGTCAGCTCAGTATAACATTACTCACGGAGAGGGAATGGCGATCGTCATGACGGCCTGGGTAAAATACATGGCTGAGAAAAAGCCTTGGAGACCGGCTCTTTTAGCGAGCAGGGTATTCGGAGCAGACAGCTATAACTATTCGGAAAAAGAAAGAGCTCTGATCTTGGCAGACAGACTTAGCGAACTTTTTAAGAAGATTGGTCTGAAGACAAGTCTTACAGAGCTGGGAATCGACGACAAAGACTTTGACATCATGGCAAAAAGAGCAACAAGAAACGGAAGCGTGGGACATTATCTTCCGCTTGGAGCAAAGGAATTTACAGAGATATTGAGACTGGCTCTGTAGAACAATAAAAAAAGGAGTGTTGAAAAATGGCAAGAGTAAATCTTAAGCAACCAAACGAACTTACCGGTGAAGCAAAGAAAGCATATGATGAACTTGCTTCAAAGGGTAAGATTACAAACATGAAGCTTGTAATGCTTCAGGATTACGGTACATACAAGGCTTTCATGGGCTGGTATGATTCATGGGCAAGCCTTGAAAAGGTAGTGGGACTTCGTGCAGCAACCATATATGCACATTCAGTATCTACAACAAACGGATGTATGTTATGCTCACTGTTCTTCATCAGTGATCTTAAGGAACTTGGAATTGATCCCAACAACTTTGAGGTATCTGAAAACGAGAAGCTTCTTCAGGATCTCGGAAGACAGATCGTTAAGGATCCGACTAAGGTATCGGATGAACTGCTTAACGGCTTACGCAAGTTCTATACAGATGAGGAAATCATCGTAATCGTAGGCTTCGGAGCTCAGATGCAGGCTACCAATAACTTTAACTCCGTACTGGGTGTAGATGTTGATGAGAGACTTCTTCCCATCAAGGATCAGTTCAAGCCTGCAACATGGAGAGAAGTTATCAAATAATTAAGACTATTAATTTAATACAAAATCTTGAAGAATTGGCGATTTCGTAGCACAATTACACTTAGGGAGTTTATTACTATTATCCCATTTTAGTATCCTTAAGTTTTACCTATTGATGGACCCCCATCCTAACATAGGAGAGTAACCATGAATATTACACAAATCAAATACGTGCTCGAGGTCGCCAATTCTTCTTCTATGAGAGAAGCTGCAACAAAACTTTTTGTATCGCAGCCCGCCCTTTCGTCAAGTATCAGAGAATTGGAAGACGAACTGGGAATACTGATTTTCGAGAGAACCAACAAAGGTATAAGCCTTACAGATGAAGGAAGAGAATTTGCCACTTACGCAAAAAAGGCCGCCTCTCAGTATGAGATTCTCGAAGACAGATATCTTTCCAAGGATAGCGACAAAGAACAGTTCTCTGTCTCAACTCAGCACTATAATTTTTCAATCAAAGCATTCACAGACATAATTAAAAAATTCAATCCGGACAAGTTTGTTTTTGCCATACATGAGACAAAGACCAGGCATGTGCTTGAAGATGTCAGGAACATGAAAAGTGAAGTGGGAATAATCTCATTTTCAGGTTCAAGCGAAGGTCTGATTAAGAAGCTTTTCAAGGAATACAATCTGGAGTTCACTCCATTGATGGTAAGAGAGACCTATGCATATGTGTGGGAGAACCACAAATTTGCAAAAAGAAAAGAGATCTCACTGGAGGAACTGGCAGACTACCCTTGCGTATCCTTTGACCAGAGCGATGACAGCAATTTCTATCTCAACGAGGAAGCTATGGCTGATTATGACTTCAAGAAAATGGTCAAATCCGATGACAGAGCCACAAGTATGGAGATCATATCGGAACTTCAGGGCTATTCCATCGGAAGCGGAATGTTATCCGGCGATGACGCAATACTTAAGGGCTTCGTATCAATAAAGCTTAAAGAGGAAGATCCTCTTACCATAGGCTACATTATCAGAAAAGGCAGCAACCTGTCTGTCTACGGCAAGGCTTATGTTGAGGAACTGCTTAAATATAAAGAGCTGTGATTGGGGAGACAGATGGAA
>CACZBZ010000027.1 GCA_902779505.1 uncultured Lachnospiraceae bacterium
ACGGAATATCAGACCATTCACAAGCAGCTTGATGCGGCCAATAAGGGACTTACATATCTCAAAGAAAAATGTCAGAAGGTCTTTGAGGGAAGCATTACAAAGATGCAGAATCATCTTAATGTTGCCAATTACGCCACAACCAACTGCGGTACAAGAGAAAAGAAACTCAGTCTTATCAAGAACAGACTTATGTCTCAGAAAACCAATTTTGAGACTCTGCAGTCTGACAATGAGAACATAGATCTTTCAGATGTTGCAATCGAGTTAAGCGGTGCCGAACTGACCTACCAGGCAGCTTTGATGAGCGTAAGCAAGATAATGCAGACATCTCTGATGAACTACATCTAAATATAACAGGAGGAAGGATATGAAGATTAACACAAGAATATTTGGAGAAATTGATATCGCTGATGAAAAGATCATTCATGTTCAGGGCGGTATTGTCGGATTTCCCGATCTTACAGATTTTGCCCTTATCCATGACAGCGATGAGGGAGTGGGAAGTGCAATTCAGTGGCTGCAGTCTATGCAGGAACCGGCTTTTGCCCTGCCCGTAATGGATCCCCTTGTAGTAAAGAGCGACTACAATCCCATCGTAGAGGATGAACTGCTCAAATCCATCGGAGAACTTTCTCCGGATTATGTACTTGTACTTGTAACCCTTACAGTACCCAAGGATATCAAGAAGATGTCAGTCAATCTTCAGGCTCCTATCGTGGTTAATGCCCTTGAATGCAAGGCATGCCAGATTATAGTCGACCCCGATCAGTATCCTGTTCGCTTCCCTATCTATGATATATTAGATAAGATGAAGCAGGAAGGTTAGGAGGTGGCAGTATGTTAGCTTTATCACGTAAAAAGAACGAAGCTCTTATTATTAACAATAATATAGAGATTACAATACTTGAGATAAAAGGCGATCAGGTAAAGATTGGCATTAATGCTCCCAAGGAGGTTCCTGTATATCGTAAGGAAGTATATGAACAGATCCAGAAAGAGAATGCCGAAGCTGCCGGAACGGAAGGACTTGCAGCACTTGCTGATTTCCTCAAAAAATAATGATTTTTATTTGGAAAAAGTGTTAAGTTTTTTCTATAGTAATCCGATATATAGGTTAGCAGAAAGTGTTTCTGCTAACCTTTTTTCGTGTTCATACGGAATGACGCGGGTTCCTTATGAACATGAGATAAACGTGTTAACAGTAGTATGAAGCGCATGGAGGTGATTCATATGGCAATCGAGCCTATCGGAACAATGACAGCAATGCAGGTTACAGAGATTAATGCAAGCCAGGCAGCAGTGCCTAAGGTAGATGCGACTACATTATCCGTTGCCAAGACAGCAGAAAGTGATGCACAGGGACAGGAATATAATGAACAGAGAGAGCCTGACCTTGATCAGATTAAAAAAGCTGTAGATGACATGAACAAGAAGATGAGCAATTCGGAAGCAGTCTTCGGTATTCATGAGGGAACAAATCGTGTAACCATTAAGATTGTAGACAAGAAGACGAAGGAAGTCATCAAAGAACTGCCACCTGAGAAGACACTTGATATGATATCAAAGGTATGGGAGATGGCAGGTATTCTCGTAGACGAGAAGAGATAAGTAACCAAGCAGACAAGGACGTCGTAAAGAGACAAGGAAGTTGGAGGTAGACATTATGCCAATCAGATTATCGGGAATGAGTTCAGGACTTGATACAGACGCTATCGTAACCGAACTTGTAAAAGCAAAATCAGCAAAGAAAACAACACTTGAGGGCGAACAGAAGAAACTTCAGTGGAAGCAGGATTCATGGAAGTCTCTTAACTCAAAGATTTATTCTTTCTACAGTAAGACCCTCAGTAATATGAGAATTAAGTCTGACTATATGAAGAAGGCAACAAAGTCCACATCGGATGCCGTTTCTGTAGTAACAGGAAGTTCAGCTGCAATATGTACTCAGACGCTTTCTGACATTAAGATGGCCAAGGCCGGTTATCTTACAGGTGCATCAGTTGCGGCTTATACGGATGCAGAGGATAATGAACATAAAGTTGAAAAGACAACTCTCCTTAAGGATCTTGACATAGCTGCCGGAACAACTTTCAAAATAACAGGTTCTGAAGGACCGGTGGAGATTACCGTAGACGAAGAGACAAGTCTTCAGGGATTGCTCAGACAGTTCAATTCCGCAGGTGTAACAGCCAACTTCGACGAAACTAACCAGAGAATATTCATCAGTGCCAACAAGATGGGCGCAGAGAATGATTTCACTATTGAAAGTTCAAGCAGCGAAGCTCTGGAGAGACTCGGTATTGCAGATAAGCAGGCAGGAAGCAAGAAGATACCCGGCGAGAGTGCTTCGATCACTCTTAACGGTGTTACATATACTTCGGAGAGCAATACCTTTACCATAAATGACTTGACTATCACAGTCAATAGAGAAACTGACGACGATGTCACACTGTCCACATCGCAGGATACTGACGGCATTTACAAGATGATTAAGGACATGATTAAGGAATACAATGATCTGGTCATCGAGATGGATAAAAATTACAATGCCGACTCCGCTAAGAACTACAAGATGCTTACTGAAGAAGAAAAAGAAGCTATGTCGGAAGACGAAGTAAAAGAGTGGGAAGACAAGATTAAGTCGGCGCTCTTAAGACGTGATTCAACTCTCGGCAATGTATACAGCTCATTAAAAAATCTTATGCTTGCGGGCGTTGAGTAACACATCCACTAACGAGGATAAGCTCAGGAAAGCAATAGCTTCCAATCCGGATGAAGTAATAGAATTCTTCTCGACATTATCTAAGAACCTGTATACTAAGGTTGGCGATCTTATGGCAAGATCGGAATACAGTTCGGCATTTACCGTATATGACGACAAGAAGATGAAGAGTGATTATGCGGATTACACAGCCAAGATTGCGGCTCAGCAAGAGAAGGTAACCGCTATGGAAGACTACTATTACAAGAAGTTTACCGCAATGGAAAAAGCTCTTACTACAATGCAGAGTAAAGAAAATGCTCTTTCGGGCTTGTTTGCTAAATAAAAAAAGTATTAAAATAAAAGGGCCGGATGATGGTCAAAATATAGCGTGAAGATTGGATGACAATCGGAATGTTAGATTAACCGGAGGTTAAGTGAATGATTCAAAATGGATATGCGCAGTATAATAACAGTAAAGTTTTAACGGCTTCGCCTGCAGAACTTACACTAATGTTATATGAAGGAGCTATCAAATTCTGCAACATAGCGGTTATGGCTATGGAGAAGAAAGATGTTCAGAAGGCTCACAATAACATAATCCGTGTGCAGAGGATCATCGAAGAATTCAGAAGTACCCTGGACAGAAAGTATCCTGTTGCGGAAGACTTTGACAGAGTATACGTATACATTCTGAAGAGACTTCTGGAAGCAAATATTAAGAAAGACCCGGAGATACTGGAGGAGATACTTGAACATCTCCGTTCCATGAGAGATACCTGGGTTGAAGTAATGAAATCAAGCAAGGTCAAAGGACAGTAAAATGTTGGATAATTATCTGCAGATATTGAATGACAGTCTTGTAAAGAAAGATGCCATCCTTGCAAAGATAGAAGCCCTCAGCAGTGCGCAGGCACAGATGATCGAAGAGGGAGGGTCTTTTGAAGATATCGATGCAAATATGGATCAGAAGGCTGAACTCATTAGTGAACTTGAGCTCCTCGATGACGGTTTTGAATCTTTATATGATAAGATTAAAGCCGAGCTTGACGATCACAAGTCTGAGTATAAAAAAGAGATCAAGGCTATTCAGAAACTGATTGGATCGGTTATGGACAAGAGCGCTTCCATACAGGCAATAGAGGCTCGTAATAAAAAGGCAATGGAAAAGAGATTTGCCGACGAAAGGAAAGAACTCAGCCAGAGAAAGGTAACTCAGAGCGTTGCCTATGATTATTACAAGACAACCAGCAAACTGCAGGCTGTAGGGCCTCAGTTTTTGGACAAGAAAAAATAATATTTGTCTATGGCACCCCGGATATAATAATCCGGGGTGTTTTCTGTTTTCTGAAGAGTTTTCCCCATAGGAGGATTTCCTTCTATGTGTTGCCAAGGTATGCGACATTTCATATAATAAAAGTAGTTTTTATAACTCATAGTTAACAGGGGATATAGGAGAAAGAAAATGAGAATACAGTTATTGAACGGAGGCCTGGCAAGCCAGGTATTTCAGTATGTATTTGTGCAAGATACGGGGAATTGAGCAACCCTGCAGGTGGCAAATGGTATCTTGACGATTCGGAGTTCTTTTTAGGAAACAGTGTGTATAACGGCTATGAGCTTGAAAAGGTCTTTGGCATTAAGGCCAACCTTTTAAGCAATGCTTTTGACAAGGATGTCTGGGATGAGTACATTGCTTTGAAAAAACAGGGCTACAGTATTCCACAGATTTTCTTGGAATGTGGCGAGGACATAGGTATATACGCCGAGACGGATGATTATAACGAGATCAATCCTTTCAGCGGACACGTGTACAGGAAGCTGCCCGAGGGTGGTTTCTATCCGGATATTGTAAAGATGACTGAAGCTGCAAGCATCTATTATCACGGAACATGGATTGATAAGAGATGGTTCAACGCATACAGAGATGTCTTCTTAAAGGAACTTGCCTTTCCGGAAATAACCGGTATGCAGGCCAGAATCTATGAGGAACAGATCAAGGACGAATATGCGGTAGCTGTTCATATCAGAAGAGGCAACTACGTTGATAAAGGCCTTCAGCTTGGCTGCGAATACTATCATGACGCTCTTAAACAGCTGGCAGAGGATAAGAAGGACTATAAGGTATATGTATTCTCCGACGATCTCTTCTGGTGCAATCAGCATTCCTTTGAACTGGGCTTCCACTTTGCACCTCAGGTGGAATACGTATCCGGCAACATAGGAACGGGAAGCTACGTGGATCTCTATCTTATGTCTATATGTAAAGGTA
Organism: uncultured Lachnospiraceae bacterium; assembly: GCA_902779505.1. Taxonomy (GTDB): domain Bacteria; phylum Bacillota; class Clostridia; order Lachnospirales; family Lachnospiraceae; genus Colinaster. The sequence continues at coordinate 4,974 of CACZBZ010000027.1, forward strand.
TAGTCATGGCCAACAGTGCATTTTCGTATCTTGCCGCACTTATGGCAAAAGATCTGGATTTTGTGGTTGAGCCACAGCCGGGAATACTGAAATAAAATAGGCGAAACGGAAACATATTATGCATTATGATTATTTGATTGTGGGAGCGGGTCTTTACGGAGCCGTATTTGCCCATGAGATGACTAAAGCCGGAAAGAAATGTCTCTGCATAGACAAGAGAGAACATATTGCCGGCAATATATATACGAAGAACTGGAAGGGAATCAATGTACACTGGTACGGTGCTCATATATTCCACACGAGCGATGAGGAAGTATGGGACTATATCAGACAGTTTGCAAAGTTCAATCACTTTGTGAATTCCCCTGTGGCCGTCTACAAGGATGAGCTCTATAACCTTCCCTTTAACATGAATACTTTCTCCAAGATGTGGGGTGTCAGAACACCTGCGGAAGCTAAGGAAAAGATAGACGAGCAGATTAAGGATCTTAACATTGAGGAGCCTCGCAATCTTGAGGAGCAAGCTCTTTCCCTTGTGGGAAGAGATGTGTATGAGAAGCTTATCAAGGGTTATACGGAGAAGCAGTGGGGACATGATTGCAAGGATCTTCCCAGCTTTATAATCAAGAGACTGCCTCTCAGATTCACCTATGATAACAATTATTTCAAAGATCCTTACCAGGGAATTCCTGTGGGCGGATATACGGGAATAGTTGAGAAGCTTCTTGAAGGAACGACTCTTTATCTCAATGTTTCCTACAGACAGTTCCTTAAGGACAATGAGGAAAAAGGAGCTGCCGCTGACAGCTTTGACAAGGTAATCTACACCGGTATGATCGATGAATATTTTGATTACAAACTGGGAGAACTTGAATACAGATCTCTCAGGTTCGAGCATGAGCTTCTGGAAGGCGAAAGCAATTACCAGGGCAATGCGGTAATCAATTATACGGAAAAAGAGATTCCTTATACCAGAATAATAGAGCACAAACACTTTGAGTTCGGAAGCGGAAAGGATACGGTCATAACAAAAGAGTATCCTGCCACATGGAAAAAGGGCGATGAACCCTATTATCCCATTAACGACGATAGAAATAACGATCTGTACGAGAAATACAGCCGACTGGCGGATGAGGAAGAGAACGTAATCTTCGGCGGTCGTCTCGGAAAGTACAGATACTATGATATGGACAAGATAATCAGAGAAGCACTTGATCTTGCCAAAGACGAACTTTCATACGTATAGGTATTGGATGGAGATGTTTTCTAATGGCTCTTAAAGGTCGGAATGAACAGATTATAATTGAAAAAGATGACGTTAACAGCGTCGGTGAACAGCATATCAATCTTATACCCATGGATAAGATCGCGGGATATGACGTAAGACCGGGATTCTATGAGATTAACGGTGCCACGGCTATTCCCGGAGGTATCAACTTTACCATTCATTCCAATCAGGCGACGGGAGTGGAACTTTTGCTTTTCGAAAGAAAGCAGAAGGAACCCTTTGCGGTACTTCCTTTTCCGCCTCATTACAGAATAGGTAACTGCTATTCCATGATTGTATTCAATCTGGATATAGATAATCTTGAGTATGCCTACAGAATGGATGGCCCTTACGATCCTTCAAGGGGACTTCTTTTTAATAAAGAAAATGTTCTTCTCGATCCTTACGCAAAGGCTGTTGCAGGCCTTCGTGAGTGGGGTGTGGAAGCTGTTGATGAAAAGGATTATGCGGGATATCATGCCAGAGTTGTGGCAGATGATTTTGACTGGGGTAACTGTAAACAGCCCCTTACACCTGCGGAAGATCTGATTATATATGAACTGCATGTAAGAGGATTTACAAAGGACGGTTCTTCCGGAGCACTTTATCCCGGAACTTTTGATGCAATAAGAGAAAAGGTTCCTTATCTTAAGGAACTGGGGGTTACGGCTGTGGAACTTATGCCCATATTCGAGTTTGACGAGATGCACGGCCACAGAGAATACAACGGCCAGCAGCTTATCGACTACTGGGGCTACAACACGGTTAATTTCTTCTCACCCAACACGGCTTACGTATCAAAACCCGAATATAATAAAGAAGGTAATGAATTAAAGAGGTTAGTTAAGCTTCTTAATGAAAACGGCATAGAAGTTATACTGGACGTTGTCTTTAACCATACGGCCGAAGGTAACGAACAGGGACCTGTCTTTTCCTTCAAGGGAATAGATAACAATATATATTACATGCTTACTCCTGAAGGCTATTATTACAACTTCTCAGGCTGCGGTAATACCATGAACTGTAATCATCCCATTGTCCGCAACATGATTATAGACTGTCTGCGTTATTGGGTGATTGCTTACAGAATTGACGGTTTCAGATTCGATCTTGCTTCCATACTGGGTCGTAATGAAGACGGTTCGCCCATGAGCAAGCCGCCACTCTTGGAGTCCCTTGCTTTTGACCCTATACTTGCCAAGGTTAAGCTTATTGCCGAGGCATGGGATGCGGGCGGAATGTACCAGGTAGGAAGCTTTCCTTCATGGAACAGATGGATAGAATGGAACGGTAAATACAGAGATGATGTAAGAGGCTTCTTAAAGGGCGACGATCATATGGAGATGGCAGCGGCCGACCGTATATCGGGTTCTCCGGATATCTATAATCCAAGCACAAGAGGCCATCTGTCCAGCGTTAATTTCCTTACCTGCCATGATGGATTCACTCTGCATGATCTCTATACTTATAATTATAAGCACAATGAGGATAACGGCTGGAACAATACAGACGGAGCCAATGACAATTACAGCTGGAATTGTGGCGTAGAAGGCGAGACGGATGATCCGGAAGTCAACAAATTAAGAAGAAGACTGGTTAAGAATGCCTGCGTAACCCTTATGTTGAGCCGAGGAATTCCCATGTTCCTTGCGGGAGATGAATTCGGCAACAGTCAGTTCGGCAATAACAATGCATATTGCCAGGACAATGAGATATCATGGCTGGATTGGAGCTTGCTTGACAAGAACAGAGATCTCTTCACTTTCTTCCAGTATATGATATGGTACCGTAAGCATCACAGGGTTATCAGAGTAGATACCGAAAAGTGCTCTCTCAATTATCCCTGTATCAGCCGGCACGGACTCAATCCTTTCTGGATGGACAATAACAGCAACAACCACTATGTCGGTATTATGTATGCCGGCAAGCATCACGTAAGCGGCACAGATGAGATCATCTACCTGGCGATCAATGCTTACTGGCATGAACAGACGGTCACACTGCCTCAGGCACCTGAAGGCTGCAAGTTCTATCTTATGATAGATACCATGAGAGAAGACAGCGTGGTTCAGGATATGGTGCCCGTCAACGGTCAGATTACAATCGGTCCCCGTTCCGTAATGGTGATGGAGACATTCCCCATCCTGGAACTGCCGGATGAAGGATAAATAATAAAAAACAGAGACTCCCACAGGGCTTTCAAAACATAGAAAACCGTGGGAGTTTTTTAGTCGAAAAGAGCTGTAATTGACGGATTTGTAGAACTTTTATGACTATTTCCCAAAGCTATTGACAGGGTTTGCGCCCCTATGGTATCTTGATTATGTAATACTAGGCTAAATATGAGCCACTGTGCCCACGCAAAGGAATGCGGGAACCAATCAAGGAAGAAAGGAGGGCGACAATATGGCTTCAATGGCACTTAACACTGTCTATAATCAATATCTAACTACATATGCGCCAAAGAAGAGCGACACTAAATATGATACTCATAAGAAGAGTGAACTTAAGAGTATCACTAATTCCATGGCGCTGGTCAACAAAGATGCCCCCCTTTATAAAATTGATAATAGTGAAGAGACCCGTGAATATGTTGTGGGTCTGAAAGAGGAATCGCGTATGCTTCAGAATACCATTGCGTCCGTAGTGGGCAATGGCGAAGCTGATCTTGACGGCAAGGTTGCATATTCTTCCAATGAGAATATGGTTCTGGCCAAATACGTGGGAAGTGAAGAACTCTTAGCCGGAAGCGAAGAAGGCAATGGAGTAACATCTCCCGGTGGTGAGATTCCTTCATATAATATAGAAGTAGAATCATTAGCGGTATCTCAGGTCAATCTTGGAAAATATCTTCCCAAGGATTCCCTGGGCATAGAACCCGGCGATTATACATTCGACCTGACGGTAAACGGACAGGGATACGAATTCCAGTATTCGATAAATGATACGGACACTAACTTCGACGTTCAGAGCAGACTGAGCAGACTTATCAATAATTCCGGAATACATCTGAGTTCAACCGTTGAAGAAGATGATGAAGGCAACAGTGCATTACGTATTGAATCCAACCAGGTTGGAATTCATTTCGGAGATACGGGACGTGCATTTGACATTACCGAGAGTTCCGGAGATAAATCCGGTTCTGTGGCATATTTCGGAATAGGTGAAGTAACAAGAGAAGCATCCAATGCTAAATTCATTGTTAACGGTATAGAAGCCAGTGCTTCGTCCAACACCTTTATTCTTGAGAAGACATTTGAAATCACTCTTACCGGCGTAAGTCCCGAAGAGGGTATTACCGCAACCGTAGGTGTTAAGCCCGATACGGAAGCTGCCATTGAGAATATCAACAACCTCATCGGCGGTATCAACCAGTTCATCAAGACTGTGAATGAATATAAGCAGTCTCAGGAGAGAGCGGGCGGTCTTCTTGGTGAGATCGGATCCATAGCGGGAATCTACAAAGACGGAATGAGCAGTGCCGGCATCAACTTTGCCGAAGACGGCACAATGGAGATTGATGAGAAGAAGCTGGGCGATACCATCATCAACGATGAGGGAGAGGCTCTTAATTCTCTTAAAGGTTTCACCAACGCCATGATGCGTAAGAGCAGGCAGGTATCTCTTAACCCGGTAAGTTACATGAACAAGACGGTAGTCGAGTACAAGAACCCGGGTAAGACATTCCTGAATCCATACACAGCCAGCGCATACGCGGGCATGATGTTCAACAGTTACGTATAAAAGCAACCGACGTTTAGGGCCGGTTGCTTTTTTATATGTTGGAAAATTATATATAGGTAAAAAGTTTGAAAAAATAAGGAAAAAGGCTGTTGACGGGGGGCTTTTCCTATGCTATATTATGAAGGCAGGACGTTTAGAGGTCCTTTTTTATTGCAATAATTCGCGTAAGCGTGGAGGTGAAGATATGCGTACAAAGATTACTTTGGCATGTACAGAGTGCAACAGCGTAACTACAATACAACAAAGGATAAGAAGACACATCCCGATCGTATGGAGACAAAGAAGTACTGTAGATTTTGTAAGACTCATACATTACATAAGGAGACAAAATAATGGGAGATTCTACACAGAATAAGCCGAGCTTTTGGACAGGTGTAAAGTCTGAATTCAAGAAGATTACTTGGCCTTCTAAAGAAGATCTCACAAAGCAGACGGTTGCGGTACTGATAGTAACAGTGATACTCGGAGTTGTTATTGCTTTGCTTGATACAGCATTGCAGTATGGAGTTAATTTGTTGTCTTTGTAATTGTGAGGTAGATTATGTCAGAAGAAGCTAAGTGGTATGTAGCTCATACATATTCAGGATATGAGGACAAGGTTAAGACTGACCTTGAGAAGACTATCATCAACAGCCATCTTGAAGACAAGATCCTTGAAGTAAGAGTACCCAAGGAAGAAGTCGTAGAAGTGAGAAACGGCAAGCCGAGACCGATTAAGAGAAAGTTGTTCCCGGGCTACGTGCTCATCAACATGGTTATGGATGATGTGACATGGTATGTCGTAAGAAATGCCAGAGGTGTTACAGGCTTCGTAGGTCCCGGAAGCAAGCCGGTTCCGTTAACAGAAGCAGAGATGAAGCCTTTAGGTATCAAGACAGAAAACGTTACAATCGATTTCGTCGAAGGCGATACCATCGTCGTTGTTGCAGGTCCTTGGAAAGATACAGTCGGAATGGTTCAGCGTATCGATTACAATAAGCAGACCGCAACAATCAATGTGGACTTGTTCGGCAGAGAAACACCTGTTGAGATAGGATTTGAAGAAGTTCGCAAAATGAACTAGTTAACTACGGGTTTTACCCGTCAGTAAGTGGGAGGGCCCCTATCCCGTACCACAATATATATAATAGGAGGAGCCAATCATGGCAAAGAAAGTAGAAGGATACATTAAGTTACAGATCCCTGCTGGTAAAGCTACACCAGCACCACCGGTTGGACCGGCACTCGGTCAGCACGGTGTAAACATCGTTGAATTCACAAAGCAGTTCAACGCTATAACAGCAGATAAGGGTGATATGATCATTCCTGTTGTTATCACAGTATATGCAGACAGAAGTTTTAGCTTCATTACTAAGACTCCACCTGCTGCTGTATTACTTAAGAAGGCTTGTAACATTAAGTCAGGTTCGGGTGTTCCCAACAAGACAAAGGTTGCAACAATCTCTAAGGATAAGGTTCGTGAGATTGCAGAGCTTAAGATGCCTGACCTCAACGCTGCTTCAATCGAGGCTGCTATGAGCATGATCGCAGGTACTGCAAGAAGTATGGGTATTACAGTAGAAGACTAATTTAGGAGGATTTTAAGATGAAGCATGGTAAGAAATATGCTGAGGCTGCTAAATTAGTAGATCGCTCAGTACAGTACGAGCCTGAAGAGGCAATCGCTCTGGTTAAGAAGACAGCCAGTGCTAAATTTGACGAGACAGTAGAAGTTCACATCCGTACAGGTTGTGACGGACGTCACGCTGATCAGCAGATCCGTGGTGCCGTAGTTCTTCCTAACGGAACAGGTAAGGAAGTAAGAGTTCTTGTATTCGCTAAGGGTACAAAGCTTGATGAGGCACAGGCTGCAGGTGCTGACTACGTTGGTGGTGAGGATCTTATTCCCAAGATCCAGAACGAAGGTTGGTGCGAATTTGACGTAGTAGTTGCTACACCTGATATGATGGGTGTTGTTGGTAGATTAGGTAAGGTACTTGGTCCTAAGGGACTTATGCCCAACCCTAAGGCCGGAACAGTTACAATGGACGTTGCTAAGGCAATCGCTGATATCAAGGCAGGTAAGATTGAGTACCGTCTTGACAAGGCAAACATCATTCATTGTCCTGTAGGCAAGGCTTCTTTCTCAGAGCAGCAGCTCCAGGAGAACTTTGAGGCACTTGTTTCAGCAATTGTTAAGGCTAAGCCCGCTACACTTAAGGGACAGTACTTAAAGAGCATGACTCTTGCATGTACAATGGGCCCCGGCGTAAAGGTTTCAGTTGCAAAGTACTAATCAGTAAGAATAATAGGGAAACTAACGGAGGTAATTATATTACCTCCGTTTTTTTATTATCTGTCGGCCGGAAGGGTCTAGGGTACAGAGGCGACCTGTGTATGATATAATAAGGACTGGTGTTTTAACAAAAAAACTAGGAGGAAGTTATGACAGCATTGCTTAACAGCCCCGCACTGTATGCAATTTGCGGGATAATAATTGCTTTTGTTGCAATCGTCGCAGTGATCTTTATGGTCAGAGCTTATAAGGCGGGGATAGCGGTCGGTATGGATAAATCCATGCTTAAGAGGACAATCACATCCAGTGTGACTTTTTCGATTTTACCCAGTGTAGGTATATTGCTGGGTGTAATCGCACTTTCCGGAAGTCTCGGAACACCCTGGCCCTGGCTCAGACTGTCTGTAATTGGTGCGCTTCATTATGAGACACAGGTTGCTCAGGCGGCTGCGGAACAGGTGGGCATAGGAGCTCTTAGTATGAGCAATATGACTCCGGTGGGATTTGCGACCATAGCTCTGCTTATGAGCATATGCATTCCCTGGGGAATGGTGCTCTCCTTCTTTTTCAACAAGTCATATCTTAAAAAGATACAGGGAAAAAACAAGGATGAGGCTGGCACAGAGAAGAAAGCGGGCTTCGGAGATGCGGCAATGACTGCGATGTTTGTGGGTCTTGTAAGTGCATATATAGGAAGTTATATCGGTTCCTTTGTATCGGGTGAAGGCCTTTTTAGTTTCAAAGGAGACCTGACGGCAATAATTGTGGCTGTGGTTTCGGCGATCGTTATGGCTGTCTTTACATATTTTGCCGAGAAGAAACACATGATCTGGCTGGAGAGTTTTTCAATAGCGGGAAGCATGTTAATCGGAATGCTGGCTGCAATCTTTATATAGGAGGAATGTGATGGATAAGAATGCATATTTGGAAAAATACAATAAAGGCACTCACATTCTGGGAAGATGCGTCAGTGCAGTGGCATTTCTGATGTTGGTGGGAGCCCCGTTTCTGATAGGTAAGATTATCGGCGGGATGCCTAATCTGTCTGCGGTAGCCAAGGGCTTTATATCCGTGGGACTTATCTGGACTGTTTCCAGTGTTGTGGAGTTCCTTGTATACACACCTATGCTTGGAGCGGGTGGCGGATACCTTGCATTTATCACGGGTAATCTTATCAATATGAAGATACCCTGTGCCATGAACGCAAAAGAGATGGCGGGAACCGCTTCCGGAACAACGGAGAATGAGATTATCTCCACACTTTCCATTGCGGCTTCAAGTCTTACAACGATTGTGGTTCTGGCTTTGGGCGTGCTGCTTTTAGCACCTTTACAGCCGCTTCTTCAGAGCGAGACGCTGGCACCGGCCTTTGCCAATGTGGTTCCTGCGTTGTTTGGAGCAATGGCTTATCAGTATTTCAGGAAGAACATTAAGCTTGCCATGATTCCTCTTGTTATCATGAGCATAGTCTTCGTTCTTGTTCCTTCGCTTATAAGTCAGACAAGTATAATGATAATCCCAAGCGGAGCCCTTACCATAGGACTGGCTTACCTTATATATAGAAGAACTGAGGGACAGAATAAATGAAACTGATAGTTGGATTATTATATTTAATCTGCGGAATCGTCGGACTTATCATAGTGCTTCTTCTCATAGCGCTGATTAAGACTCTTTTAACAGCAAGCAAGAGATCAGGCTATATTGCTCCCGAAGCGGATGACAGAGCATTGGAATATGCAAAGATTCTATCCAAAATGGTGCAGTATGATACAACTTCTCATGAAGGAGTTGCCGACCTTGAAAGATTTGAAGGTTTTCACAAAATCCTTGAGGAACTCTTTCCTCTTGTACATGGAAAATTGGAGAAGACTGACATAGACGGCAACCTTCTCTTCTGCTGGAAGGGAAAAAGCTCGGACCGACCTCTGGTGCTCATGAGTCATCAGGATGTGGTGCCGGCGGAAGGCGAATGGATACATGAAGCTTTTTCCGGAGATATAGCCGACGGAAAAGTCTGGGGCAGAGGAGCCAGCGATACCAAGTGTTCGGTGTTCGGATTTTTCCGTGCAGTGGAAGAATTGCTTAAAGAAGGCTATGAGCCTCCCGTGGATGTATATCTTTCCTCATCCTGTACGGAAGAGTGGGCAGGAGACGGCTGTCCCAAGCTTGTAGAGGAGATGAAGAGGAGAGGTGTGAAGCCCTACCTTGTTTGTGATGAAGGCGGCGGAATCATAACGGAGCCTGTGGGAGGAATAGCGGGCAATTTTGCCATGGTAGGAGTTTTTGAAAAAGGAAAGGCCGATATAAAGTTCACAGCCAGATCCAACGGCGGACATGCATCGGCTCCCAAGGCGGGATCACCCATCGCAAGACTGGCGGCCTTTGTTAATGAGGTGGAAAAGACTAAGCCTTTTAAAAGAAAGATGCTTCCGGAAGTAAGATCCATGTTTGAAAGCATGGCGCCATATGCAAGCTTCCCTCTTAAATTCATCTTCAGCAATATATGGCTTTTTAAACCCTTGCTGTTGAAACTGTTGCCGGCAATATCACCTCAGGCGGGAGCAATGTTGCAGACCACTATGGCATTCACTATGCAGTCCGGTTCGGATGCATACAATGTAATGCCCCAGGAGGCAACTCTCGGAGCCAACATGAGATTCATCCCCCATCAGGGAATGGAGGAGAGCCTTGCCATAGTTAAAAAACTGGCAGCAAAGCATGAGCTGGATGTGGACGTGGTATATGCAAGCGAATACAGCGAATCGGCAGATATCAAGGGTGAAGGCTTCGGACTTTTAAGCCGTGTGATCGGGGAGACTTTTGAGGGATTGCCCGTAAGTCCCTATGTAATGACCGGCGCCACGGACGCAAAATGTTATCAGGAGATATGCGACTGCGTCTTAAGATTTGCACCTGTAATATACGGTCCGGAACAGATGGCGGGTATGCACGGACTGAATGAGAATATAGAATACAACTGTCTGCCGGGATGTGTGGACTTCTACAAGAATCTCATAAAAGCAATGCAGACATTGTAAAAAGACCTGCAAGGGTCAATAAAAGATTATGTTATAATACGAACTATGAGTGGCAAGAATAGGAAAAGAACTATATTACTGTTTTTTGAAATATTGGGACTGGTAATTCTGCTGGGTATGATTGTTCTCTTTTTTATAAGTGAGGACAAGAACAGGCAGGAAAAAAGGAACGCGACTGTTGCTCTTGCCCTTACGGCGGAAGAGCTTAAGGGAACCAATGTAAGCGACGACGCCAGCGATCACATTGACGTCAGCAGGTACGGCGAGCTGCTTGCGGATGAGGAGAGATGCAGGGCAGAGCATATATATGCCAAGGACACCATAAGTCCCGATGAAGTAAAACTTCTCTTTGCCGGTGATATTTCTTTTGCCGAAGGTTATGACAATATGGGCAGACTGGCGGCAAGAGGCGGTGAGATATCTTCCGTCTTCAGTGAAGAGACTCTTTCCATAATGCGTGAAGCCGATATTTTTATGGTGAATAACGAATTCACATATACCACCAGGGGAACGCCTTCCCCCGGTAAGCAGTACACCTTAAGATCCAATCCCGACAATGTCAGATATCTCTTTGACATGGGAGTCGATATAGTGGCTCTTGCAAACAACCATACATATGATTACGGTGAGGTATCCCTGACGGATACCCTTGATACCCTGGAGTCGGTGGAGATGCCCTATGTGGGTGCGGGAAGAAATATAAGCGAGGCCATAAAGCCGACATATTTTATAGCCAACGATCTCAAGATTGCCATTATCAATGCAACGCAGATTGAAAAACTTGACTATCCCGACACACCCGGTGCAACGGAAGATTCTCCCGGAACCTTCAGATGCTGGTTTAACGACAGAGTGTTGGACGTTATAAGAGAAGCAAAAAACAACAGCGACTATGTTGTTGTATACGTTCACTGGGGCAATGAGCTGGAGGAAGAAATCGACTGGGCTCAGGCCGAACTTGCTCCCAAACTTGCGGACGCGGGCGCGGATATAATAATCGGTGACCATCCCCATATATTACAGAAGATAGATTACGTAGGCGGAGTTCCCGTTATATATTCACTGGGCAACTACTGGTTCAACGGAAAAAACAGAGACACCGGACTGCTTGAAGTAATTGTTGGAGAAGAGGGAGCAAAGAGCATCAGATTCATTCCGGCTACCGAACCCGACTGTACAACGACAGTTGCGACCGGAGCGGAGAAGGAAAGAATACTCGAACATATGAGGTCCATATCCGGCGGAGTTAATATAGATGAAGAAGGATATGTGACGGCGAAATAAGGGGAATAAAAAATAATAATACGATGTTGACAGGTTTTTGCACCTGTGTTAAGATACCATTTGTGCCGAAGACAGTAGGTTGGTTTTCCAGTAAGTCGCAAGACGCCTACCGAGGGATGGAATTATCTGAGATTGATATGTCCTTTTGTCTTTGTGGCAGAAGGACTTTTTCTTTTTTACAGACTTCTATTCGGCAATAATCTAATAGGAGGAAAAGACATGGCAAAAGTTGAGATCAAGAAACCGGTTGTAGAAGAAATTTCAGCAGCTATCAAGGAAGCGCAGTCAGTAGTACTTGTTGACTACCGTGGACTTACAGTAGATCAGGACACAAAGCTTCGTAAAGAACTTCGTGAGGCTGGAGTTAACTACAAGGTTTACAAGAACACAATGATGAACTTTGCTTTTAAGGGCACTGACTTCGAGTCACTTGCTCCTTATCTTGAGGGACCCAGCGCTGTAGCTATTTCTACTACAGATGCAACAGCGCCCGCAAGAGTACTTGCTAAGTTCGCAAAGACAGCTGATAAGCTTGAGATCAAGGCTGGTGTGGTTGAGGGTACACTTTACGATGCAGCAGGAATGCAGACAATCGCTTCTATACCTTCACGTGAGGAATTACTTTCAAAATTGCTTGGAAGCATTCAGTCACCTATTACCAACTTTGCTCGTTGCATGAATCAGCTTGCTGAGAAAGGTGGCGCCGGCAGTAGCAGAAGCTCCCGCAGAAGAAGCTCCTGCAGCAGATGCAGAATAATTGATGTTTATAAGATGAGGTGTTACCTCAATTTCAGAAAGGAGTCATAATCATGGCAAAATTATCTACACAGGATATTTTAGACGCTATTAAGGAGTTAACAGTATTAGAGCTTAACGATCTTGTTAAGGCTTGTGAGGAAGAGTTCGGCGTATCTGCAGCAGCAGGCGTTGTAGTTGCAGCAGGTGGTGCAGCAGCAGGCGGCGCAGCAGCAGCTGATAAGGACGAGTTCGATGTAGAGCTTACAGAAGTAGGCGCTGAGAAGGTTAAGGTTATCAAGGTTGTTCGTGAAGTAACAGGTCTTGGACTTAAGGAAGCAAAGGATCTTGTTGATTCAGCTCCTAAGATGCTCAAGGAAGGCGCAGCTAAGGCTGAGGCTGATGACATCAAGGCTAAGCTTGAAGAAGTTGGCGCTAAGGTTACTCTTAAGTAATCAAAATATGATAATTACAATGGAGCATTGGGATATCCCAATGCTCTGTTTTTTTTCTGTTTTGCCTGTTTTCAGAATTTAGAAAAAACATATTGACAAGGGATTGCGGTTTGTAGTATTATGGACAATGCACTATTGTGGTATGTTATGCGACTTAGTATGTGCAGAAATATATAGAACGGGGTGAAATGTCAATGGAAAAGAACAGAATACGACCCACCAATGAAGGTAAAAAGGTACGTATGAGTTATTCAAGGCAAAAAGAAGTGCTCGAGATGCCTAATTTGATTAAGGTCCAGAAGGACTCTTACAAATGGTTTCTTGAAGAAGGACTTAAGGAAGTATTTGATGATATCTCTCCTATAAAGTCATACGGCGAGCATCTCAGTCTTGAATTTGTAGACTTTAAGTTGTATGAGGAAAACGCTAAGTATTCTATTGAAGAATGTAAAGAGCGTGATGCAACATATGCTGCTCCTCTTAAGGCAACGGTTCGTCTTAACATTAAAGAGACCGGTGAGCATCTTCAGCAGGAAGTGTTCATGGGCGATCTTCCTCTTATGACGGAGACCGGCACATTTGTTATCAACGGTGCTGAAAGAGTAATTGTCAGCCAGTTAGTACGTTCACCCGGTATATATTATGCCATTTCACATGATAAGACAGGTAAGGAACTCTTTGCATGTACAGTTATTCCCAACCGTGGTGCATGGCTGGAATACGAGACTGATGCAAATGACGTATTCTATGTACGTGTCGACAGACTTCGAAAGGTGCCTATCACAGTTCTCATCAGAGCTCTGGGTATCGGTACCAACGAGGAGATTTTTGAATTCTTCGGTGATGAGCCCAAGATCAGAGCCAGCCTTGAGAAGGATCCTGCTACATCTACAGAAGAAGGACTCAAGGAATTATATAAGAAGCTTCGTCCCGGTGAGCCTGCCAGCGTAGAAAGCGCAAGAAGTCTTATCGAGGCTATGTTCTTCGATCCCCGCAGATACGATCTTGCAAAAGTAGGACGTTATAAGTTCAACAAGAAGCTTATGCTCCGTAACCGTATCCGTGGACAGATACTTGCAGAGGATGTTGTTGATATCACTACAGGTGACATCATTGCGGAAAAGGGTACAAAGGTTACTCTTGAGATCGCCGATGCCATCCAGAATGCAGGTACACCATATGTAATGATTCAGACAGAGAAGGCCAATGTAAAAGTACTCTCTAACCTTATGGTAGATATTACTTCTTTCATTGACTGTAATCCGCATGCCCTGGGAATCACAGAGCTTGTTTACTATCCTGTTCTCCAGCAGCTTATGGAGGATTATGCAGATGATCCCAAGAAGCTTAAGGATGCTATTACAGAGAATGTACACAGACTTATTCCCAAGCATATTACAAAGGATGATATTTTTGCATCTATCAACTACAACATGCATCTTGAATACAAGATCGGTAAGGATGATGATATAGATCACCTTGGCAACAGACGTATCCGTGCCGTTGGTGAACTCCTTCAGAATCAGTACAGAATCGGTCTTTCAAGACTTGAAAGAGTAGTAAGAGAAAGAATGACTACACATGATACCGAAGAAGTATCTGTACAGTCACTTATCAATATTAAGCCGGTCCAGGCTGCAGTTAAGGAGTTCTTCGGATCTTCTCAGCTGTCACAGTTTATGGATCAGAACAACCCTCTGGGTGAGCTTACTCATAAGAGACGTCTTTCAGCTCTCGGTCCCGGTGGTCTTTCACGAGACAGAGCCGGATTCGAGGTTCGAGACGTACACTATTCTCACTACGGACGTATGTGTCCTATTGAGACACCCGAAGGTCCCAACATCGGTCTTATCAACTCCCTTGCTTCATATGCAAGGATCAATGAGTATGGTTTCATTGAGGCTCCATACCGTAAGATTGACAAGACAGATGCAGAGAATCCTGTTGTAACAGATGAAGTTGTCTACATGACAGCCGATGATGAAGACAATTACCATGTAGCTCAGGCTAACGAGCGTCTCGATGAGAAGGGACATTTTGTTCGTAACATGGTATCAGGTCGATACAGAGAAGAGACTCAGGAATATCCCAAGAGCATGTTCGATTATATGGACGTGTCTCCTAAGATGGTATTCTCTGTTGCTACAGCACTTATTCCTTTCCTTGAGAACGACGATGCTAACCGTGCCCTCATGGGTTCCAACATGCAGCGTCAGGCCGTTCCGCTTCTTACAACCGAAGCTCCTGTAGTAGGAACAGGTATGGAAGCCAAGGCAGCGGTTGACTCAGGTGTATGTGTAGTTGCTACAAAGCCCGGTAAGGTTGAGTATGTATGTTCTGATGAGATCAGAATTACAGCTGATGACGGCGAGAAGATGGTATACAAGGTTGCAAAGTTCACACGAAGCAACCAGTCTAACTGCTACAATCAGAAGCCTATCGTATTTAAGGGCGACCATGTTGAGGCAGGTCAGGTAATAGCTGACGGTCCTTCAACAAGTGGCGGTGAGCTTGCTCTCGGTAAGAATCCTCTTATCGGATTCATGACATGGGAAGGCTACAACTACGAGGATGCCGTTCTTATATCAGAAAGACTTGTACAGGATGATGTATATACATCAGTACATATAGAAGAATATGAAGTTGAAGCACGTAATACAAAGCTTGGTGATGAAGAGATCACATGTGATGTACCGGGCGTAGGTGATGATGCTCTCAAGAACCTTGATGAGAGAGGAATCATTAGAATCGGTGCAGAGGTACGTGCCGGTGATATCCTTGTCGGAAAGGTTACACCTAAGGGTGAGACAGAGATGACAGCCGAGGAGAGACTCCTTCGTGCCATCTTCGGTGACAAGGCAAGAGAGGTAAGAGATACATCTCTTAAAGTTCCTCACGGTGAGTACGGTATCGTTGTTGATGCCAAGGTGTTCACAAGAGATAACGGAGACGAGCTTCCTCCCGGAGTTAACCAGGCAGTTCGTATTTACATTGCTCAGAAGCGTAAGATCAGCGTCGGTGATAAGATGGCCGGTCGTCACGGTAACAAGGGTGTAGTTTCACGAGTTCTTCCTGTTGAAGATATGCCTTACCTGCCTAACGGACGTCCTCTGGATATAGTTCTTAATCCTCTCGGCGTTCCTTCACGTATGAATATCGGACAGGTCCTTGAGATTCACTTGAGCCTTGCCGCAAAAGCCCTCGGCTTTAACGTTGCGACACCCGTATTTGACGGTGCAAACGAGGCAGACATCATGGATACTCTTGATCTGGCAAATGACTATGTCAATCTGGAGTGGGATGAGTTCGAGAAAAAGCATAAAGCAGAACTTTTACCTGAAGTTCTTAAATACCTTTCTGACAACAGAGATCACAGAAAGCTCTGGAAGGGTGTGCCTATCAGCAGAGACGGTAAGGTAAGACTTCGTGACGGTAGAACGGGTGAGTATTTTGACAGTCCCGTAACAATCGGACACATGCATTACCTCAAACTCCATCATCTGGTTGATGATAAGATCCATGCCCGTTCAACAGGTCCTTACTCGCTGGTAACACAGCAGCCTCTCGGTGGTAAGGCACAGTTCGGTGGACAGAGATTCGGTGAGATGGAGGTATGGGCTCTTGAGGCATACGGAGCATCATACACACTTCAGGAGATTCTGACAGTTAAATCCGATGATGTTATCGGACGTGTTAAGACATACGAAGCAATCATCAAAGGCGATAATATTCCTGAGGCAGGCATTCCTGAATCATTCAAGGTTATGCTGAAGGAATTACAGTCACTTGGTCTTGATGTAAGAGTACTTCGCGAGGACAACACAGAAGTTGAAATCGTAGAATCGGTTGATTACAGCGATTCCGATTATCGCTTCGAGATGGATGATACCAATCAGTACGATCGTGAAGACGAGTCATTTAGCGAGAATGGCTATCAGACACAGGTAATCGATGAAGAAAACGGCGGATTCGTAGCGGAAGAAGATTTCGACCTTGCGGAAGAAGACGATTTCGAAGAGATTACAGAAGAGTAATAAGACTAAGAAGACTATTACAGTAAAGGAGTATTACAGATGTCAGTAACAAAAACAGAAGGTTACCAGCCGATGACATTTGATGCCATCAAGATCGGATTAGCATCACCTGAAAAGATCAGAGAGTGGTCAAGAGGAGAAGTAACAAAGCCCGAGACCATTAACTATAGAACATTAAAGCCCGAAAAGGACGGTTTGTTCTGCGAAAAGATCTTCGGACCTAGCAAGGACTGGGAATGTCACTGCGGTAAATATAAGAAGATCCGTTACAAAGGCGTAATCTGCGACAGATGTGGAGTTGAGATAACAAAGGCAAATGTGCGTAGAGAGCGTATGGGACATATAGAGCTTGCAGCTCCTGTATCTCATATATGGTATTTCAAGGGTATCCCCAGCAGAATGGGTCTTATTCTTGATATATCACCAAGAGTACTTGAAAAAGTATTGTATTTTGCATCATATATCGTTCTTGATCCTGCAGATTCGGACCTTGAGTTCAAGCAGGTTCTTTCAGAGCAGGAATATGTAAAAGCAAGAGAAGATTACGGCAACAAATTCCGTGTAGGAATGGGTGCCGAGGCTGTCAAGGAACTCCTTAAGGGAATCGACCTTGAAGCTGAATCAGAAGAACTTAAGACAGCTCTTGAAGATGCAACAGGCCAGAAGAAGGCTAAGATCATCAAGAGACTTGAAGTAGTAGAGGCATTCAGAGAGTCAGGCAACAAGCCTGAATGGATGATCATGGACGCTATTCCGGTTATTCCTCCGGATCTTCGTCCTATGGTACAGCTGGATGGTGGTAGATTCGCATCATCAGACCTTAATGATCTTTACAGAAGAATTATCAACAGAAATAACCGTCTCAAGAAGCTTATCGATCTGGGAGCTCCCGATATCATCGTTCGTAACGAGAAGAGAATGCTCCAGGAAGCAGTTGATGCTCTTATCGATAACGGAAGAAGAGGCAGACCTGTAACAGGACCCGGTAACAGAGCACTTAAGTCTCTGTCAGACATGCTTAAGGGTAAGGGCGGACGTTTCCGTCAGAACCTTCTCGGTAAGCGTGTAGACTACTCAGGACGTTCGGTTATCGTAGTCGGACCTGAACTTAAGATCTACCAGTGTGGTCTTCCCAAGGAAATGGCCATCGAGCTTTTCAAGCCTTTCGTTATGAAGGAACTTGTAAGCCGCGGTATATCACAGAATATTAAGAACGCTAAGAAGCTTGTAGAGAGACTTGATAACAGCGTTTGGGATGTACTTGAAGAAGTAATCAGAGAGCATCCTGTTATGCTGAACCGTGCTCCTACACTTCACAGACTTGGTATTCAGGCATTCGAGCCTATTCTTGTAGAAGGTAAGGCTATCAAGCTTCATCCGTTGGTATGTACGGCTTTCAACGCCGACTTCGACGGTGACCAGATGGCTGTACATCTTCCTCTTTCAGTAGAGGCTCAGGCAGAGTGTAGATTCTTACTTCTGTCACCCAATAACCTGCTCAAGCCTTCTGACGGTGGTCCCGTTGCCGTTCCTTCACAGGATATGGTACTTGGTATCTACTACCTTACTCAGGAGAGAGAAGGAGCTATCGGTGAAGGTAAGAACTTCAAAGATATCAACGAAGCAATCCTTGCATACGAAAACGGTGAGTGTACACTTCATTCACGTATCAATGTAAAGGTTACAAAAGAAATCGACGGTGAGACAGTAACGGGTATTGTTACATCAACCCTGGGTCGTTTCATCTTCAACGAGATCCTTCCTCAGGATCTTGGCTATGTAGACAGAACAAAGCCTGAGAACAAGCTTATTCTTGAAGTTGATTTCCATGTAGGTAAGAAGCAGCTTAAGCAGATACTTGAAAAAGTTATCAACGTACACGGTGCTTCAATAACCGCAGAGGTACTCGACGGAATCAAGGCAACAGGTTACAAGTATTCTACAAGAGCAGCAATGACAGTTTCTATTTCCGATATGACAGTACCTGCTTCTAAGCCGGGACTTCTTGAGGAAGCACAGGAGACTGTTGATAAGATTGGTAAGAACTTCCGCAGAGGTCTTATTACAGAAGAAGAGAGATACCGTGAGGTTATCGATACATGGAATAAGATCGATGCAAGACTTACAAAAGACCTTCTTGACGGTCTTGATAAATACAATAACATCTTCATGATGGCTGACTCGGGAGCCCGTGGTTCTAACCAGCAGATCAAGCAGCTTGCAGGTATGCGAGGACTTATGGCCGATACAACAGGTCGTACAATCGAGCTTCCCATTAAGTCAAACTTCCGTGAAGGACTTGACGTTCTGGAGTACTTCCTTTCAGCACACGGTGCAAGAAAGGGACTTTCAGATACAGCTCTTCGTACAGCCGATTCAGGTTACCTGACACGTCGAATGGTTGACGTTTCGCAGGAGCTCATCATCAAAGAGATGGATTGCTGTGAAGGCAGAGACGAGATCCGTGGTATGAGAGTTAAGGCTTTCATGGACGGAAAAGAGAGTATTGAATCGCTCAAAGACAGAATTACAGGTAGATATTCTGTTGATGAGATCAAGGATACAGAAGGTAATGTGATCGTTAAGAAGAACCATATGATCACTCCTTCAAGAGCCGCTAAGATCCTTTCATCAGGTGTGGAAGTGATAGACGGTAAGGAAGTACCTTACACTGTAGACGGTGAGCTCAGACGTGATGCTTCTGTTAAGATTCGTACAATCCTTACTTGCCGTACACACAACGGAATCTGTTCTAAGTGCTACGGTGCCAACATGGCAACAGGTGAGGCCGTACAGGTTGGTGAGGCAGTTGGTATTATCGCAGCTCAGTCAATCGGTGAGCCCGGTACACAGCTTACCATGAGAACTTTCCATACAGGTGGTGTTGCCGGTGATAACATCACACAGGGTCTTCCCAGAGTTGAGGAGCTTTTTGAGGCTCGTAAACCAAAGGGACTTGCAATCATCAGTGATATTGCAGGTAATGTAAAGATTACCGAAGATAAGAAGGGCCGTCAGATTGTTGTATCCAATGCCGAGACTGGCGAGGAAGAGAAGTATCTTATTCCTTACGGATCACACATCAAGGTTCTTGAGGATGACTTTGTAGAAGCCGGTGACGAACTCACAGAAGGTTCTGTATATCCTCACGATCTTCTTCGTATCAAGGGTATCCGTGCAGTACAGGATTACCTCTTAAGGGAAGTACAGCGTGTATACAGACTTCAGGGTGTTGATATCGCTGATAAGCATATCGAAGTAATCGTTAAGCAGATGCTTAAGAAGGTACGTGTTGATGAGAAGGGTGATTCGGATGTTCTTCCGGGCACACTCATGGATGTACTTGATTTTGAGGATCTTAACGAGGCACTTGAGGCTGAAGGAAAAGCACCTGCGATCGCTACACAGATCATCCTTGGTATTACCAAGGCAGCACTTGCTACCAACTCATTCCTTTCAGCTGCATCATTCCAGGAGACCACAAAGGTTCTTACGGAAGCAGCTATCAAGGGTAAGGTTGATCCGCTTGTAGGTCTTAAGGAGAATGTCATTATCGGTAAGCTGATTCCTGCAGGTACAGGTATGAAGCGTTACAGAGATGTTAAGCTCAGTACAGATTATAAGCTGGATGCTCAGTTCGAAGTTGCTGAAGAAGCAGAAGTAACTGAAGTGGAAGCTGAAGAAGATCTTGAAACAGTAACTGAAGAATAGATCGAGAAATAGTAAGACCCCGGACACCCAATGTCCGGGGTTTTTGATGTTAAAAATAAATAAATCAGTCAGCCAATTCCTTTCTGATATTTGCCAGAAGCTTACCGTATGCTGCAAGATAGAAGAGGTAATGCTCTTTTATATAATTGATGTCATTGTCTCTTACGGCATATTCATGGGTCTTGCTTAACTCGGAAAATGTAAGAGCACCTATGGTACGTGAAGTGTTCTTTATGGAATGAACAAGTACCTTATAGCGTTCCCAGTCCTCATCCTCCACATAATCTTTTATCTGGAGAAGATAGCCCAGTCCCTGATCGTAAAAAGTCTGCAGCAGTTCGTTGTAGAATTCTTCGTCACCCAGGCAGTCGGACAAGCCGGAAGCTTTGTTGATCACCACATAGTCATCGGGAATATCGTTAACCGTGATCAACTCCTTATTCTCGGCTCTGTCAATCTGTCTGGAAGCTTTTTCCAGTTCCAATTCCGCATTGTAAAGATCGTTGCGGCTTTCAAGGATACGATTTTTTAATTTTTCCTCGGTCTGAATGACGTGAACACAGGAAATATGGTATTGCGTCATCATAACCAGAGCTATCAGAGTATCTATTCCGTAGAGTATGGGATATCTCTCAACAAATATTCTTCCGTAGACAGTTACATAGTGACTGCTCAGAGGACTGTAAAAGAGAGCCATGAAAAGGACTTCAAAATAGAGAGATATGATTAGCCCTATCTTAACGTTGATGACGTACATCATTGTGGGTGGGATAAGCATGGTCCATAACACGGCAAAACCATCATTGTTACCCGAAATAGTATAGTAGGTAAAAGTAATTATCAGAGCCAAACCGAAAGTAAAGGAAGATACCTTTTTGAACTTATATGAAGTGGAAAAAACGGCTCCGATAATGGTTAAGAGGTATATCATACCGGTGGACATGGCCATTATCATATTACCGTCATATATGTTCATTATGGTGGTTATGGATGTGGTGACGGCCAAGAGAATACAGATAATACACATTACCTGCATATTCTTCTTTTTTCGGTCTCCTACATATATGTTTTCATCTAACAGCGAATAATCTTCTTTTATACGCTTAAGCAATTCTTTAACCATAAGAATATATTACCAAGATATGTTTGTTACAACAAGAAAAAAATGATGATAAACATAGAAGAAATCAGCTTTATTTGCTATAATAATCCAAGGGGAATTAAAGATTAGGTGGAGCATATGAGAATTGCCGTAATTGACGATCAGCTGATTGAAGCCAGACTCTTAACCAAGCATATTGACAAATATGTGGAAGATGAAGGCCTTGAAAAGATTCAGGTGGAGCATTTTACAAGCGGGGATGAATTCCTGAAAGCCATTGCGGAAGATGTCAGATACGATATTATCTTCTTAGACATCTATATGGACGGAATGAACGGTGTGGATACTGCCAGAGCCATCAGACAGAAAGATGGCGAAGTGCCCCTTGTATTTTGTACTTCAAGTAATGAATATGCTATGGAAAGCTACGAAGTAGGTGCAGTATTCTATCTTCTGAAACCCTACAACCATGATCAGGTTGTAACAATGATGAAGAGAGTGACACCCGCTGTCAGAACATCTCTCCAGACCCTTACTTTGCCGGACGGTCAGGTAGTGATTCCAAGAGATATTGTCAGCACAGAGCATTACAACCATAAAATAACCCTTCATATGAATCTGGCTGAGGATGTCTGCTTCAGAACAACCCAGGGCGAACTGGAAGAGATGTTTGCCGATCTTGATTATCTCTGTGTGGTTAACAGGGGTTATATTGTGAATCTCTATCATGTCAAAAAGATGGAAGACAATGAATTCATAATGAAGGATGGTACAAGGATTCCCATAAGCCGCGGTAAAAAAGCGGAAGTAAAAAAGATATACGAAGATTTCGTATTTAACAGAGTACGTAATGAGATCCTTACATAAAGAAGACGCCCCGTGAGGAGGCGTCTTCTTTTATGTTTTTCGCAATATTTTAACTTAATGTAATACATTAATCTTCATATCAATCTCAGGTGCTTCCGTAATCACTTTCCATTCGTCTACGGACATTACATGACCCTCTTCGTCAGGCTTGTGATAACTAACACTGACATGAAGAGAACTGTTTTTGTTGATTTCTATATCAAAGGAGTCATGACCGGACATGGGACTTCCCGACATATAGGAACTGACAGCCTTTCTGTCGAAGTCGTCAATCATGGACATGGCCTCGTTGGATGCCTTGTAATAGTTGTCGATATTTTCCCCTGAAGCAGTAACCAGATTACGGTTGGTGACTGCCGAAGACAATGACAGCACGGCAAAAGAAACAAGGCTAAGTACCACAAAGATCAGAAGCAGAGATGAAGTTCCGATGTTCATATTAACGCCGCGTCTTTTCATTCTTCAGTCACCTCCAGTCTCTTATGCTTGCTGACTGTGAGGGAGCAGAATGTCTCTCCGGATAGATATTCATCGGCCACACTTGAACATATTGTCTGAGCTTCCGACACAGCGGCAGCTTCTTTGTTAAGGGTGTGAGCCTGAACAAAAAGCTGGATGCATACCGCACAGGCAAGAGTGAAAAAGAATAATGCAATTGTAAGTTCCATCAGGAATACTCCTGCTTTGGATTTGTTCATTTATCAGTCCTCTGAATGTAGATATATAGCGGAATTAATGCTTTGTTCCTTCTGATCCGTAATGGACACGTGAATTATTTGACCGTCCAGGTCAACAGAAAAATCCTTTATATCGAGGATGTCCTGTCCGTCTCCGGGATGTACGGAAGCATCTGAAGCAACAAAGAGTTCTTTAAGTACTCCGTCATATTCATATATATAGGTCAGATATTCCTTATCTCCGTAAACGTCCTTAAGGATAAGGCAGTCTTTATTATCCAGATTGGATAGCTCCACCATTCCGGCTTCGTCATGGGAATGAATCTTCTGGGTAATATAAGAAGATGCGGTGTGAAGATTGAAATGATCTTCCATATTGGATACTGTCTTCTGATATATATGCGCTCCGAATGCGATCACCAGGGAAGCACATACGGCAAAAGTACAAAAAAGCGCCAGCACGAAAAGCATATCCACGGTATGTCTGTTGTTTCGTCTCTTACTTGGCATAGGCACCTCCTAAGGGAACTACCGTATAATCCGGGAAGATATTGCCTCCCACAGGTCTGTAGTCTATGAAAAAGGCTTCGGGATCATAGAGAAGACCATAATGCTCCTCAATGTAGTCAAGGGAGGGCGGGTAGTAGCCGTTCTCGGCATAACAATGAGTGATATCCCTCTTGAGGGCACTCTTCAGAGCCTTTTCTTCTCCCGAAAGCGAGCTCTTTTGCGTAAGGCCTACAGCCAGAAAGAATACAACGACTATGGCTGCAAAGAAAAGAACGCTTAAGAAAGTCTTATTCAGTTTGCGTCTGTGTAATCGAAAACCGTCCATAATTATCCTATACTTGTCATTACTCCCAGAAGAGGAAGGATGACAGAGAGAAGAATGAGTCCGACAATAAGTGAAAGTACAATGACAAGAGTGGGCTCAATAACAGATATATAATTGTTGAGCTTCTTGTCGGTGTCTTCTTCGTAGAGGGTTGCAATCTTGGCAAGGATCACATCCACATTACCGGTCTTGACACCTATGGCAATCATTCTTGAATAGAGATTGCCGAAGAGTCCCGCTTCTTTAAGAGCCGAAGCAAGATCGTTGCCTTCTTCGATGGAATTGTCACATATCTTAATCTGCTCTTTTACTCCCGCATGTTCAACAAGATCGCTTACCATTTTAAGAGCCTGGTGAATTCCGATACCGCTGCTTAAAGTAAGAGCAAGTCCGTTGGCGAATCTTCCGTAGGCGATACCTTCATAGAATCGTCTGGTGGGTCCGAAAGATTCTTTTAAGGAGCCCATAAGCTTTTTTCCCGCGGGAACGCTGCCAAGGAAAAAGATGAGCAATACTACGATAACAAGCAGGGCGATGAGTATAACGGAATATGTCTGCATATTCTGACCGATCTTCAAAAGTGAAGCGGCTATACCCGTCATCTCCGTACCCAGCTGAATAAATACTCTGTCAAAAAGAGGAAGAACCTTGGTTATGAGAACAACTATGATAAAGAGCATCATACATATCATCACAAGAGGATATGTTATGGCATTACGTACGTTCTCGGATACCATCTCTTCGTGAGTATAGTATTTGGAAAGAGACTGCATGATCTCGTCCAGATTACCGGTCTCCTCACCGATCACTATCATATTCTCCACATATTCGGGGAAATAACCCGACTGCTTAACGGCACTTGAGAAACTGTCTCCCGAAAGAGTAAAACTCATAAGTCGTTCCAGCATGTTGTGGGTAGCAGCATCTCTGGCGTCGTTGACCATCAGTTCAAGACCGTCCTTGGGTGTGATGCCGGTGGCCAGAATCATGGCCATCTGTTCGCAGAATGCCGCGATCTCATTTTTTGAAAGTGTCTGCTTTTTCATAATTGCATTCCTTTTCTTTTGTCTGCCTATTGTTAATATACAAATTTTGTCATGTAGTTGCTTCCGTCACCAACGAAATCTTTTATCTTCTTATCGCCGTTGGTTGAAGCCAGGGTGGGATCCATTATCTTCCAGTCCACTCCGTCGAACTCTATGATACCGTTTACCCATCCTATATCATCTATGTATGTAGATATCCATGCGTGATATACATCACCTGCATAGCCTACTTCAAGTCTTGTGGGGATCTGCTGGCTTCGTAGCATACATGCCATAAGGGCGGCATAGTCGAAGCAGATACCTTTCTTGGTGTCAAGAATCTCGTCTATATCGGGCAAATAGTCGCTGGTGACATTTTCGGCTTCATCGTAATCATATGTAATAGTGCTTGTTACAAAATTATATATGTTACTAACCGCATCAAGATCGGTCACACATTTTTCGGTAAGTTCGGCTCCCAGGGCCACCGCCTTGGTATCGGAATCGAAATTAACATACTGATTGGGATACAGATATGTAAGGAACTCATTTCCGATGGATACATCAACACTCTGTTCCAGAAGAGTTGAATAATTGCCGTTACCTACATGCTCATAAAGGGTAAAACTGTAAGTCCCGGATCCTTCCGTCAGAGGAAATGTCTCGTAACCGCCGTGGAGATCAAAGAAATAGTCGACTCCTTTCGGTCCTGATATCTGAAGCTTCGGCTTCTCATTGTCCCCGTTGTAGGCTACCATCACATAGCCTTCATTCACATTGGAAGCATCTATCATGCCGATGTCGTCTCCGTAAGTGGTCACACCGCTGGCCTCCGGAACAAGGCATTTGGGAGTGTTGTCCCTGTATACCACGTCAGAGGATTCTGTCTCACTGTATTCAGATGTAATAGTTGAATTGCTGCCTATGCCTTCAGGTTCGGCTGTACTGCCGCAGGATGTTAACAAGACACAACATGCTGCGGATGAAAGCACTATTCTGAGGCTTAATGGCATATTATGTTGTAAACGAGTCATTGATTTGTCCTATTTGGCACGAATTGTTCACATATGACCTGAACTGTAATTGCCCCTCTTTTTCCACCATGATACCATTATAAATGCGATAAGGAAAAAATTAAAGAATTTTATGCATTAGCAATGCGGTCATGTAAAGTAAGGAAGAGGAAGTTATGAGAAGAAAAGAAATCGGAAAGAAAATGCTCATATGGACATTATCAGCAAGCATGCTTGCCGCACCTGTCTTAAGCAGTGTAAGCGTATATGCTGAAGAATACAATGTTGATCAGAGCAATCTTAATGACAATGCAAAAGGAGCGGTAGCAACTGCAACAGACGCTGCACAGTCGGCAGAGGGAGCCGAAGCAGCAGGGGGAACTGCAGCAACTGAAGCGGATGAAGCTAAGAAGGCAGCAGAGATTGCAGAAGCTTTGGCTGAAAAAGCTATCCTTATTTATAACGAGGAAGAAGGTAAAAAGGTCGATGTAGCAGGGGGAGCAGTTACGGAGGCGGCAGGAAAGGTAACTACTGCACAGAATGCAGCTAATCAGGATAAGACAGATACCGAGACAGCAGCAAGCAAAGCACAGAACGATGCGGTAGGGATTGTTAAGAAAGCTGACGAAGCAATGGCAGCTGTCTACGAAGATCTCGGTAATAAGACAATCGATAAGGCACTGACAGATGCGGAGACAGCATTTGGCAATGCAACCGGCGACATTACAGATGGAAAAACAACTGCAGAAGGAAAACTTACTGAGATAGAGGATGCAATAGCTGCAGGAACAACTGACAAGAGAGGCATGCAGGCATTGGCAGGGGAAGCCGATGCTGCAGCACAGAAGGCAGAGGGCGCTTTGACAGACGCACAGGATGCCGTAAAGGCTACAAAGGACGCCTATGATAAGACATTGAAAATTGCGGATGATGCCCAGAAGGAACTTGACAAGCTTCTCAAGGATTACGAAACTCTTGCAGGTCAGAAAGACGGAGACATTGAAACACAGAAGAAGGCTGCAAAAGATGCCATCGAAGCAGCTCAGGGTGTTTTAGATAAGGCAGAAGAGGATCTCAAGAAAGCAAAAGATGCTTATGATGCATCAATGAAAGGTCTTGAGACAGCAACCAAGGATGCTGAAGATGCAAAAAACGCAGCACAGATTGCGGCTTCAAAAGCAGACAAGGCTATTGATGATCTTGCAATCCTTACATCAGGCAGGGATTACCAGACTTACAAACCAGGGAAACGTTGATGAAGCACAGAATCTGATAATAAAAACAGCAAATGAAGAGAAAGAAAGACAGAATGGAATCATCCGGACGGCTAACAGCAACATTGAGACTCTGAACGGTGAAATAAATGAAATAAAGAATTCGGATGCTTATAAAGCTTATGAGAACACAATTGGGGATGGTGATACTTATCAGCTCTCTGTCAACAATATACTTGCAAAGAAGATAGATGATAAGAGAGAAGTTGCCGGCAAGAAAGCGGGCGATCCCATAAAAGTTAAGATTAGGGACTGGACCGTTACAATAGGTCGTTATACACAGTCAGATATCGATGAAGCAAAGGCCTATGTACAGGCATATGATGCAGCAGTTGCTGCAAAAGCCGTTTTAGACGGACAGATAAGTGCAAAGAATACAGAGATAAGCAGTAATCAGACTACAATAAATAAAGCAAACCAGGCTATCGCATATCAGAACAATACCGTAATAGCCGGCGCAAACGCTGCAAAGAAAGCAGCAGCTGACAATGTTACAGAGAAGCGGAACGCATACAATGAGCTGACTGATCTTGTAAAGGGTGTTGATGATTGTTTCTTCACAGCAGATGAGACATTCACATATGAACTTACTGTAGAGGAGCAGGCTGCGTTCAAGCAGTATATTGGCAAAGCTGCTGAGTCTACAAGCGATTTTAACACCGTTAACAGCGATGCAACAAAATATAAGAATGCAACAGAAGATGAAAGCTTCATTAATCTGCTCAAGGATTACAGGAATGCTTTGAAAGATACAAATCTTGTAGATTTTGTGGTAAGAACTCTTGCTTTAAAAGATAGCATCGACAAGGCATATGAAAGATTCGAGATCGTAGGTGATTACCACGAATATATCAGCCTTGACGGAGCGTATTATACATTCGACGTTGTCAATGGCGATAAGGAGAACATAAGCTATTTTGTAGCTCTTACAAGTGATAAGTGCATTGTAAAGACTATTAACGATACACAGAAGGCTGTATATGCAGCAACATTTGCTGATGAGAAGGCTAAGAAAGCTGAAAGCGCAGCTGCACAGGCAAAACTTGACGAAGCGGCAGCATTGGCAAAATACACAGCTGCATTAAAGGCGGTTGAAGACGCCAAGGAAGCTCTTAAGAAGATTAAATTCCAGGATGTAACTGTAGAAAAGAAAATAGAGCTTAAAGCAACTCTTGCCAATGCGAAGTCTGTATGCAGTCAGGCTAAGGAAAAGTACGAGACATCAGCTAAAACTGCTGAGGAACTTGAGGAGACCGCCGGAGCTGCAAGAAAGGCAGCAGACAAGGCTAAAGAACTTGCCGATGCAATAATAGTACCGGCAGTAGCAAACGGAACTTCAGCTGCACCTTCATTTGATGAAGATGATGATGTTGTACTGGTAGGCGGAAGAACAGTTACCAATCCTCAGGGAACAACAAATAACGGCGGAGGAGCAGTAGTAACATCGAGCGTTCGTCAGGGAATCGCCGCAGGCGTAGCAAACGCAGCAAACACTGCCAACGGAGGAGTGGCCCTTGCGGACAATCAGATTCCTCTTGCGGACGGCAATGCGATTCTTGGCAACAATGCCAATAAGACGAACAATAATAAGAAGGAACTTAAAAAACTTTCACCAAACGATGTTCCTCTTGCAGCAAACGTTGATTTTGAGGATGAGCAGTTTAGCCTCGTGTGGCTGTTGGCAGCACTTGCGGCAGCAGCACTTATAGGCTTTGGTACATACAAGTATCAGATGAGCAGGAAAGAGTCTGCAAAATAATTATCGATTACAATTCTTTTATAAATGTGTGCGGGGGAAACAGGAACGGATGCTTGACATGGCATCCGTTTTCTGTTGCCCAAAAAAGCAAATAAAAAGTTGTATTATTATAAGAAGAAACAGATTTTGAAAAAAGCTGAAAAAATTTGTAAAAAACACTTGCAATAAGCATTTTTATAGTGTAATATATACGTTGCTGTGACATGATAGCTATGAAGCGTGAGGTTGCTGCCGATCGAGAGGTCAGGTAGGTTTTTCCGTGGAGCGAAGGTCATGTTAGAAACTGACGACAAGTCACTGTACAAGTAGGTCTAATTTAGTTAGAAACAACGTGTTAAGGTCACTATTTTGAACACAGGGGTCTCCCTGTGCGATAAAAAAATAAGGACACACACGGAAATGTGTACAGTCACCGCTTGTCGTACTTATTCAATATCAAAGTGCGAAAAGGAGGCGACTTTTTTTATGGCAAATCAAGTTATGAGAATTACACTCAAGGCTTATGATCATCAGTTAGTAGATGCATCTGCCAAAAAAATCATCGAAACAGTCAAGAAGAACGGATCACAGGTAAGTGGACCGGTACCTCTTCCTACAAAGAAGGAAGTTGTTACTATCTTAAGAGCGGTTCATAAGTATAAGGATTCGAGAGAGCAGTTCGAGCAGAGAACACACAAGAGACTCATCGATATCATTACACCCACACCTAAGACAGTAGATGCTCTTCAGAGACTGGAGATGCCTGCAGGTGTCTACATCGACATCAAAATGAAGAACAAGTAATTAAAGCAAGAAACCTTCTTCTAGTATGAACGGGTTATTCGTTCCGCTATTAGGTGGTTAAGGAGGAAAGAAAATGAAGAAAGCAATTTTGGCAACAAAGATTGGTATGACACAGATCTACAACGAAGACAACGTGCTCGTACCTGTAACAGTACTTGAGGCCGGTCCTTGTGTAGTAACACAGATCAAGACAGTTGAGAACGATGGTTACTCAGCAGTTCAGGTTGGTTTTGCTGACCAGAAGGAAAAGGTGGTAAGCAAGGATAAGTCAGGCCGCAAGGAAGTAGCACATAGACATGGCGTTAACAAGGCTGAGATGGGTCACTTCAAGAAAGCCGGTGTTGGTGCAAAGAGATATGTCAGAGAGTTCAAGTTTGAGAACGCTGATGAGTATGCACTTGCACAGGAGATTAAGGCAGACATCTTCGCTGTTGGCGACAAGGTAGATGCAACAGCAATCAGCAAAGGTAAAGGATTCCAGGGTGCTATCAAGAGATTAGGACAGCACAGAGGACCTATGAAGCATGGTTCTAAGTTCCATCGTCATCAGGGTTCTAACGGAGCATGTTCTTCACCCAGTAGAGTATTTAAGGGCAAGGGTATGCCCGGTCATATGGGTCATGTTAAGGTTACAGTTCAGAATCTTGAAGTTGTAAGAGTTGATGCTGACAAGAATCTTCTTCTTGTTAAGGGTGCGGTTCCCGGACCTAAGAAGGCATTAGTTACACTTAAAGAGACAACAAGAGCTGAGGCTTAACATTATCTGAAAGGAGGACCATTAGAGATGGCAAACGTATCGGTATACAATATGGAAGGTAAAGAAGTTGGAACAATAGAACTTTCCGATGCTGTATTCGGTGTTAAAGTCAACGAACACTTAGTACACATGGCTGTTGTTCAGCAGCTTGCTAATAATCGTCAGGGTACACAGAAGGCAAAGACACGTTCTGAGGTATCAGGTGGCGGAAGAAAACCTTGGAGACAGAAGGGAACTGGTCATGCAAGACAGGGTTCTACAAGATCTCCTCAGTGGACAGGCGGTGGAGTTGTATTTGCTCCCACACCAAGAGATTACTCATTCAAGCTTAACAGAAAAGAGAAGAGAGCAGCTCTTAAGAGTGCCCTTACAGATAAGGTAGCAAACGGCAACCTCATCGTAGTAGATAAGCTTGAGTTCAATGAGATCAAGACAAAGAACTTCCAGAAGGTTCTTGACAACCTTAAGGTTGCCAACAAGTCACTGGTTGTTCTCAATGAGAATGATGAGAAGGTTGTTTTATCAGCAAGAAACATTCCTACTGTTAAGACAACTCTTACAAGCACAATCAATGTATATGACATTCTGAACGCAAAGACATTGGTTCTTACACAGGATGCTGTTAAGACTATCGAGGAGGTGTACGCATAATGGCAGATATTAAGTATTATGATGTAATCCTTAAGCCGGTTGTTACAGAGAAGAGTATGTCCGGCATGGGTGAAAAGAAGTATACATTCCTTGTTCATCCCGAAGCTAACAAGTCTCAGATCAAAGAGGCGGTTGAGAAGATGTTTGAAGGAGCAAAGGTTGCTTCAGTTAACACAATGAATCTTGATGGCAAGAATAAGAGACGTGGAATGACAGTTGGTAAGACAGCCAAGACAAAGAAGGCTATTGTTAAGCTTACAGCTGACAGCAAGGATATTGAGATCTTCGCAGGACTTTAATTTTCAGCTTAACCTGAGAAGAGAGTATGTGCAGATGAAGCACGATAACAAACATTAGTAAAGGAGATTAAATCATGGGAATTAAGACATATAACCCATATACACCTTCCAGACGTAACATGACAGGTTCTGATTTCTCTGAGATTACAAAGACAAGTCCCGAGAAGAGTCTTACAACATCTGTTAAGAAGAACGCTGGACGTAACAATCAGGGTAAGATCACTGTTAGACACCAGGGTGGTGGTAACAGAAGAAAGTACAGAATAATCGATTTCAAGCGTAACAGCAAGGATGGAATCCCTGCAGTAGTTAAGAGCATTGAATACGATCCTAACAGAACAGCTAATATCGCATTGATCTGCTACGCAGACGGCGAGAAGTCATACATCCTTGCTCCTGAAGGACTTAAGGTTGGTATGAAGATAATGAACGGTGCCACAGCCGAAGTTAGACCCGGTAACTGCTTACCTCTTTCTAACATCCCTGTAGGTACTATGATCCACAACATTGAGCTTTATCCCGGCAAGGGTGGCCAGCTGGTTAGATCAGCAGGTAACGCAGCTCAGTTGATGGCAAAAGAAGGAAAGTACGCAACACTTCGTCTTCCTTCAGGTGAAATGAGAATGGTTCCTATCATCTGCCGTGCAACAGTTGGTGTTGTTGGTAATGGCGATCACAACCTTATCAATATCGGTAAGGCAGGACGTAAGCGTCACATGGGTATCAGACCTACAGTTCGTGGTTCGGTTATGAACCCTAACGACCATCCACACGGTGGTGGTGAAGGTAGAGCTCCTATCGGACGTCCGGGTCCATGTACACCTTGGGGCAAGCCTGCACTTGGTCTTAAGACACGTAAGAAGAAGAAGGCTTCTAACAAGTTGATCGTAAGAAGAAGAGACGGTAGAGCTATTAAGTAATAGCGGATTTTAGGAGGAATAATAATGGCTAGATCATTAAAGAAAGGACCATTCGCAGACGCAAGCCTTCTTAAGGCAGTTGACGCAATGAATGAGTCAGGTAATAAGCAGGTTATTAAAACATGGTCACGTCGTTCGACAATCTTCCCATCATTTGTTGGACACACAATTGCTGTTCATGATGGAAGAAAGCATGTACCTGTATATGTAACAGAAGACATGGTTGGACATAAGCTCGGTGAGTTCGTAGCAACAAGAACTTACAGAGGTCATGGCAAGGACGAAAAGAAGTCTAAAGTTAAGTAATAAGAGGGCCGTATAAATCTGAAAGGAGGATTTACGTAATGGCTAAAGGACATAGATCCCAGATTAAAAGAGAAAGAAATGCGAATAAGGATACAAGACCTTCAGCAAAGCTGTCTTATGCTAGAGTTTCTGTACAGAAGGCTTGTTTCGTACTTGACGCGATCAGAGGAAAGGATGTAGAGACTGCACTTGCAATCTTAACTTACAATCCCAGATATGCATCAAGCATAATTAAGAAGTTACTGGAGTCAGCAATCGCTAACGCCGAGAATAACAACGGTATGAACCGTGACAACCTCTACATTGCAGAGTGCTATGCAGACAAGGGACCTACAATGAAGAGAGTAAGACCTAGAGCACAGGGTAGAGCTTACAGAATCGAGAAGAGAATGAGCAACATTACCGTAGTGCTTGACGAAAGATAGGAAGGAGAACAAAATGGGACAGAAAGTTAATCCTCATGGTCTGAGAGTTGGCGTTATCAAGGATTGGGATTCTAAATGGTATGCAGACGCTGATTTTGCAGACTATCTTGCTGAAGATCATAAGATCAGACAGTATTTAAAGAAGAAGTTATTTGCTGCCGGTGTTTCTAAGATTGAGATCGAAAGAGCATCAGACAGAATCAAGGTTATAATCCACACAGCTAAGCCGGGTGTAGTAATCGGCAAGGGTGGTCAGGAGATCGAAGTAACAAAGAAGGAACTTGCTAAGTTCACAGACAAGAAGATCTCAGTAGATATCAAGGAAATCAAGAGACCTGATAAGGATGCACAGCTTGTAGCTGAGAACATCGCAGGACAGCTTGAGAACCGTGTATCATTCAGACGTGCTATGAAGTCTACAATGGGTAGAACCATGAAGACAGGCGCTCTCGGAATTAAGACAAGCGTTTCCGGACGTTTGGGTGGTGCTGATATGGCTCGTACAGAGTTCTACAGCGAAGGAACTATTCCACTTCAGACCTTAAGAGCAGATATTGATTATGGTTTTGCTGAAGCTGACACAACATATGGTAAGGTCGGCGTTAAGGTATGGATCTACAAGGGTGAGGTACTTCCTACAAAGAACAAGGAAGAGAAGGCCCTGGAAGGGAGCGATAAATAATGTTAATGCCTAAGAGAGTAAAGCGTCGTAAGCAGTTCCGTGGATCAATGGCTGGTAAGGCGCTTCGCGGTAATACAATAACAAACGGTGAATTTGGTCTTGTTGCACTTGAGCCTTGCTGGATCAAGTCTAATCAGATCGAAGCAGCCCGTATCGCCATGACACGTTACACAAAGCGTGGTGGTAAAGTATGGATCAAGATTTTCCCTGATAAGCCCGTTACAGCTAAGCCGGCTGAAACACGAATGGGTTCAGGAAAAGGAACTTTAGAGTATTGGGTAGCAGTAGTTAAGCCGGGTCGTGTAATGTTCGAGATCGGCGGAGTAAGTGAAGAAGTTGCAAAAGAAGCTCTTCGTCTTGCAATGCATAAGCTGCCTGTTAAATGTAAGATTGCTTCTAAAGCAGATTTGGAAGGCGGTGTAGCAAATGAAAACTAGTAAGTACGTACAGGACTTAAACAGCAAGTCTGCTACAGAACTCAGCAATGAGTTAGTAGCTGCTAAGAAGGAACTTTTCAACCTGAGATTCCAGAATGCTACCAATCAGCTTGATAATACAGCTAGAATTAAGGAAGTTCGTAAGAACATTGCACGCATTCAGACAATCATCACACAGAAGGAGATGCAATAGCAATGGAAAGAAATCTAAGAAAGACAAGAGTTGGTAAGGTTGTTAGCGATAAGATGGATAAGACAATTGTTGTTGCGATCCAGGACAACGTTAAGCATCCTTTATATGGCAAGATCGTTAAGAGAACATATAAGCTCAAGGCTCATGATGAGAACAACGACAGCCATATCGGCGATACAGTAAAGGTTATGGAGACAAGACCTCTTTCAAAGGATAAGAGATGGAGACTTGTCGAAGTAGTAGAGAGAGCAAAGTAAGATTGAAGTACATACTTCGTTTTTGGAAGGAGAAAAAGCATGATTCAGCAGGAAAGTAGACTTAAGGTTGCTGATAACACAGGTGCTAAGGAGTTACTTTGCATCCGAGTTATGGGCGGCTCTACAAGAAGATATGCAGGTGTAGGCGACATATTTGTTGCTACCGTTAAAGACGCAACACCAGGCGGCGTTGTAAAGAAAGGTGATGTAGTTAAGGCTGTAGTTGTTCGTACAGTTAAGGGCGTTCGTCGTAAGGACGGATCATACATCAGATTTGATGAGAATGCTGCTGTCATCATCAAGGATGACAACACTCCAAGAGGAACACGTATTTTTGGACCTGTAGCTAGAGAACTTCGTGATAAGGGATTCATGAAGATCGTATCTCTTGCTCCGGAAGTATTATAGGAGGTGCAGCATGGCAACATTTAAGATTAAGAAGGGTGACACAGTAAAGGTCATTGCCGGAAAAGATAAAGACAAAGAAGGCAAGGTTATATCTGTAGATGCCAAGAACGGCAAAGTCGTTGTTGAAGGCATCAACCAGATCAAGAAGCATACAAAGCCTTCTATGGCTAACCAGAACGGCGGAATCATTACAATGGAAGCTCCCATTGATGCTTCAAACGTAATGTACGTTCACAAGGGAAAGCCAACCAGAATAGGTTTTAAGATTGAAAAAGATAAGAAAGTTCGTTTCGCTAAGTCAACTGGCGATGTGATCGATTAATCAAGGAAGGAGGCATTTTTCGTGAGCAGACTGAGAGAGCAGTACAACAATGAAATTGTTGATGCATTAACAAAAAAGTTTGGATATAAGAATATTATGCAGGTTCCAAAGCTTGATAAGATCGTTGTCAACATGGGCGTTGGTGAAGCAAAAGAGAACGCTAAGATTTTGGAATCAGCTGTTAAGGATTTGGAAACAATTACCGGACAGAAGGCAATTACAACAAAGGCTAAGAATTCAGTAGCTAACTTCAAGATAAGAGAAGGTATGCCTATCGGATGTAAGGTAACATTACGTGGCGAGAAGATGTATGAATTCCTTGATCGTCTTGTAAACCTTGCATTGCCCCGAGTTCGTGACTTTAAGGGCGTTAATCCTAATTCTTTTGATGGCAGAGGTAACTATGCATTAGGAATCAAAGAGCAGATCATCTTCCCCGAGATCGAGTATGATAAGGTCGACAAGGTAAGAGGTATGGATATTATCTTTGTTACTACTGCTAAGACTGATGAAGAGGCTAAGGAGCTGTTAACACAGTTCAACATGCCTTTCGCAAGGAATTAAGGAGGATTAAAGATGGCTAAGACATCTATGAAGATTAAGCAGCAGCGTAAGCCTAAGTTCTCTACAAGAGCATATACTCGTTGTAGCATCTGTGGTCGTCCACATGCTGTTTTAAGAAAATACGGAATCTGCAGAGTATGTTTCCGTGAGTTAGCATATAAGGGTGAAATTCCCGGAGTTAAGAAGGCAAGTTGGTAAAGGAGGCATAATCAAATGACAATGAGCGATCCTATTGCAGATATGCTTACAAGAATTCGTAATGCAAATACTGCAAAACATGATACAGTAGACGTTCCATCATCAAAGATGAAGCTGGCTATTGCCAACATTCTTGTTGATGAGGGATACGTAGCTAAATATGACATTATTGAAGATGGTAACTTCAAGACAATCCGTATAACACTTAAGTATGGTGCTTCTAAGAATGAGAAGATCATCACAGGACTTAAGAGAATCTCTAAGCCCGGTTTACGTGTATACGCAAGCAAGGAGAACCTTCCTAAGGTTCTTGGCGGATTGGGAACAGCTATCATCTCAACCAATCAAGGAGTAATAACTGACAAAGAAGCAAGAAAGCTTGGCGTAGGCGGAGAAGTTCTTGCATTTATCTGGTAAGGAGGTACGGGCATGTCACGTATAGGAAGATTGCCAATCGCCATTCCTGCAGGTGTAACTGTAGATGTGGCAGAAAATAACAAAGTGACAGTAAAAGGTCCTAAGGGAACACTTGAGAGAGTTCTCCCTGAGGAAATGGAGATCAAGGTTGAAGGTGCTGAAGTAGTAGTATCAAGACCCAGTGATCTTAAGAGAATGAAGGCTCTTCACGGTCTTACAAGAACACTTATCAACAACATGGTTATAGGTGTTACAGAAGGCTATGAGAAGAAGCTTGAAGTTAACGGTGTTGGTTACCGTGCAAGCAAGGCTGGTAAGACATTAACACTTAACCTTGGATATTCTCATCCAGTTGAGATGACCGATCCCGAAGGTATTGAGACAGTACTTGACGGACAGAATATCATTATCGTTAAGGGTATTGATAAGGAAAAGGTAGGCCAGTTTGCGGCTGAGATCAGAGACAAGAGAAGACCTGAACCTTACAAGGGCAAGGGTATCAAGTATGCTGATGAGACAATCAGACGTAAAGTTGGTAAGACTGGTAAGAAGTAATAAATAAGGAGAGTAGACATGGTTAGCAAGAAATCAAGACAAGAAGTGCGTGTTAAGAAGCACATGAAGATTCGTAACCGTTTCAGTGGAACTGCTGAGTGTCCACGTCTGGCGGTATACAGAAGCAATAATCATATGTATGCTCAGATCATTGACGATACAGAGGGCAAGACTCTCGTAGCTGCATCTACAGTAGAAAAAGATGTAAAGGGAGCAGTTGAGAAGACCAATAACGTTGATGCTGCAGCATATTTAGGTACTACCATTGCCAAGAGAGCAATTGAAAAAGGTATCAAGGAAGTTGTTTTCGACAGAGGCGGCTTCATATATCAGGGTAAGATTAAGGCATTGGCTGAGGCAGCTAGAGAAGCTGGCCTGGAATTCTAGGAAAGGAAGAAATATACATGAAACGTACTATCATAGATACAGCAAACATGGAATTAACTGAAAAAGTTGTTTCTATTAAGCGTGTAACAAAGGTTGTTAAGGGTGGTCGTAACATGCGCTTCACTGCCTTAGTTGTAGTTGGTGATGGCAATGGTCACGTAGGTGCCGGTCTCGGAAAGGCAACAGAAATTCCTGAAGCTATCCGTAAGGGTAAGGAAGATGCTATCAAGAACCTGGTAGAGATCGCACTTGATGAGAACAACTCAGTAACACATGATTACATCGGAAAGTTCGGTTCAGCTACAGTTCTGCTGAAGAGAGCTCCCGAAGGTACCGGTATCATCGCCGGTGGTCCTGCTCGTAACGTATGTGAACTTGCAGGTGTAAAGAACATTCGTACAAAGTCACTTGGTTCAAACAACAAGCAGAATGTCGTTCTTGCAACAATCGCAGGATTAAGCGCTCTTAAGAGCCCTGAAGAAGTTGCAAAGATGAGAGGCAAGTCTGTTGACGAGATCTTAGCATAATAGGAGGAGAAAGACATGGCAGCTAAAAAGCAGAAGATGTTAAAGATTACATTAGTAAAGTCTCCTATCGGTGCTGTTCCTAAGAACAGAGCAACAATCGAAGCTATGGGTCTTACTAAGTTGAACAAGTCTGTTATTTTACCAGACAATGACGCTACTAAGGGAATGATCCAGAAGGTTGGATACATGCTCAAGGTAGAGGACGCAGAATAATATAAGGAGGAGTTCGGACATGGAATTATCTAATCTTAAGCCGGCAGAAGGCTCAAAGCAGAGCGATAATTTTAGAAGAGGCCGTGGACACGGTTCCGGAAACGGCAAGACAGCCGGTAAGGGACATAAAGGTCAGAAGGCTCGTTCTGGTGCACCAAGAATCGGTTTCGAAGGTGGTCAGATGCCTTTATACAGACGTCTTCCAAAGAGAGGCTTCAAGAATCGTAATACAAAAGAGATCGTTGCAATCAATGTTAGCGAGCTTGAGAGATTCAGAAGCGGTTCTACTGTAACAATCGAGAAGATGATAGAATCAGGACTTATTAAGGACGCTAAGGACGGTGTTAAGATCCTTGGTAATGGAGAATTTACTAAGAAGCTCAACGTTCAGGCAAACGCATTCAGCGCATCAGCAAAAGAAAAGATTGAGGCACTTGGTGGAACAGCAGAGGTGATCTAATGTTTAAGACACTTAGAAATGCATTAAAGATCAAAGAGATCAGAACAAAGATCCTCTATACACTTTTGATGCTTGTTGTGATCCGTCTCGGATCACAGCTGCCGGTTCCCGGAGTTGACAGAAATTACTTCGCAAACTGGTTCGCAGCTCAGAGTGGGGATGCGTTCAATTTCTTTGATGCCTTTACCGGTGGTTCATTCCTGAACATGTCGGTATTTGCATTAAATATCACTCCATACATTACGTCATCAATTATTATGCAGCTTATGACTATTGCTATTCCTAAGCTGGAAGAGATGCAGAAAGATGGGGAAGAAGGACGTAAGAAGATCGTATCGATCACTCGTTACGTCACAGTAGGACTCGCACTTATTGAGTCAACTGCAATGGCAATCGGTTTCGGAAGAAACGGTTTGTTACAGGATTTCAATGCGCTTAACGTTATAACGGTTATAACAGCGCTTACAGCCGGTTCGGCAGTTCTTATGTGGATCGGTGAAAGAATTACGGAAAACGGTGTTGGAAACGGTATTTCAATAGTACTTATCATCAACATCATTTCCAGAATACCTCAGGACATAGCAGGACTTTTTGAGCAGTTTGTTAAGAATCAGGCAATTGCTGTAGCAGTGCTTCGTGCAATAATAATAATTGCTATAATCCTGTTCATGATTGTTCTCGTTATCCTGCTTAACAGCGGTGAGAGAAAGATACCTGTTCAGTATTCAAAGAAGGTACAGGGAAGAAGAATGGTTGGCGGACAGTCAACAAATATTCCGCTTAGAATCAACACAGCCGGAGTTATCCCTATTATCTTCGCAAGCTCAATCATGGAGTTCCCGCTTATCATCTGTTCACTCCTCGGAGTATCAGGTAAGGGATTCGGAGCAGAAGTTCTCAAGACCCTCAATTCCGGTAACTGGTTCAAATCAGCTACACCGGTATATTCAATTGGATTGCTTATATATGTATTGTTAGTAGTATTCTTTGCTTACTTCTATACATCAATAACATTCAATCCAATGATGCTCAGTGATGACATGAAGAAGAACGGAGGTTTCGTTCCGGGAATCAGACCCGGCAAGCCTACCACAGAGTACTTACAGAAGATATTGAACTACATCATCTTTATCGGTGCATGCGGACTTACAATCGTAGGTGTTCTGCCCTTCTTATTCAATGGTGTATTTAATGCCAGAGTATCATTCGGCGGTACAAGTCTTATCATCATTGTCAGCGTTATTCTTGAGACCATCAAGCAGGTTGAGTCTCAGATGCTTGTAAGAAATTACAAGGGCTTTTTAAATGATTAATTGTTAATATTAAGGGACAAGGCGTGTTATGCGCCTTGTCCATTAACGCGTTTATTTGGAGATTATTCAGAATGAAGATTATTATGTTAGGTGCGCCCGGAGCCGGAAAAGGTACCCAGGCAAAAATGATAGCAGAAAAGTACAGCATTCCTCATATCTCAACAGGAGATATCTTCAGAGCCAACATCAAGAACGGCACTGAACTTGGTAAGGAAGCGAAGACATATATGGATCAGGGTAAGCTGGTTCCCGATGAGCTTACAGTTAAGATTCTTCTTGACAGAGTTGCAGCAGATGACTGCAAGAATGGTTATGTTCTTGACGGATTCCCACGTACAATTCCTCAGGCGGAAGTACTTGAGAATGAGCTTAACAAGCTTGGTGACAAGATTGATTATGCTATAGATGTTAATGTTCCCGATGAGAACATTATCAAGCGTATGTCAGGAAGACGTGCATGCCTTTCATGCGGAGCAACATATCATATCGAGCATATTCCTCCCAAGAAAGAGGGCGTATGCGACAAGTGCGGAAGCGAACTTGTACTTCGTGATGATGACAAGCCCGAGACAGTTAAGAAGCGTCTGGATGTTTACCATGCACAGACACAGCCTCTTATTGAATTCTATACAGAGAGAAACATTCTTAAGACTGTTGACGGAACACAGGACATGAAGGATGTATTTGCAGCAATAACTGCAATACTGGATTAATCAGAGGGCTGAAGATATGGCTATTACAATCAAATCCGAGAGAGAAATAGAGTTAATGAGAGAATCCTGCAAGATTCTTGCAAAGGTGCACGATGAGCTGGGACAGGCACTTCACCCGGGAATGTCCACTCTTGAAGTTGACAAGCTCGGTGATAAGCTTATCAGAAGCTACGGATGTATTCCCAACTTCTTGAATTACAACGGCTATCCCGCTTCAATCTGTGTATCCGTTAACGAGGAAGTCGTTCACGGAATTCCCAATAAGCACAGAATCTTGAGAGAAGGAGATATAGTAAGTCTCGATGCGGGACTTATCTACAAAGGATACCATTCCGATGCGGCCAGAACCTATGGTATCGGCCAGATATCTCCCGAAGCACAGAAACTCATAGACGAAACAAGAAACAGTTTCTTTGCGGGAATAAAGATGGCTAAGGCAGGTAATCATCTTTTTGATATCTCAAATGCCATTGCTGATTATATAGAGCCTCTTGGCTACGGAATTGTAAGAGAGCTGGTAGGCCACGGTATAGGAACAAGCCTTCATGAGGATCCTCAGATACCTAACTTTAGACAGAACAGGAGAGGTCCTAAGCTTGAAGCAGGTATGACACTTGCAATAGAGCCTATGATCAACATGGGCAGAGCCGATGTTGAATGGCTGGATGATGACTGGACAGTAGTTGCTGAAGACGGACGTCCCTCAGCACACTATGAAAACACCATCCTGATCACAGACGGCGAACCGGAAATATTAACACTTTTATAATAGGAGAGAGTTAGATGTCTAAAGCAGATGTAATTGAAATAGAAGGAACAGTAGTAGAAAAATTGCCCAACACAATGTTCAAAGTTGAACTTGAGAACGGCCATGTCGTACTTGCCCATATCAGTGGAAAGTTAAGACAGAACTTTATCAGAATCCTCCCCGGGGACAAAGTAACCCTGGAGATGAGCCCTTATGACCTGAGTAAAGGAAGAATCATATGGCGAGATAAGTAATGGAGGTCTCAATAAGGAAAAAAGTCCTCTCAGTGTGCTTGCACAACTGAGAGGATTTTTTTTATTATTGACGTCTTGCATTGCAAGACGTCATGCGGTAAAAGGGCCCCTAAAGGAGCCCTTTTACCGCATGAAGACCACCATCACTTATCTCGCCATATGATGTTATTGAAGCCCTCCATTACTTATCTCGCCATATCCTGTGAGCTGTGAAGGAAAAAGCAATAATAACAAAGAAAAATGGTGTTGCGTTGGCCCAATAGTGCTATAATTAGGGGATAGGGGGAATTCAATATGAGAAAACAATTCGGTTTTAAAAGACTATTAGTTTTTGTATTTGCATTTGTGTTATCAGCAGGATTCATAATGCAGAATCCGATGGAAACACATGCCGCATCCAAAAGTCGAGACATTTTCGGAATGAA
>CACZBZ010000028.1 GCA_902779505.1 uncultured Lachnospiraceae bacterium
CATATTCCTGTATGAATCAAGCGGACTCTTCTCTTCCAAAAAGAGTGAGCTTCAGAAGGTTCTGAATATAAC
Source organism: uncultured Lachnospiraceae bacterium (assembly GCA_902779505.1). Lineage (GTDB taxonomy): Bacteria > Bacillota > Clostridia > Lachnospirales > Lachnospiraceae > Colinaster. Next base: position 73 of record CACZBZ010000028.1, read on the forward strand.
AATTCCCGAAGATCTGGAATATGCCGGAATCTTCGATGACATCTTTGCAAAATATACGGACTCATCATCTCTTAAAGTAGTCAAGACCAGCAACCTCGGCAGCCTCAACAGGCTTACATATTCCGTGGCCATGCATGCCGAAGGACTGGAGAAGAGTATGATTGACGAGCTTCGTACCCGCAACGGCAACCTTGAGATCAGTCTGTCTGTTGCTGAAACTCCCATAGCAGCCTTATAATATTAACAATCCCCACAAAGGAGGTTTTTGACATATGAAGAAAAGATTCATGGCCGTTTTTCTGTGTTCTCTACTGGCCGCATCTCTTACAGGATGTTCTTATAAAGGCATAGACAGTGTGACAGATCTGATACCCGCATCTTCAGGTAAGGCAACAATTGAAGAAAGTGAAGAAACTGCGGAGGATCTCTACACAAAGTCAGATTATGACACATCTTATGACGATTACAAGACCATCACTCTTGCAGACTCGGCAAGCAGCTGTGACAGCAAGAATGTGGACATAGACGGCGATGTTATAAATATCAATTCCGCAGGCACCTATCTGATATCCGGAAGTCTGTCTGACGGACAGATAGTGGTAAATGCCGAGAATGAAAAGGTACATCTTGTCCTTGACGGTGCGAGCATAAGCAATTCATCGGCTGCCTGCATATATGTTAAGCAGGCCGACAAGGTCTTCATCACCACTGCCAAAGGATCCGAGAACAGTCTCCTGAGCAGCGGCGAATTTGAACAGACAGATGATAACAATGTAGACGGGACCATCTTCTCCAAAGCAGACCTGACTCTTAACGGCGAAGGCAGTCTCAGTGTTGTCTGCGAAAGCGAACATGCCATTGTATCCAAGGATGATCTTGTGATCACAAGCGGAACTTATAACATATCGGCAAGCGAAGGCAAAGGCCTTCAGGGCAAGGACAGTGTCCGCATAGACGGCGGCAATATCTCTGTCATGGACTGCTATGAAGGCATTGAAGGCCTTGAAATATATATCACCGGTGGCAATATCGATATCACATCAAGCGATGACGGCATCAACGCAGTGAATAAAGACAACGACGACGAAACTGCCAAAATGGCAGGCGATGACAGCTGTATACTTGCTATATCCGGTGGCTTCATCAATATCAACGCAGGCGGTGACGGTATAGATTCCAACGGATCCGTGACGGTAACTGGCGGTGAGACCTATGTAAGCGGTGCAGCAGATGGCGGAAACGCCGCATTGGATTACGGAACATCCGCAACTGTAACAGGCGGAATATTTGTTGCTGCGGGATTCTCTCAGATGGCATGTAATTTCGGAGATGATTCCACACAGGGTTCAATACTCTATACTTTCTCAGAGACTGTTAAGGCTGCCGTAACAGCAAGACTCCTTGATGCTGACGGCAATGAGATCATAAGCTACACACCGGCCAAGGAATACAATTCCATTCTCTTCTCCGTGCCCGAGATAAAAGAAGGCAATGATTATACTGTTACCGCCGGATCTCTCAGTGAGAGCATCACTATGGACGGACTTATCTACGGCGGTGGTCAGGGATTCGGAATGGGTGGCGGATTCATTTGAGAATATCACTCCCGGTGTAATGCCAGATGGCATACCGGAAGGCGAAGGAAACATGCCCGGTGGCGGTGCTATGCCCGGTGGCGGAAAAGAACGCCGGAGTGGCAATGCCGGCGAAAAAACAGCTCCGTCTGACGGCTCTTCGCTTTAGTCAAAACAATAAAAACGCAAAAGACATCGGCCCACATGGATAACAATCCCCGGGCCGATTTTTTGTCTTTACTTTTTCGAACATCTGTTCTATCATCTAATTGAGGTGATGGAAGATGGTTATCGAATCAAAGGACAATTCCATAGAGGTTATCTGTCAGCACAGATTCGATGGAGGTATCATCCCTCTTCGCATCAGACTGAAAGATGAGGACGGCGAATTTCAGACCTACACAGTTCGAAGCTACAGAGAACTTCACGTAGCCGACAAGAACAAGCTGCCAAACGACATAATAGTATCCAGCAGGATTTATTCCTATGAATGTAAGATCATGGTATTTGCCAGGGAGCGCATAGTAAGAATCTTCTACAATCTTAACGATGGCATATGGCGCATTCGCTATGAATAGTTTATATTAATATATAGATTTTCATAAGGAAGCTAAAGCGTATGTTTAATCTGAGATTCAAACTTACAATTTTATTCAGTATATTTGACGCCTTTAAGGAGATTCCTCAGGCCAATAAGATGATTGCCGACAAGGACAGATATTCCCTTGAAGAGCGTTTTGCATATGCCAAACTCATAATGGACAATATGAGGAAGAAGGCAAGATGCGAGACAGATGTATACGGCAAGGAAAATATTCCCACTGACAGTAATTTCGTCATATATTCCAACCATCAGGGCAAATACGATGCTTTGGGTATACTGCTTGCATTGGAAAAACCCTGCAGTGTTCTCTGGGCCAAAAAGACAGCCGATACACCCCTGAGCCGTCAAGTATGCGGACTGCTTGATGCGGTCGTGATAGATCTGGAGAATCCCAGAGATATAGTCAATTCCATTAAAGCTGTTAACGCTCAGATAAAAGACGGCCGCAATATCCTCATATTCCCCGAGGGCGGTTATACAGACAATAAGAATAATCTTATCGAATTCAAAACCGGTTGCTTCTCTTGCAGCGTTCAGACGGGGGCGCCCATATTACCGGTGGCGGTATATGATTCCTACAAGGCCATGAACAGCAACACATATGAAAAAGTAAGGACTCAGGTTCATTTTCTTAAGCCCATATACAGAGAAGAGTTTGAGGGGATGAACAAGAAGCAGTTGGCAGACTTTGTGAAGGGCCGTATAGAAGAAAAGATGAGCGAACTTAGAGCAGCAAAAGCATAGCGGGATATAACAGACATCATGATAGCAAGCAGATTAAAAAACGGAAGGGTGTAAAACACCCTTCCGTTCTTTGTATCTTTATTCTTTGAAGTGCCTATACAGTATACTGTGACAGATCTGCGTTGATCTCGTCCGCATATTTGTTGAGGTTCTCTGATATGTTTGTAATACTCTCAGTCTCTCTGCGGATCATATTGCTTGCGGAAACGATTGAATTACTGAGCTCAAGTACTTCTGATATACTTGCTGTCTGCTGTTGAGTTGTTGCTGCGTTATTGGCAGCTACATCATTGATCTTCTCGATACCGCTTACGATCTCACTGATACCGTCCGTAGCCTTTGCCACATGTCCGTATATCTTGTCAAAGGACTCGTTTGCACCACCCACGGCATTCATACATGCTTCCATATCTGTTACGCATATTTCGGCCTTGGCACTGATATCTGTAATATTCTTTGTGATTCCTTCAACAAGTCTCTTGATATTTTCGGTAGCTTCGGAAGACTGGGTTGCAAGAGCTCCGACTTCTGTTGCAACAACTGCGAATCCCTTGCCCATCTCTCCTGCACGTGCGGCTTCGATCGAAGCGTTAAGAGACAGGAGGTTTGTCTGGTTGGAGATTGCACTGATGGTATCTGTAATACCTGTAACTTCTTCAATCGTCTTGGCTGTCTCACTGATAAGAGCACTCAGCTCGCCAATTGTTTCGTTCAGTGTATTAACGTTCTTGGTCATGCTGTCCATTCCGTCTTTACCGCTGGTAGATGCTTCAAGAGTCTCGTCACAGAGGATTCTTACTTCATCTGCGCTCTGAGCAAGATTGCTTGATGTGGCTGCAAGGTCTGTAGCAGCTCTGGCAATACTGTCAATGGATGCGTTCATATCGGTAAGAGTAGTATTGAGTCTTTCAATTGACTCTCCCTGCTCACCGTTAGCATCTGCCAATGTATGAGAAATATCATAGCATTCTCCGGCACTGCCGTTCATGCTGCCCGAGATACCGGACAGGCTGTTAAGCGTACTGCTCATATTGTCTATATAGTCATTAAGTCTCTCGGCAAGAGTCGTAATCTCGTTATTGCCTTCAGGTGTAAGTCTGACTGTGAAGTCACCGTTACTGATATCCATGATACGCTCGGTAACTTTTGTAACGGGATTGATTGCTTTGTTGATAAGCATATATACCAATGCCGCAAACAGCCCCATCAGAATGATTGCTGTTGCGAATGTTATCAGCATAACTCTCCACATCACATTACTCAGAAGAGAAGAAGGAACAGCACTTACAACTGCCCATGAGGTGCCATCGATATCTGTTGCAGTATACATCTGTGATCCTGCTGCAGACTTGGCTGTAACGACTCTGTCACCACCGGCTGTCGCACTCGTGTTAAGTGAATCAAATATTGGAGCAAGTCCCGCTGCAACAGGATCGGTTGTTCCTGACAGATTCTGTCCGACGCTGTCTGCAACATTGCTCACCAATATATCCTTTGTCTCTTTATTGATTATGTAATACTTGGTATCAGCTGACAAAGATGAGAAATTTGCGACTTTCTCAGATACTTTATCAAAATTAATGTCACTTGAAAGAACCACATCATCTGTGATCATTACCGCACAGGCAAGACATGTCTTACCTGTAGACGCATCAACATAAGGCTCTGAAGAATATATCTCACCGGCATTTTCCAAAGCACCCTGATACCATACTCTGTCTGTGAATACGAAATCAGCATCGGGTGTCCATCCCGATCCGTCCAAGAACTTGCCTGTCTTTCCATATCCAATATATATATCCTGAGAATCGGGATCGAGTTCCGTGAGTTTTAGAAGCATCTTTAATGCATCATCGTATGACAGTTCCGGGGTATTTCTCAAAACATCCGCTGTCTGTCCCACTCTCTCTTCGATACTGCTCCACCAGCTTTGGATCTCACTTGCATATGTAGCCGATTCTCTCGCAAGTACATTGCTCATAAGGGACTGAATATTGTCCGCCGCCAGTTTAACACTGATCTGAGTGATTATCACTATCATGATCGCAACATAGATGATGATCCTGTTTAGCAACGTCTTTTTAAGTGATGTTCTCTTTTTTGACTTCATTCCAAAGGCCTCCGTTTGTAGTTTTTCTCCCTTAAGATTTCCCTTTTTCATCTCTGAAAAATATATGTAATATTATAGCACAGGAATTGTCTAAAAATCCACGTTAAAAACTACAAATCCCACTTTTGTATATACAAATACCCCGGGCGAATTTATCATTTACGCCCGGGGCATTTAGTCATCCGACTTCATTATATTTTTCTAATTACTTCTCGCTGCTTCAATCAATCCCATGGATTTCCAGTCAAATACGCCTTCACCTTCAGCGTCCATTATGAATCCCGCTTTTGAATCATAGATACGGAATATATGCCAGCCATCGCTACCGTCAGTTATCTCAGTATATTTTACACCGTCTTCTTCAGTATATTCATTGAAACTTCCATCACCGTATTCTTTCGAACATAAGCTGACGTTTACAACATCATATTCACCTATTTCTGCCGTGAAATGATAGAGTTCCTTACCTGTCTTGATGTTGCCTTCCTTATCCAGATAATCTACATCATAGCTCTTTACCGTATAACCGTTCTTCTCGAATACTTCTGCCAGTTTCTTTAAAGTAGGGTTTGTTCTGTAATCGTAACTCTTGCTGTAAGGTCTGCCCTCATCGCTGTATTCTACATCATCGGGAATTTCCATTCCGTTGAATCCGTAATTCACAAGAGCTTCCTCTTCTGTCAGGTCAAGAGTGAGATTGGGGTCACCTACAGGTTTGCCTACATGCTCTTCTTCTGATTCAGGCTCAGCATATGTAGATACTACGCCATCTTCCGTAACCTGAATTTCCACAGTAGGTGTATCTTTTTCTTCTTTCAATTCCGCTGCCTTTGAAGACAGAACCGTAACTGTACATATTGCAAATACTATAACAACTGCCGCCAGTATCTTCGGCACATTCTTATACTTGATCAGATTATTTACTCTCATTTTTATTTCCCTTCCATTATGATTGTCCCCGGCAAACGCCGCATATAATCCTCTGTTTATGCTGCTGCGTTCCATTGCGTGTTCCACCATAGACATACAGTAAGCTTTCTTAATATGCGAACCCATTGCATCGATGACATCCTCATCGCAACGCATCTCGAGATCGGAGCACATTCTTATAAAGCCCAGCCATACAAGGGGGTTGAACCAGTGTAAGCACACTGTCAGTACCCCTATGAGTCTGCTGATGTGATCCTTGTTCTTAATATGGGTAAGTTCATGCATATATATGTATGCTTCTTCCTTTTCGGATAAGCCTGCCTGCATATATACAGTGGGTCTTATGATTCCCAGTACAAATGATGTTTCTATAACATCGGACACATAATATGCCTTGCCTTTCACTTTTCTGGCAGTTTTCAGGCCGACATGAAGCTTAATAGCCTTCACTGTGAGGTATGTAAGCATGGTTACGACACCGAGAGCCCAGATACAGAACATTACTGTTCTAAGGTTAAAGGCGGCCGCTTTTTCCACTGTGTCAGATACGGATGTCATCTGATGTGCATCCAATGACAAAGGCCTTGCAAGTGCCACATCTACGGCAGGTCCGACCTGTGAGACGCCTGTATCTCCTGCCATATTTCTACCCAGTCCCGTTATGTTCATGAGACTGAATGTCATCCCGATATTCAAGGGACAGAGCAATCTCACGATGGGAACTATCCAGAAAAGACATGTTATCTTCTTTGGAAACTTTGCAAAGCACTTCCTTAAGATCAGCACCGCTATGATTGCAATGCTTCCGTATATACTCATTTGTACTAAATTAGTAAGTATTTTTTCCATATGGTTTTCACCTTTTATCAGGATTATTTACTGTCCTCTGCTATATGAGTCTCGATGAGGTTGATAAGTTCATCCGCATCTTTCCTGCTGAGTTTTCCGTTACCCAGAAATGCATTGACAAATGCCGGAAGCGAGCCGCCAAAAGTTCTTTTGACAACATGTTCGCTTTCATGTGACTGTATAGCATGTCGCTGCACTAATGCCTTTACGACTGAGTTGTTATTCTCAACAAGATTCTTCTCACAAAGCTTTCTTAACATCGTATAAGTGGTGGACTTTTTCCATGACAGTCCGCTCTCGCAAAGCTTAACAAGCTTGCCCGATTCAACAGGCTCGTTGTCCCAGATTATGTCCATCAGTTTATATTCGCTTTCGCACAACAATAAATCGTCCATATGATTTCTTTATGCCTCCTTATGTTAAGAGTCTTAGGTTGGTTTATAGCTATCGACCATCTTTAGTTTATAACTATAAACCAAATGTGTCAACAGTTTTTTCAAAATTTCTTCAAGACCATAAGAATCCCCTCATCAGCGGCTTATCCGTAATGAGGGGATTCTTGATTTTACCGTTATTCTTTAATCTTAATTCGCCCCTGTCCGTATATATCGGAATAGTCTTCTCCGACTTCTCCTCCCAGGGATTCCGTAATGTAATCGATAAGAACCTGATTGTCCGACTTTACACAATCCTGCAATAGGGGGGCTCCGTCGAACATTGTGTATCCGTCACCGTTTTCCAAAAGCATATAATTGTGACCGGCAAGAGTGTATTTCTTATTTGGATCCAGCGGTTCGTCGCCTACTTTAACGTTGTCAACACGCCTCTTACCCTTGATACCGACATACATGGAATTCTCATCCTCTATACAAGGGCTATCTATGCTGCTGTCTATCTCATAAGTCAGTCCCGATACCTGTATAAAACCTCCGTTTTCATCCGGAACCTCCTTGCTGCCCCACTCAAGAGCATCAAGTATCTGCTGTCCGGTGACTTCTATAACACACAGCATATTGCCAAAGGGATGAACTCCTATGATGTCTCCGTATGTGATATCACCTTTCTTGATACCGACACGAATGCCTCCGCCATTTACAAAGGCTATGTCAGCCCCCGACTGATCCCTGTAGGCATCTGCAACCAAATCTCCAAGATTGGTCTCTGTCAAACGCACTATCCTGAGGGCTCTTCCGTTTGAATCCACCTTATTTGGATCATCCATCATAAGATCCGTCGAGGTAGATGCCACTACCTCATTCATTCCTTCCGATACTTCCTTCAGTGCCTCATCTACCTTTTTACCTATCTCATTATCTATAGCCAGAAGTTCCGGAGCTGATATGTCATTATTCCAGTTCCAGGCTCCCGTGTCATCTATTGTTCCGTCAGCTAAGATGTGGCTGTAACCTATGCCTGCAAGCTTGGTACCCACAGCTACCCTTGTCACATCTTCACCGTCCTTATTCTTCATGACTACCTTATCCGAATCATGACTGTGGCCGTCCAACACTACGTCTATTCCTGTTGTATTGGCTATCACATCCGCATAGGTCCAGGGCTCGCAATCAGCCTCGTTGCCAAGATGTGCCATGACATACACAAGATCCGCACCTTCCGCTCTGGCTGCATCCACTGCCTCCTGTACCGCGCTGTAGAGTTTTTCTCCTGTCTTGTCCTGCATGAAGCCGTATATATACTCACCTTTTTCATCCTTAAAATACCTGGGTGTGGATGTTGTTGGTGTAGTAGGTGTGGTGACACCTACGAAAGCAATCTTAAGTCCCGCTGCCTCTTTTATCACATAAGGCTTGAATGCAAGCTCATCCTTGTGTGTGAAATTACAGCTTATATAAGGGAAGTCAGCCATCTCGGTCAGTTCAAAGAATCTTTCCATTCCATAATCAAATTCATGATTGCCGGGAATTGCAACATCATATCCCAGTTCGTTCATCAGATTTATGATCTTCTCTCCCTTGGAAATAGTTCCGATAACTTCACCCTGAATGGAATCTCCGTCATCTACGAGTATTGTCTCATAGCCATCTTTTTCAAGCTTATCTCTCAGCTGTGCAAGGCCGGCATAACCGAATCCCTGATCTACGCCACAGTGCACATCGCTTGTAAAAAGAATATAGATCTCATCCTTGGCAGCCTGAGCATCTGCCTTTCCGGCACAACCGACAGCCACTGCTGCTGTAGTCACAAACATAAGCAGCGACAAAAAAATTGCCGCTGCCTTCTTAATGCTTCCTGTTTTTCCTGTTGGATTACTTCCTAATCTTCTCACTTTGCTATCAATTCCTTTTTCATAATTTCTCCTCCGATTCTACAGCCGGCAATATCTGTTCGGCCAATCCGTTAACTTAAGAACTTGCTGACAGTACTTATAAGTTTCTCGCCGTTAATGGGTTTGGGCAGATAACCGTTGGGTCTGAGAGCCAGGGCCGTAATAAGCTTTTCCTTCTCCCTGACACCCGTAAGGAAGACTATCGGAACATTCTTCACTTCACTGTCCATCTTACGTATATTCGCATATACCATAGGTCCGTTTTCTTCGGGCATCTCATAATCCAATAATATAAGATCCACCTTCTTGTTTTCAAGGAACTTATATGCGATCTTACCGCTTATGGCAGATGCGATATCATATTCTTCTCCCAGATGGCCCTTAACAAGCTTAAGAACCATGGGGTCATCATCTACAACAAGTATTCTCTTACGCTCCGCTTCTTTCTCCGGTTCATGTACCGGCGATGCAGATGCGGATTTATTGGAAGATCCACCCATATGGGCCTCCAGAGTTGCCCTTTTAGCGGCATTTTTCTCTGCTACTTCCTTAATCGTCTTCTTCAGATCTTCAACGGCAAGCGGAATGGTATAAATATTTGTAGCCATATATCCGCTTGTCTTCTGGAACAGATCACATTCTTCTTTATAACCTGCCACTATAAAAGACGTTCCCTTACGAAGGAAAGCATCTTTGTATCCCATTATCATCTGATAATCATCACGGTCTTCCTGCTGCACGCAATAGATAAACGCATCATACCTTATGGCATTAAGATGATTAATTATATCATCGGGACGCGTCGATGTTGTCATACATTCAAAATCATTGTCAAGCTGTAAGAATATATGATCAATAAGCAATTTGTTTTTTCCTGCAAGTAAAATTCTACAACTGTCCATGTTGTCTCCTTATCCCCTTAATATCTCATCCATAAGTCTGCCGCATTCATCCGTATCAAGATTATCTATCGCTTTGTATAACTGCTTCACCTTATCTGCAACACTCTCCGGATATGAATACTTCTTCATCTCTTCTCTCACTTCTTCCATTCCGTCCATATCCAGATTATCACATGCGATATTAAGTTTATCCGCCAGTTCCTTAAGTGTCTCAGTATCTATCTCGGTAGCTGAGGTCTCTTCTTCCTTCTTAAAATACGGGGCAAGCTTGCCAAGCAGATCTCTGTAGTCATTCATCAGCTTGTCCTGACTGCCTCTGATAGTATCCAGATCTCCTTCATTGCCGGCTTTTTCAAGATGCTCAGCCATATCACCCAATTTCATGGCACCAATCTGTCTGGAAGCAGACTTAATGGCATGTACCTTAATTGTATAATCCTTCCAGTCTTCTGAATTGTAGGCCTTTTCTATTGCATCCGCCTTATCGGCTCCCGACCTGTAATACTCCTCGACTATCTTATGATAGAGAGTGACATTGCCGAGATTCTCTATGGCTGTACTGCTGTCTAAGAAAGGATAGATTATGTCTGAACTGTCATCCTGAGATGTTGCATTCATAGTTCTGGAGGCAACGGTTCCTGCTTCTTTTATTTTGTAATCAGGCAGCCAGTATCTTACCACCGACATCAGAATTCTTACATCAATAGGCTTGGCAACAAAATCGTTCATACCGTCTTCTATGAACATTTCTCTGACACCTTCCATTACATTTGCAGTCAACGCAATGATAGGTGTATTCGCTGCATCAGGTATTGTGTCTCTTATAATACGGGTTGCTTCTATTCCATCCATCTCTGGCATCATATGATCCATGAAGATGATGTCATATTTCTCTTTCTTAACCTTTTCTATTGCTTCCTTACCGCTCAGTGCTTCCTCACACTTCATACCTGTAGATTCAAGTAAGCCCCTGGCGATGGTAATATTAACATGGTTGTCGTCCACTATAAGCACTTTGGCATCAGGTGCCGTGAAGTCAACCTTGTAGTACTCAGCCTCTTCCACCAGTTCTCTCTCTTCTACACCATTAAGTGCAGCCAACATAGCCAATGTGGTCAGTGGCCTTCTCATGATGTGCAGATTATCCTGCTGGGGTCTGAAATCCGAATCAAAGTCAACAAGCATTACTCCGATGACATTCTTGTTTTTGTTCAGGAAGGCCTTCATCTTTTCATCATATGAATAAAGTTCAAAGAATATATAGTCATTCTTGCCGGATGCAATATATTCATCAACCGAGAAGATATGTCTTGTCTCAACAGCCAGCTTGTTCGTCTCAGAGATGAATTTCTCCACCATAATAATGTCATCATTTAAAACATATGCGCACTTATTTGCCGCATCTGTAACAACTATGTCAAGGCTGGGATCAATAACCTTCTGCGGAATACTGAAATAGAAGTCCGAACCCTGACCGTACACACTGCTTACTCCAATGCTGCCACCCATTGCCTCGGCAAGACTCTTGGATATGGCAAGTCCCAGTCCTGTTCCTTCAACAGCCCTGTTACGTTTGGAATCAACCTGAACGAAGTTCTGAAACAGCTTTCCAAGATCCTCTTCCTTAATACCGATTCCGGTATCGGTCACATGATAAGTGAGCATAAGCTCATCATCCGAAGTCTTGTCGCAGGTCAGATTAATGCTTACTCTGCCTTCTTCAGTGAACTTGATGGAATTATTGGCCAGATTGATAAGAATCTGCCTTATGCGCATGGCATCGCCTTCTAAAAGGTGAGGCAGATTGACATCCACATCAACAAAAAGTTCTATGGGCTTATCACCGATTCTTGTAACGAGCACGTTGGCTATATCGTGAATCTCAGACATGGGCTCGTAAGGAGCATTTACTATCTCCATCTTGCCTGCTTCAATCTTAGAGAAATCAAGGATATCATTGATTATATTTAACAGGTTACGACCGGAATTCTGTATCTGTGTAATATAATCGGCAACCTTGGGAGGAATATCTTCCCTGAGGGCAAGTTCTGCCATACCGATAACCGCATTCATGGGAGTACGGATCTCATGAGACATATTGGCAAGGAAATCAGACTTCATCCTTGCCACTCTTTCAAGCTCTTCGTTGGTCTCTTCCAATGCAAGCAGTCTCATAACAGACTGGGTCGTATCATGCAATATATATATAGTACCGAAGGATAATCCCTCACGCCCCAATACATTCTTTTTGATATTGAAATACACCTTGGAACCGTCGTCTCTTACATATTCTCTGACATGAGCATTCACGACCTTCACCTTCTGCTCTATCCACTCATCTAGCTTGTGTATGTCACGGAAGTCTTCTATCTCCTCTTTGGTGAATGTGTTCTTCAGAAGATCATTCATATATATAGGATCATCGTATTCGTCATAGAGCACGAATCCGTCAGTCATCTCATTTGCAAAGGAAACGAGGGACCAGTTCCTGAGTCTGACAGTCTGGTAGTGATTGACGTAGTAATGCCACACAAATATCACAACACTGACACTCGTTCCCATTATCCACGCCGGCAATTTATGGATAAAGGTGGCGAATTCCGGGAGAAGATAGACTATCTCACAGACAATGATAACGATATATCTGATACGGAAAAGCTTGTCCGAACGCCTGCAACAGTCAAAAAGCTGCACAAGCATAATGACTGCCTCAATAAGCATAGCTATGTAATATCCCTGCAATCCGATTATCGGCGGAATGCCCGCAGGAGTCTCAGCCACCCACCATGTACGTCCAAAGAAGATATGTTTGGCCATGTTAAAGACTCTTCGACCGTTTACAGTACTTAAGATAATGACAGTCTTATATATGGATGTAACAAGCACCGGAATCATATAACGCTTGAAATGTCTGAACCTGCTCATACCCGCAATAGTCCAGACCGCGCCAAAATAAAGCCAGGCCTGGGAAACAAAGAACACGATCAGGCCAACCCTTATCTGAGCAACATTGTTCCCCCTGAGCAGGGTGGAACAAAGGATATTGCTGGATACTCCGAGCAATTCCATGAATATAAAACCGTAGTTACGTCTCTTGACCCTTATTGAATCGATAAGGCAAAACAACGATACAACAGATACTAACGTTAAGACAATTATCAATCCCATAAATGAACCTTAATCATTCCTTACAATCAACCCATATGTGCTATTTTATCTCGTTAAGAAGTTTTACATCATACATGTCTGCAAACAGGTCAACAGCCGATGATGTTGCATCTTTGAATTCTTCAAGATCGGGATAAGTAACAACCATTCCCTCTTCTTCCAGTTTGTCGATATATTCTTCAGTCTGGCTCTTTACAAGTTCTCTGTCTTTAGCCTGTGCCTTGGCTGCAGCATCTGTCAGAATCTTCTGATCCGATTCGGACAATGAATCCCATATATCCTGTCTTATGACAAAGAGCATAACGTCATAACTGTGATTGGTAATTGCAAGATTCTTCTGTACTTCATACAGCCCGTTGTTGTATATAACGGGTATCGGGTTCTCCTGTGCGTCAAACTCGCCGTTTTTAAGAGCATCCTTAAGCATGGTAAAATCAAGGACCTTAGGGGTTGCTCCCAAAAGCATCATAGTCTGCATAACGATCTGATTCTCCGGCGTACGGATGATCATTCCTTCCATATCAGATACCGAATTCACGGGGCCATACTCCTCAGTGGTCGTAACGCATCTGAAACCGTTATCGTAATGCCCAAGGACTTTGATATTGCTCTTATAGAGCTCTTCTTCGGCCACTGTCTCCGTAGGTCCGTCCACGAAAGCCCATGCTTCATCAAAATCATCAAATAAGAACGGAAAAGCTGATATACCTACGTTCGGGTCATAATTGGCAAAATTGCCCGCACTTGATGCAGTCATATCCACATAACCGTTAACAATGCCGCTTATCAGTTCGGAATCCGCTCCCAATTCTCCGTCAGGATGTATCTCCACAGTGATCCTGCCATCGGTAGCTTTTTCTACTTCTTCTTTGAAAAGCTCGGTAGCCACCACTCTTGGATCTGATGCACCGGTTGAAAAACCCGCCTTGAGAACAAGGGTATCTCCGCTCGCTCCGTCTGCTGATGATCCGCAGCCGCTTACAGCAAGTCCAAGACAAACGATTGTTGTCATCATCGCAATAGTTTTTAGTCTCATAAGCACTCCGTTCCGGGCCGGCTTCACAGCCCTTTTACTACAACTAAAAAGGTGCAGGCTGATACCATCGTTAACAACCTCCACCTTTGAATCTAATAATACCTCAAAATCCGTGAAAAATCAATATTTTCTGACTATTAATCATTCTGCGTATACAACTTCCGCGAAGTCAGTAATACAGCCGTGCAAGCGACGTGGTATAATCAAGGTGGAGTATTGAAAAGAACATCAGGGCAGGCCAAACATGTACCTTATCACAGCATATTTTGATGAAAAGACAAACGATATACTTAGGCGTCACATAGATGAGATTGCACGGATCACAGGCAATACATATATGACGGACAACCACGTGCCACCACATATGACACTATGCGCCTTGGAAGCAAGGAATGTGGATGTACTTACGCCCGGCTTCAAAGAATTCGCCGAAGCGTCAGAAAAAGGCGAAGTGATAATAGCTTCAGTCGCGGAGTTTTTCCCTTATGTCATGTACGCTGCTCCCGTTCCGAATAATTACCTTATGGACATATCAATACGACTGAATGGTATATATGGGGATCTGCCGGAGGTATCTGTAAGCAGATGTTATTCCGTCGATCACTGGTTGCCTCACATCACACTGGCAAAGAGACTGGATGAAGAACAAATGCTTAAGGCCCTAGAGATAATGAGATCATCATTTACTCCAATTAATGCCGTGGTAAGTGAAGTGGGACTCTCTGAGGTCAATCCCCACAGGGACGTTCTGCGCATAAGTCTCTGATTGATTCACATATACAAAAATAAGCAGTTGATATCCTAATAGAAGATATCAACTGCTTTTATATTGACGTTAACACCGGTTACACACTTCTTCTGCGGTCCAAACCGGTCTCCTTATAATAACGGTTCTTGTCGTTATACATCTCTTTTTCCGCAACGCCGAACAGCTCCATAGGCGGGTAGGCATTACCATATGCATATCCCACGGAAGCAATCCTGTCGTTTCTGCTGATCGCAAGTCTGAGTCGTTCCTTGAATTCGTCAAACTCTTCCTCTGAAATATCAAATAGCAAGACCGCAAACTCATCTCCGCTGATCCTGCATATTGATCCGCAATCCCTGAATACTTTTCTGAGTATATCCGCGAATTTCTGTATATAGGCATCTCCCGCAGAATGACCGAAATTGTCATTTCTATACTTAAGTGCATTCAAATCACAGAACACAATTCCCAGATTTTTATGATTGGCAGCCTGATCCAAAACATCATTAAAACCACGACGATTAAGCAATCCCGTTAAAGTGTCGGTAGATGAGATTTCGCTGAGAATCTGTTCTCTGAGACACGCATCGTTAATCTCCTCACGACGAACAAAAGTGTATATTGTGGCACATGACAGTGCAGTTCCCAAATATGCCAGTTGTAATTCATCCGAGAAAAGAAGTATAACCGCAGCGTTTAATGGGAAAAACACGAAAGAACCGAGTACAAAAGTCATTCTTCTTCCCAAACTTTTTGCAAAGAAAAACAAAAGAAAAAGGACAAACACTACACCGAATATTGGCATAATCATTATAATGTCGCACCATGGTCCATATACAAGATGATTGTCTACGACTGTAAAAAACTTGCCGTTACAGGCACCAACAATAATCCATATGATATTAAGACATGAATAAATCAATATAGGATATATAGGTTTGAATGATATCTCTCTTGTCCATCTGATTACCGTAATCATATATACGGAGAAAAGTGATGTACAGACAAGGATAAGAGAAAAAGCCATTATATTGACGATTGTAAGGATAACAGCGTTCATCTGATGCTCATCCGCAATATAGCTTAG
>CACZBZ010000029.1 GCA_902779505.1 uncultured Lachnospiraceae bacterium
TAAGACGATCAAACAGGTGACATGTATGATAGACAGTAAGCATGAATTAAAAAGAGTTCTCGATATAGAAGGCAAAAAATACGGCAGGAAATGGTATTTTGATCTGCCTTTCAACATGACTGAGAAGCAGGTGTTATATAAGCACTCAAAATACCTCAGGAAGGCTGAATATGCTTATAACAGAAAAAGCCTTTTCAGACACCTGAGTCTGATGAGACTTCGCAGGCTTCAGATTAGATATGGAATAGCCATATCCCTGAATACAGTTGGGGAAGGCTTCTATATTGAGCATCTTGGATCTGTGATCATCAATGACAAGGCTGTTATCGGTAAGAATCTGAAGGTCCATCCCGGAGTTGTGATAGGAGATAATCACGGTAAAGCGCCTAAGATCGGTGATGATGTATATATAGGCCCCGGAGCCAAGGTGTTCGGTGATGTAACTCTTGCTGACAATGTTCAGGTGGGAGCCAATGCCGTAGTAACAAAAAGCTGTGAGAATAAAGGAGCAATCCTTGTGGGGATTCCGGCAAGCGAAAGATAATGAAGATAAAAAAAGTATTGTTTCATATCCACGCCATGGGCAGAGGCGGTGCAGAAAGAGTGGTAAGTATACTGGCATCTGCATTGGTTAATGACGGAATAGAAGTCACTCTGGTCACATTGTGGAAAGAGAAAAATGAATATGAGATCCCGGAAAAAGTCAGGAGGATCACAATCGACGATAAGCTTAACAAGACCGGAAAGATAGGGAAGACATTAGGACGCTACACTGTTCTTAGAAAAGTGATCAAAGATGAAGAACCTGATATAGTAATATCTTTCTGCAACAAGGCCAATTTCAGGGCGTCAATCAGCATGCAGGGATTAAAGACTCCTCTTATAGTGTCGGTAAGAAATAATCCCGACATGGATTACAGGCCCTACAGATTACAGACCAAGATAATGGAAAAGAAGGCCTCGGGCTGCGTCTTCCAGACGGAGTATGCAAAAGAATATTTCTCTAAGAGACTTCAGGATAAGTCAGTGATTATATGGAATCCGATAGATGAGAAATACATCAAAGTCGATGCCAACCCGGAGTGGAATTCAGATAATAAAGTAAAACGGATAGTATCCGTGGGCAGGATTGCAAGGCAGAAGAACCATATGGTTATGGTCAAAGCTTTTGAAGCAGTGAAGGATGAACATCCGGATGCTGTATTGGAACTCTACGGAGAAGACTTTAATGACGGTTCTTTTGCGGAGTTAAAGGATTATATAGAGAAGAAAAGCTTAGGTAAAGTCGTGAAATATATGGGCCTGTCATCTCATATAGAAGAAGATATCAAGGATGCTTACATGTTTGCTATGAGCTCTGACTATGAAGGCATGCCCAATGCCCTGATGGAGGCAATGACTCTTGGACTTCCTGCTATATCTACAGACTGTCCCTGTGGCGGTCCTGCGATGCTTATAGAGAACGGAGTAAATGGTATACTTACCCCTGTAAGAGATTATAAGAGCATGGCAGAAGCCATGAAGAAGCTGCTTGATGACAGAGATGAGCGTAACCGCATGGCTAGGGAAGCGCTTAAGATACGAGACAAGGCGGATATAGAGTCTATCTATGGCAGCTGGAAGGAATATATTGGAAAAACAATTAATGGGAATTAAGAAGATATTATTTCATATTAATGATATGAGCAGGGGCGGAGCACAGAGAGTTCTCAGCATTTTAATAAAAAAGCTGGTTGAGGATGGACTTGATATAGCCCTTGTTACTCTCTGGACTGCAGATAATGAATATGAGCTTCCTTCGGCTGTTAAAAGGATCGATGTCAGGAAAGAAATCGGTGACAAAGGAAGACTCGGGAATATCATATTCAGACACACTGAGCTTAGAAAGCTGATCAAGAGAGAATCTCCGGATCTTGTAGTGACTTTCGGTGAAAAAGCCTGCTTCAGGGCTGCCGTGTCAATGCAGGGAATAAAGATTCCTTTGATCGTATCGGTTCGTAACAATCCGTATATCAGTTTTGCCAAGAACCCTATTATGACAAGGCTGATGGAGAAGAAGGCTTCGGGTTGCGTCTTCCAGACAAAGATGGCGAAAGAATTCTTTTCGAAGGGACTGCAGGATAAGTCTGTGATCATTCTTAATCCTCTGGATGAGAAATATCTGAACGCAGACATAAGCAAGTCTTCATCAACCGGATTTATAAGAATAGTTACAGCAGGAAGAATAGTAAAAGAAAAGAACCACATGCTGCTTGTAAAAGCATTCGGAGATATAGCGGATAAATATCCGAATGCAATAGTTCAGATATATGGCTCACCGGATGATAAGCAGATTGTTGGCAGTATAAGCGATTATGCCAAAGAAAAAGACCTGGAGAAGAGAATAGAGCTTAAGGGAATAAACAACAATCTTGAGAATGAACTTCAGGGAGCAAGCCTGTTTGTGCTGTCATCAGATTCCGAAGGCATGCCCAATGCGCTGATGGAAGCAATGGCACTAGGGATTCCTGTTATCTCAACGGACTGTCCCTGCGGCGGACCGGATATGCTCATTGAGGATGAAGTAAACGGGTTACTTGTTCCTGTGGGAGATGAGAAAGCTCTTGCAAAAGCAATGAGCCGGTTAATAGATGATAAGACGCTGGCAGAAAGACTCTCAGTTGAAGGATTGAAGATCAGAGAGACAGCTAAAGCGGATATGATTATCAGTCAGTGGAAAGGTTATTTTGATGAAGTGTTTGAAAAAGCACTTTGTAGAAGATAGGTTTATAGATTAAAATATGTTGGTATGAATACAATTATCAAAAGAAGTCAGGCAATTGAATATCTGATCATTGCATTAGCACTGATACTTTTTCTTGGGATATGGCCAACGAAGATCATTCACAGGAACCATGATACCGGAGCAATGCCTTTGGCGTATTTTATTACAGAGGGACATTTTCTGGATTCTGTAGATCTGACTGTTTCCAGAGGAAGAAACAGAGAAGAAGTCGCGGAAGGTGATGAAAATAACGATAATAACTACATAGACTATATTATCTATGATGAATATGGCAATGAGATAGACCATATACATTATTTGATTCCTGAGGAAGTATCAGACGGTGATATGATCACTATGCCTGTCAGGGTAGATGTAGGTAGAGGATATGCTTACTATTATGATCTTGCGGGAGCGGAGGATCCTGTACTTTACCACTATCAGGTATATTTTGCGGCATGGCAGAATATCGTTATTGCTTTGATAATGGCGGCATGCTGTGCAGCAGCTTGCGTTATTGTTAAGAAGCTTTTTGCGGGCAGACTGGAGAAATATGAAAAAGAGCTGACATTGCAGACTCTCTTGAAGTACATACTTACTCCTTTGATAATTGCGGGAACTGTCTATCTTCTTGTAATGATAATAGGCTTCAGAGCATATGAGAACAGGCTAACATCCATCCTTTTCTACAGCATGGGTGTAATTGTATTTGCTGCCTATGCTCTTTATGGTCTATGGGAACAGAGGACTTCAGGCAGACAGGAATCAGCAGATGATATCTTTGCTGACAGAGAAAGAATAATAAAGTGGATACAGTGCACAGGACAGGCAATATTCTTTGCGGGTTCAATATGGCATTGCTGCCAGTATTGGAACGGTCTCTATGATATATTCCATTATTATTCAACAAGGAGGATGCTTATATGGTTTGCTCTTGCCATACTAATCAGCTTTGATATAAGAGAACTTTTACATATATGGAATCTTATATATATTGTGGGAGTATCGATATTCTCGTATTTCTATATCAAGCCTCATATGGGAGAGATTGAGAACGAGCTTCTCTATAAACTTACCGCATGGGTAATTGCTTTGGGAGGTCTTGCTCTTATCAATGTAATAAGATGCCTGATTAAGGCTATAAAGGCCAAGACATTATGCTCCCTTGACTTTAAGATATGTATACCTGCGGGAATACTTCTGCTTGGCTTGGGAATATTCAACAACACCAATACATGGGTATTCATTGCTATATCAATGATAGTAGTTCTGACTGCAAGGCAGATGTCATGGAGATATGCTGACAGTTTGGCACTTAATCTCTGTAACGGAATAATATTCAGTTTTATATGGATGGTGGGATATTGCCTTATCCACAGACCTTTTAATGCCTTTCAGTTCTACAGATACGGAATGCTCTTCCACACAGTGACGGTAACGGCTGAATACATGACGCTCATATTGGCAGCAGCAGTTGTAAGATTCATATGCGTATACAGACAGATGATACGTACCGGAGAGAAGCATGTTCTTGCGGCAATGTGGAAGGAAGTAGTGCTTCTTGCATCTTCAATGACCTATATGCTTTTGACTTTGTCGAGGACAGGTATGGTGGGTATGGCAGCCATTTTCTTAAGCCTTGTAGCAGTTTATCTGATGGCTTCATTCAGAAATACTGCTAAGGATAAAAAAGAAAAGCTTACTATTGTATTATGGAAGCCGGTCTGCATCGTAGTATTGTCTTTTGTGATGTTGTTTTTCAGTGTATTTACATTTCAGAGGATAGTTCCTACATTTACACGGGATGTTATTTACTCAGAGCTGGAAGATGGAGAGGAACTCATACATAATGTCGATCGGGCAGATTCTTCCAATTACATGAGTCCCAAAAGATGGGTATATGTCAGTGGAATAAAGCTCTTAGGATTGACTGAGGATCCTGTTGTAAGAAATGCGTGGGCCGATAAAAAGATAGAAATAGTAACGAAAATAGCAAGAAAACTTGGAATAAAAATAAGAGTTGACGATTATTCCGGCAATTTTTATATTCTTGACAAAACAGGTACATCGGATTATATGTTACTTACGGAATATCATGAGGACGAGGAAGAGGATGAAGATGTATCCAACGGAAGAATTGAGATCTTCAGATACTATATAGCTCAGTGGAATCTGACCGGACATCCCGATACCTGGGTATATGATGATGCCGGCGGAGAGATTGTGCATGCCCATAATTCATTCCTTCAGGCTATACATGACCACGGACTTATAGTGGGTATATACTTGATTGTATTCGGAGCATATGCATTTATATATGCTTCCGGAAGATATATAAAAGAATGGAAAGACAATCCATACATTCTGATTACGGCAGCAGTAATAGTAGGATTTGCTGCGGCAGGAATGACGGAGTGGATGTTCCATATATGCAATCCCATGGGCTGGGCACTGTTCGTATGCCTTGTCCCCTTGTTTTGCGCAAAAAAGGATACAAATAATCTAACAGACTAACAAAGATGAAAGACACAAAAAGAGTAATCAACCTACAACTTTTATACAGAAGAGTATTCCTGATAGTCTATGATATAGCTGCAGTTGTGCTGACAAGTTTTTTGGCTATAGCCATACGTTATGAATTTGTAATATCAGACGTTCCCCAGCTTTTTATAGATAATATCGTAAGATATCTGCCTTTTAATATCATACTCACTTTGGTAATATTCTATTTCTTCAAGCTCTATAACAGTCTTTGGGCTTTTGCGGGAGAGAATGAGCTTCAGAATCTTATTCTGGCCTGTTTTATCGCGTCGGGACTTAACATACCGGGATTGCATATCTGCAGAGGAAGTGCCGAGCTTAATCCTGTTCCCAACAGTTATTATCTGATGTATGTATTCCTGCTGATTGCATTAATATTTATCAGCAGATTCTCATATCGTTTCTTCCGCAGTCAGAAGCATAAGATGCAGAATAAGAACAATAAGACTGTGGTTATGATAATAGGAGCCGGTGATGCGGGTAATTCTATCATCAAAGAGATAGTATCAAGCAGTTTTTCTACCATGACCATTGCCTGTATTATAGATGACGATCCTGCGAAGTGGGGCAACTACATACAGGGGATCAAGGTAATCGGCGGAAGAGATAAGATCGTGGAATGTGCGGATGTCTATCATATCGATGAGATATTTGTAGCAATACCATCTGCCAGCAGACAGGTTATAAAGGATATCCTTGAGATATGTAAAGATACTGAGTGTAAGCTTCGTTCACTTCCCGGAATGTATCAGCTTGTTAACGGTGAAGTGGATGTCAGCAAGCTCAGAGATGTTGAAGTAGAAGATCTTCTGGGAAGAGAACCTGTAAGCGTAGATACACTTTCCATTGCCAATTATGTAAAAGACAGAGTAGTACTTGTCACAGGTGGCGGCGGTTCCATAGGAAGCGAGCTCTGCAGACAGATTGCAAGCCATGGCCCGAGACAACTGATAATAGTGGATATTTACGAGAACAGCGCTTATGAGATACAGCAGGAATTATTATACAAATATCCTGATCTGGATCTGGTGGTTCTTATTGCTTCTGTTCGTAATACCAATAGAATGAATTCTATATTTGACACATACAGACCCAATATTGTCTATCATGCGGCAGCCCATAAGCACGTGCCTCTTATGGAGACAAGCCCCAATGAGGCTGTTAAGAACAATGTCTTCGGTACATGGAAGACAGCACAGGCTGCAGCATATTACGGTGTAGACAAGTTCGTTCTCATAAGTACGGATAAGGCTGTTAATCCCACAAATATAATGGGTGCCAGCAAGAGAATCTGTGAGATGATAGTCCAGACCTTTAACAGACATTATGATACGGACTATGTAGCAGTAAGATTCGGTAATGTACTTGGAAGCAACGGAAGCGTAATACCCCTTTTCCGTAAGCAGATAGCTCAGGGAGGTCCCGTTACGGTTACTCATCCCGATATCATCAGATATTTCATGACCATACCGGAAGCGGTATCTTTGGTCCTCCAGGCGGGAGTATATGCCAAGGGTGGAGAGATATTTGTCCTTGATATGGGCCAACCGGTGAAGATACTGGATCTGGCAAGGAATCTTATCAGACTGTCAGGATACAAGGTGGATGAGGATATCAAGATAGAATTCACAGGTTTAAGACCCGGAGAGAAGCTTTATGAAGAACTGCTTATGAATGAAGAGGGCCTTAAGGATACCGACAATAAGATGATCCATATAGGACGACCTATTGAGATAGATGAGATGAAATTCTTCACTCAGCTTAAGAATCTTAAAGACGAATCGGGAAGCGAAACAGCCGATATAAGGCCGCTTGTACAGGCAATAGTACCGACATACAACTATAAGAAATAGAGTATGATCAATTATTAGGACTATACGCTATCGCACTGAGAAATTTTGGAAAAGGGTTTTAAAACAAAAAATCGATTAAGAGTGCTTAAGGTGGATGAGTCTGTAGACGACAGCTCTGTTTTTGATAATATTGTTAAAATTTGTTGACACATTTATCTCAAATTAGTATCATGATGTTAGTGAACGTGTTACGGAAGCTTGAGTGGCCCGTAACCTAGAGGGGCTCCCAAGGGGGTCCTTTTCTATTTTAGGAGATATTTATTGAAAACGGATAAACCATACACAACCTATGAAGAACAACTTAGGATACTTGATGAAAAGCATCTAGTAATATCGGATCGTGAAGAAGCTATCAGTCTATTGAAAAGATGCAGTTATTTTGGACTGATTGCTGGGTATAAGCATCCTTTTAAAGATAAAAATGGAAATTATAAGGTTCATACTACTATAAAGGACATCTATGCTCTATATAGATACGATATGGAATTGCGAGAGTTATTCTTAAAAAATATTTTGGTTATTGAGAATCATATTAAATCTCTCATATCTTATTATTTCTGTAAATCATTTGGTGAATTGGAAACGGCATATTTGAATGCAAATAATTACGACTATAATATTACGAAACAAGATGATATTAATAAATTGATTAGCAAATTAAAGTATGCAATGAACGATTGTGATAGTCATCCGTATCTACAGCATCAGAGAGATAACCATGGGAATATTCCTTTATGGGCTTTAACTCGAGTTCTTACAATAGGGATCATTTCCAAAATGTATAGTTTAATGAAACCGCAGACTCAAACATTGATTTGTAAGGAATTTCCATACATTTCAGAGGAAGAACTTGCAAAAATGATTGATTTATTATCGCGATTCAGAAATGTCTGTGCACATAACGAACGATTATACGATTATAAGTATTTAAAAGGTGATATCCGCACAACAGATGTTCATAAAATACTAAACTTAAGAAAACAAAAAGGATACTATGTGCAAGGAAAGAAAGATTTATTTGCTGTTGTAATTGTGTTTAAGTATCTACTATCAGATGAAGAGTTTTCCTTATTCATAGATAAATTTGATTATGCTACTAATCAATTATTAAGCGAAACAAGAATTCTTCAGCAAGGTCAGATTCTTAAGTTGATGGGATTTCCACAGAATTGGCACGACATAAAAGCATGCTCTAAAGTATACAATGAAAGAGCAAAATCATAGTTGAGTAAAACTAAAGACCCGTCCATACAAACTTGTATGGCCGGGTTTTTAGTTTTATACAACTGGGGTAAAACGAAAGATGATTTGATAACTTCATGAGCTGTCTCTATGTCAAGAGGATGAAAGATATGGGATAGTATGGTATAATATTATGTCAGACTGTGTAAAGAGAAAAGCAATCAAGGACAGTGGTTTTATGAATATATTAATACTAAGTGCGGGTACCCGCGATAAGGTCGTAGAGTACTTCAAAAGAGAGATAAATGGCAAGGGAAAGATAGTTGCAACAGACTGCAGTAATCTTGCTCCGGCTATTTACGAAGCGGACAAATTCTATCTTGTTAACAGGATTAGTGATGAGGGATATATTGACGGGATACTTGATATATGCCTTAAGGAGCAGATAGATGGAGTGTTCAGCCTTATAGATCCAGAACTGAGCTTACTAGCAAAGGAAGGTGACAGATTCAAGGAGATAGGCTGTACACCAATCGTGTCGGATTATGATCTTGTGGAGAAATGCTTTAACAAATACGAGATGGCAAAAGTCTTCAGGAATAACGGTCTCGATACCGCAAAATGCTATCTGGATGTAGATGAATTCAAAAAAGCCATGGAAGCCGGAGAGATATCATATCCTGTGTTCGTTAAGCCTGTATGCGGAAGCGCAAGCCTCCATATCAACATGGTTAACAGTGATGAAGAGCTTATGGGCCTTTTTCATATGTATGATGACCTCATGATTCAGGAGTACATGGGCGGTCAGGAATACGGTGCGGATGTATATATCGATATGATAAGCGGAAAGTGCACGGATATATTTGTGAAGAAGAAGATCAAGATGCGTGCCGGAGAGACAGATAAATCGGTGTCTTTCAGAGATCAGATTCTTTTTGATAAGATAAAGAGCTTCGTGGAAGAGGAAGGCTTCAGAGGCATGATCGATATAGATATATTCGATATAGACGGAAAGTATTACTTCTCAGAGGTAAATCCCAGATTCGGCGGAGGATATCCTCATGCATATGAATGTGGTGTAAATATGCCTAAGGCCGTAATCAATAACCTCGAAGGCAAGGAGAATTCTGTGCGTATCGGAGATTATAAGACCGGCATATGCATGATGAAATATAACGAAGTAATGATAAAAGACATGAATGGGACAGAACTGGTGCCATAGATATGAAAAAAGTGCTGATACTGGCCAATTCATCCAGCGGACTCTATGGATTCCGTAATGAACTGGTCATGGAACTGTTAAAAGAACATGAAGTACATGTATCCCTTCCGGATGATACCAACAATGAAGAACTGGCATCGGAAGGCTGTGTAATACATCATACGGATATCAACAGAAGAGGAATGAATCCTCTTGAAGACCTTGGCCTTATTAAGGCGTACAAAGGACTCATCAAAGAGATAGAACCTGATGTTGTACTGACATACACTATCAAGCCTAATGTATATGGCGGATGGGTGTGTGGAAGGAAGAAGATCCCTTATATAGCTAATATTACGGGATTGGGATCTGCATTGGAAAATGGTGGATTAGTTGGCAAGATAGCACTTACCCTTTATAAGATAGGCTTAAGAAAGGCGAGATGTGTATTCCTGCAGAATGAATCCAACATGGCATTCTTCAAGGAACACAGGGTGACAAAGACTCCTCTTGATCTACTTCCCGGTTCGGGAGTGAATCTTGAGAGATTCGAAGTCAGTCCCCTTCCTGATGACAGGGAAGAATTCCTTTTCATATCCAGAGTAATGAGAGAAAAAGGAATTGATGAATATATAGAAGCAGCTCATAGAATTCATGAGACGCATCCTGATGTAATCTTTTCTGTTCTTGGACAATGTGAAGAGGCCTATGAAGATATATTGAGGGAAGCAGAAGAGCGTGGAGATATCAACTATGTGGGCAGAGTAAAGGATGTCAGACCTTATCTTAAAAATGCTCAGGCTGTTATTCATCCAAGCTTTTATCCTGAGGGAATGTCCAATGTATGTCTGGAAGCTGCGGCAAGCGGAAGAACGGTAATAACCACGGACAGGCCGGGATGCAGGGAGACTGTAAACAACTCTTCTGACATAGAAAGCGGAAAATCCGGCTTTATAGTACCAATAAAAAACAGTGACGCAGTAATAAAAGCTATAGAATCATATCTTGCCTTGTCTCATGAAGACAGAGAAAAGATGGGACTTAACGGTCGAAGATATGTAGAGAAGAGTTTCGACAGAAAAATAATAGTTAAAAAATATATGGAAATAATAAAAGAGTGTTAAACATCATTCTGAAAAGAGGCAAATATGAGTTTGTATGAAAAGATAATTTCAGGAGAAGAAAAGATATCCCTTGTGGGACTTGGATACGTAGGTATGCCTATTGCAGTTGCTTTTGCAAGAAAAGTAAAAGTAGTAGGATATGATCTTAATGCTGCTAAGATTGACCTTTATAAGAGCGGTGTTGATCCTACCAACGAAGTGGGCGATGAGGTTATCAAGAATACCACTGTGGAATTCACATCAGATGAGACCAGGCTTAAGGAAGCTAAGTTCCATATTGTGGCTGTTCCCACTCCGGTTAATCCGGATCACACACCTGATCTTACTCCTGTTGAAGGTGCGAGCAGAATACTTGGAAGAAATCTAACAAAGGGTTCCATCGTTGTCTTCGAGTCTACAGTATATCCCGGTGTTACAGAGGATATATGTCTTCCTATTCTTGAGAAAGAATCGGGACTTAAATGCGGTGTGGACTTCAAAATAGGCTATTCACCCGAGAGAATCAATCCCGGTGATAAAGTACATAGACTGGAGACTATTACCAAGATTGTATCCGGAATGGATGAAGAGACTCTTGAAGAAATAGCCAATGTATATCAGATTGTAGTCGAAGCGGGAGTTCATAGAGCGGAATCTATTAAAGTAGCGGAGGCTGCAAAGGTCATTGAGAACAGCCAGAGAGATATCAATATAGCTTTTATGAATGAGTTATCAATCATATTTGGCAAGATGGGTATCGACACCAAAGCAGTCCTTGAAGCAGCGGGAACAAAGTGGAATTTCTTAAAATTCTTCCCGGGTCTCGTAGGAGGTCACTGTATCGGTGTTGATCCATATTATCTGACTTACAAGGCAGAGCAGTTGGGTTATCATAGCCAGATCATCTTATCCGGTCGAAGGATCAATGATGACATGGGCAAATATGTTGCCGAATCGCTGGTTAAAAAACTGATAGCAGCTGACCTGCCTGTCAAGGGAGCAAAGGTTGCAATACTGGGATTTACTTTTAAAGAGAATTGTCCCGATACCCGTAACAGCAAGATAATAGATATTTACAACGAACTTGGGGAATACGGAATTGTCCCCACAGTTGTTGATACAACTGCCGATGCTGATGAAGCCAAGAGACTTTATGGAATTGAATTCGGCAGCATGAATGATGTCAAAGATATGGATGCTGTCATTATTGCGGTAGCACATAATGAATTCTTAAGTCTTGACAGAAAAACAATTGACGGATTCTTTAACGAGAATAACAAGATCAAAGTTCTTGCGGATATAAAAGGAATTCTGGATAAAAAGGATTACGAGACAGAGGATTATAGTTATTGGAGACTGTAGACAGAAAGCACACTATTAATAAGATAGCATTATATACGGTGATTGCACTGTCTTTCCTGATTATGTTTTTGATGGGAGGATATGGTGTCACAAGAGATTCTGAAGCTTTTCTTTCGTTGAATATATACAGAGAGCCCTTGTATTCACTGTTGGCAACAGGTTTTAAGGCTTTATTTGGGGCAGACAGATTCTGTTTTTATCTGGCTATGTTTCAGAATGCACTTGCCATGCTGTCAACGATTATTCTGGTAAGGAAATTTGACGAGCTGGTATGGAAAGATGAATTGTCTATATGGCTGTGCGGGATTATTTGTATCGTTCCTTATCTTATGACTCCTATTTTTTCCAGAACTCATCTCGTTATCAGCAATATGGTAATGCAGGAGGCATTGACAATGCCCCTGTACTATTTTTTCATGTCTGCTGTATTGGGAATCATATACGATGAAAGGGCGAGAAGGCGTTACATATTAATGTCAATGATCATATGCCTCTTACTTGTACTGACAAGAGGACAGATGAATATTATTATCATTGGCCATGGAATACTACTGTTTGCAGTATTTATGCTTAAGAAAGATATAAAAGGTATCATGATGTCTGCAGCTGTAGTTGTTATTCTTTTTCTGATGGCATCTCTTACCGTAAAGACTTACAATCTGCTGACAAGCGGAGTATTCAGAAGTTCCACATCCGGCAATTCCACTTTTCTGTCAAATGTCATATATGTATCAGAACATAAAGATGGTGATGGTATAGAAGACGGAGACTTAAAGCTTTTGTTCGACAAGTTGTATAAAGCTTTGGATGAGAATGAACTCCTGTATGATTACGCAGGAGACAGTCCGATCGAGAAGGCTGAATACTATGAGAAGTGTCATGACACAATTAATTTTGATTATTTTGAACCCATAAAAAACGAAGTATACGACAATAGAATGGGGACTACATATACAGACTATCTGATATATCAGGATGAGATAGCGGGGAGTCTTATAAAAGAACTTTTGCCCAACTGCTTAGACAGGTGGACGGTCAATTATTTATGCGCTTGTATGCTGGGCTTCATAAGAACAGTAGCTATTAATCACAAGCTGTTAAGGATATATACCGCTATCATATATTTTGTGTATGCAGGAGCGGTCTGTATTGGAATTAAGAAATATGGTCTTAGTAATAATCTTGTGTTTGCACTGTTTGTATTGATGATGATCGTCGGTTTTACCTGCGGAACAACATTGTTCATTATGTGTATATCAAGATATGTAATATACAACCTTCCTTTCTTCTATATATCTCTGTATATGATGATAAAGGATATCTTTCTTTCAAAGCAGGACAAAATTGGTCAAAATCAGTAAAAAATGAAAAAGATTGCGATACTGACATTAACTTTAACAAGAGGCGGAGCAGAGAGAGTAATAGCCAATCTGTGTAATGACAGGCTGGCAGATGAATATGAAGTGACTCTTATTACCTGTATGAACAGACCCGCCGGTTATACATTGGATAAAAGAGTGAGATTCCTATGTCTTGAGGATACTGAAGATGTTGGATACACGAATCTTACAGACAGGTTTATGAAGAGAAGAAAGGCTCTTAAGGAAGTGCTTGATGAATGCAAGCCTGATCTGCTTCTTTGCTTCCTTCCCGAACCAAACATGTTAGCCCTTAGCCTAAAAAGCAGATATGGATTCCCGGTAATAATCTCTGTTCGTAACGATCCGAAGAGAGAATATTCGAATAAGATCTATTACACGCTTATGCGATTGCTTTATCCAAAGGCTGATGGCTATGTATTTCAGACAGAAGAAGCAAAAGATTACTTTGCTTTTTCGAAGCACATATTAGAGAAATCAAGGATTATTCCCAATCCACTGTCGAAGGAATATATGGATATGGACAATGGTCCTGTGGACAGGAAAAAGACCATAGTCAATGTAGGAAAACTTGACGCTCAGAAAAATCAGAAGTTGCTTATATCAGCATTTGGAAGGATTGCTACAGATTATCCTGACTGGAATCTTCATATATATGGAGAAGGCAATCTTCGGGAAGAACTTACACAGCTTATAGATGAATTGGGGCTGACAGGTCGTGTAGTGCTTGAAGGTAATCAGGCGGATCTGAAAAATAAAATTAAGGATGCAGGTATCTTTGTACTGTCATCCGATTACGAAGGCATGCCTAATGCACTTATAGAGGCAATGGCCCTTGGTATACCGTCTATATCAACGGACTGCCCTTGTGGAGGACCGAGATTCCTCATAGAGGATGGTGTCAACGGAAGGCTGGTTCCGGTGAAGAACGAAAAAGCCCTTTCCGTGGCCATGGCCGAATATATATCAGACAAGGCTAAGGCCGAGGTTGTGGGAGAAAAGGCAAAGAATATTAAGAAAGTATTGGACCCTGATCTGATTAACAGCAAATGGGTGGATTATATAGAGGAGTATCTAAGTGGTAATTAATCTTTTTATTGCAAGAATGGGAGCAGGCGGAGCTGAAAGAGTCTGCGTCAATCTTGCCAATGAATGGGTAAAAATGGGCCATGAATATGCGGCAGTTCCCATGCTTCGCTATATACGTAAGAATAAGCCTCCATTTCTTCTGGTGTTCGGAAATGAGATGGGAATCATTGTCAATAAGCTGAAGAAATATCACTTGATAAACACTCCGCTTATAGAGAGAGTTCTTAACAATATCAACGTAAAGCTTGGTAAGGAAGAAAAGGTCTCTCCCATTATCGAGAAATACATCAGGAAGTCCAATGCAATCTTAATTGATATGGATTATATAGTTGCTCAGTGCGACTCTATGGCGCAACAGCTCTTGGACTACAATGTGGTAGACAGCAGCAAAATGCAGGTTATCTACAATCCCGTAAGCTTAGATCTTACCGAAAAAGTCCGTAGTATGAGAGTTGACAGGCCTGTCAAAGATAATAAGGAGATAACATTTATCGGAAGGATAGATCCGCAGAAAAATATTCCTCATCTTCTTCAGGCATTTAAGAAACTGCATGAGAAGATGCCTAATACTACTCTTCGCCTCGTGGGAACGGGACACATGGACGAGCAGATGAAGGGATATGCTGCTGAACTTGGCGTCTCTGAATCTGTTGTATGGGACGGAGTAAGAAGAGATATGGAGAATGTATATGCATCTTCTGATCTTGTAGTACTTACTTCAGAATACGAAGGCCTTCCCAATTGTCTTATTGAGGCTATAGGCTGTGGAATACCTGTTGTGTCTTATGATTGTCCCATGGGACCGGCAGAGATTGTTGTGGACGGAATAAACGGATATCTTGTGGAATACAACAATATCGAGGAAATGATCGATAAAATGTATACTGCATTGAACAGAGAATGGCAAGTACGTGAAATAGTAGATACTTGCGCAAAATTCAGTGCTCGTAACATTGCAGAAAGATATATAGAAGTTTTCAACAGTGTATTAGAGGAAACGGTATGAAGAAAGACAGCCATATTGCGATTTATCTTGCAGCCCTTCCATACGGGGGGACGGAAAGGGTCG
This sequence comes from uncultured Lachnospiraceae bacterium, assembly GCA_902779505.1. GTDB lineage: Bacteria > Bacillota > Clostridia > Lachnospirales > Lachnospiraceae > Colinaster. The sequence continues at coordinate 15,544 of CACZBZ010000029.1, forward strand.
CTCTCAACCTGGCTTCATATTTCATTGATACAGGTCATAAGGTTACTATCGTGACAACTTATAAAAAAGATGATGAGATGCCTTTTCCGGAAGCAGCAGCTAGGGTAGTGACCGAGCCTGAAGATATGGAATTCAATGAAGGCCGCATAGCAAATTTTAAAAAGCGTCTGAGTAATCTTAAAAATGTGTGGCTTCAGATTCAACCCAATGTGATTCTTTCATTTATAGGAAAGAATAATATGATGGCTTTATTATCCACAAGGAATCTGGATATTCCTGTGTATATAGCTGTGAGAGGTGATCCTGAGGCGGAATATGCTTCAAAAGCCATGAGGATCGTATCAAAGACTTTATTTGCAAAAGCAGCGGGAATAATTCTTCAGACAGAAAGAAGTAAAAAATATTTCCCTTCTTATATCAGAAAAAAGTGCAGGATACTGAAAAATCCGATCAGTGCTGCGTATATTGAAAATAATGAGGACAGACACCCTGAGAAAACGGTGGTGACTGTAGGAAGATGCGATGATAACAAGAATCAGATGCTTATTATCAGAGCATTTATGTCCTTAAGGGCCAAGTATCCCAATTATAAGCTGATAATATACGGAGACGGTCCCAAGAGAGGGGAACTGATTGAATATGTACGAGAACATGAACTTGATGATTGTATAACTCTGCCGGGCATCACTGAAAATACAAGGGAAAGTATTAAGAATGCCGGTATTTTTGTTTTATCATCCAACAGTGAAGGTATGCCGAATGCGCTTATTGAAGCTATGGCTCTTGGCATTCCGTCCATATCGACGGATTGTCCCTGTGGTGGTCCGGCTGAGCTGATAAAAGACGGTGTGAACGGATATCTTATACCGGTGGCTGATGAGAAAGCGCTTGCACTGGCAATGGATAAACTGATGGGGAATAGCGATTTGTCAGAGGCCATAGGAAGAGAAGCACAGAAGATAAAAGAAGAATTATTGCCCGAAAAGGTCAACAAAGAGTGGGAAGAATATATCTGTAACTAGAAACGGAGCGGCAACATGTGCGGAATTGCAGGTTTTTGCAACCTGAGAGCTGATTCAAAAAACAATATAGCAAGAATGATGGACAGAATGGTTCACAGAGGACCCGATGCAGGAGGATTCTGGACAAATGCTGACGACACTGTCACTTTTGGTCACAGAAGACTGTCTATCGTAGACCTTTCAGAGGCCGGTTCTCAGCCTATGGAGTCACACAGCGGCAGATATGTAATAGCCTTTAACGGTGAGATATACAACCACAGAGACATAGCCTGGAGGCTTAAGGAAGAAGGCCTTGTTGATAGTTTTACAGGAACATCTGACACGGAAGTCCTCCTTGAAGCTTTTGAACATTATGGAGTAGAGAAGACCATATCTATGTGCAAAGGTATGTTTGCCATTGCTCTCTATGACAAAGAGACAAAGGATATCTGGCTTTTAAGAGACCGCGTGGGAGAGAAGCCTCTCTATTATGGTTCTGTGAACGGTTCATTTGTATTCGCTTCGGAGATAGGATCTATTGAAGAGATAGAAGGTTTTAATAATCCAATAGATACCAAGGCGCTTAATATCTATTTTGTGCATGGATATATACCTCAGCCTTATTCAATATACAAGGGTATCAATAAGCTTACACCGGGTTGCATACTTCATATAAAGGCACCATATGATAAGCCTGAGATAGCAGCTTTCTGGTCTATGAAAGAAGTTGCTAAAAGAGGTCAGACCGAAGAGAGATATACAGGAAGCTTTGAAGAAGCATCCCTGGAACTTGAAAAGAAGATCAAGGATGCCATAGCGGATCAGATGGTGGCGGATGTTCCCGTAGGAGCATTTCTATCGTCCGGAATAGATTCATCAACTGTGGTTGCGCTGATGCAGTCTCTTAACAGCAATCCCGTAAGGACTTTTACCATAGGCGTTGAAGATCCCAAATACAATGAGGCGGAAGTAGCTGCTAAGATTGCGGCTCATCTTGGTACAAAACATACTGAGATGTATATATCGGAGTCGGATGCTAAGGCCGTGATCCCGAAACTTGCATATATGTTCGGAGAGCCTTTTGCGGATTCATCTCAGATACCGACATATCTGGTAAGTAAATTGACAAGACAGCATGTTACAGTATCGCTTAGTGGAGATGGCGGAGATGAACTGTTTTCAGGGTACGGTATGTATGACTCCATGGAGAGGATATGGGGTAAGATTGGACGGGTACCATATGTGTTCAGGAGACCTGTGAGCGATGCACTCTGCGCTCTTATGCCCAAGACTGCCGGAGTAAAGCGGTCTAAGGCATATATGCTTGGGGCATCATCTGAGAATGATCTCTATGAACGATCCATGGAAAGAGATCCTCTCTACAGAAAGATAGTTAAGGACTCTGAGATATATCCTTTTGCGCATACAAGTATGGAGGAGAATTATCTTCCCGATGTAAGAAGCAACATTATGCTTACGGATATGCTGATGTATCATCCGGATGACATACTTGTTAAAGTGGACAGATGCGGAATGGCAGTTTCTCTTGAGAGCAGAATACCTTTCTTAGATAAGGATGTAGTGGAATTTGCCTGGTCACTTCCCATCGAATATAAAAATAAAGATGGTGTAACCAAGCGAATATTGAAAGATATTCTATATAGATATGTTCCTAAGGAATTGATGGATCTTCCCAAGCGAGGCTTTTCAATCCCTGTTCAGAAATGGCTGCTTGAGCCGGAGCTCAGATCATGGGCAGAGGGCCTGATAAGCAGAGATAAGCTTGAAAAGCAGGGACTGCTTAACGCGGATATAGTAAGGCTCATCTGGGATGATTTTACGATCCGCGGAATATGGCGCAATCAGGTATGGTATATACTTATGTTCCAGCAATGGATGGAAGAAAAAGGGGTTAGAAATTGATAATTGTTAAGTTACAGGGGGGCTTAGGTAACCAGCTCTATGAATATGCCTTATATGAAAAGCTAAAGACTCTTGGCAAAAAAGTTCTTCTGGATGATATAGACTATACCGAAAGAGCATTCTTAAGGGGAAATTAAAGGGACTTGACCTTAAATATTGTTCGCTCAGGCAGCATTATGCCATGGCCGATGACAAGAGAACAGTTCCTGCGAGGCTAAGGAGAAAGATATTCGGAAGCCATGGAAAAGTAGTCAGAGAGACTGCTGAATATATGCCGGAGATCTTTGAAAAAGACAATGTATATCTGGACGGCTTCTGGCAGTGCCAGAAGTATTATGAAGATATTCTTCCGGTGCTGAGGAATAAGCTATCTTTTGCTGACGGATACAATTCCGAATGTGCCGAGATGCTAAAAAGGATAAAAGAAGATTCCTATTCAACATCCATCCATATCAGATTGGGTGATTATGTTGCAAAGGCATCGACCTATGGAGGTATAGCCACGATTGATTATTACAGATCGGCTATACAGTATATCAAGAATAAGGGGAAGGAAGTATCGCTCTATCTCTTTTCGGACGATCTGAAAGGAGCGGGAAGGATACTTAACGAATATGGCATAGCATATACGCCTGTTGAATGTAACAGTGGGGATGACAGTATATATGATATGATGCTCATGTCAAATTGTAAGAACAATATATGTGCCAATTCCTCGTTCAGTATATGGGGAGCAAGCCTTAACGGTCATAAAGACAAGATGATGATCAGACCTTTAAAAAGCAATAATGATTCAGACATGGATCCTAAGCTGATGAAAGAGTTATGGACGGGATGGACCATAATAGATGAAAAGGGTACAGTCATCTGATGATATTAACGGAGAAAGCTTATTGGATGCCAAAGAGAAAAAACCGCTGATATCCGTGATAGTAGCGGTATACAACATAGAAGAATATATTGGAAGATGTATAGAATCCATAATAAAGCAGACTTATGTGGAGCTTCAGATAATACTTGTTGACGATGGTTCAAAAGATGAGTCGGGAGCTATATGTGACAGCTATGCCCTGAAAGACTCAAGGATTACAGTGATCCATAAGGAGAACGGGGGTTTGTCAGATGCAAGAAACGCAGGCCTTAAGATTGCTGACGGAGAATATATAGGCTATGTTGATGGGGACGACTGGATAGAGCCGGATATGTACGAGAAGATGATAGGCGAACTTCTTGCACATGACGGCGAGTTGGCCTGTTGCAGATATAAGGAAATCTTCAAGGACAGGACAAAGGACAACTCCTCCGAAGATGTGATCGTTCTCAGCCCTTTGGAGATGCTTGATATATATATTAATGAACATCCGAAGTACATGATATATAATTCCGTCTGGAGTAAGCTGTACAAAACAACCATTGTTAAAGACCTTACATTTCCCAAGGGACACAATTCCGAGGATATAATGTACACCACGACTGCCATCTGCAGGATGAGGAAAGGCGTATATATTGATAAGGGTCTGTACAACTACGTTAATTGTCGTGAAGACAGTATAATGAATGATAAGAGCGGCAAAAGAATGCTGGAAGATGAGATCCCCTTCTGGAGACGTCATATAGAGATTATCGAAGGATACGGGTATGAAGATATGGCTAAGCAGGCAGCTTACAGGTTCTACAGAAGGATGCTCTATTATTACACCTTGCTTATACCGGTGAAACAGAATAAAAAGTATGCTTCCCGGATTGTCGAACAAATCAGAGATGACAAAAAAATAATATGGTCTATATACAATAGAGAAGATTTTGTAAAGAACGGCGATAAAAGAAGAATGTCCCTTTTCATGGCATGGCCATATGGATACTATTTGGTAAACAGCTTATACAGCAAATATATTGTACCGATTAAGGCAAAGAGCAAAAAATGATATCAACATTAAAAAAATTATTTAAGATATTTAACAGAAGTCAAAAGATCAAAATATTGTGGATGGGCGTACTTATATTGATAGGAGGAGTCCTTGAGACACTGAGTGTTTCGATGATACTTCCGCTTGTTACTGCAATTACAAATATCAAGACCATGATGGAAAATAAGTATGTGAAGATCATCTGTGATATTACGGGCATTTACGATGAGAATTCATTTGTAATACTGATGCTGGTGGCAGTAATAATCATGTTTATAGTCAAGAATGCCTTTCTTTTGCTTTCATCATTTATACAAGCCAGATTCGTCAGCAAGGAACAGGCAAAAACAGTAAGCTATCTTCTTGAAGAGACACTGAACAGACCTTACGAATTCTATCTTAATGCAGATATTCCGACTGTATTCAGAACGGTTGATAATGATGTGCCAATGGTATTCACGGTACTTATGGAATACATAAGACTTGCTACTGAAGGTGTTGTTGCGGTCATGCTCTGTATAGTCCTTTTGAAAGTGGATTACAAGATGACACTTCTTATGGGATGTATTCTGTTAGGTATGACAGTTATAATCCTTAAGGTATTGAGACCTCTTCTTGGGAAAATGGGAGTAGAGAATCAACATATACACAGTCAGATGGGAAAGTGGAAACTTCAGTCAATATACGGAATAAAGGATGTTAAAACTTTACACAAGGAAAGATTCTTTGTATCGCATTTTGAAGATTATTCATACAGACTGGCTGATATAACCGGAAGATATGCGGTATTCAATAATATGCCCAGATTGTTGATAGAGACGATGTGCATAGCCGGAATACTGTCATATCTTATTGTGTGTATATTGTCGGGAAGGGACGTATCCACTCTGGTACCTCAGCTTACAACCTTTGCCGTAGCGGCTGTGAGGCTTATGCCCAGTGTAACCAGGATGAACACGTATGTAACCAACATTGTATTCTACAAGCCTAATGTTGATTACGTATATGAGAATGTAGATTTTTCAAAGTATAAAAAATACGGAGAATACAGATACAGCGACAACAGCAAGATCGATGATATACCGATTAGCGGAATGATAGAGCTTAAGGATGTATTTTTTAAATATCCGGGATCGGACAAATATATCCTGGAAGGAATCAACATTGATATACCCATAGGAAAATCAGTAGGAATAGTGGGACCGTCAGGTTCCGGAAAATCAACCACTGTTGATGTTATACTGGGGCTTTTGCATGCTGAGAAGGGGAAAATACTCTGTGGCGGCGTAGATGTGTTTGACAATTATCCCAAATGGTTAAGTCATATAGGATACATTCCGCAGCAGATTTTTCTTACGGATGAAGCCATAAGAGAAAATGTGGCCTTCGGCGTTGCACCTGAAGACATAGACGATGACAGGGTGTGGGCAGTTTTGGAAGAGGCGCAGCTTACGGAATATGTGAAAGAGCTGGACGAAGGCATATATACCAAAACAGGTGAAAGAGGAGTGAGAATGTCCGGAGGTCAGAGGCAGAGACTTGGAATAGCCAGAGCTCTGTATCATGATCCGGAGATACTGATATTTGATGAAGCAACCTCTGCCCTGGATAATGATACAGAGGCAGCAATCATGGAGGCTATAGACCAGTTCCATGGAAGAAAGACCATGATGATCATAGCTCACAGGCTGCATACAATAGAGAACTGCGATATTATTCTTAAAGTGGACGAGGGAAAAGTAACCGAGACAACGATTAATTCGTAGAGGATTATTGGTATGGAATACAAAAATGGAAAACTACAGCTTCCAATGATAACCCTGTGTGCCATGACAAGTGTATTGGTTGATGAGACAGTTAAGGCCATGGAATACAGTATGAGGGGTATTGACTTCGGTGATGCGGTTATTATTACTGATAAAAAGCCACGTAAACTGCCGGAAGGAATAAGATATGCACATATAGATGAACTTGATGGGATAGACAGGTTCAATTATGAGACGGTCTATAACATGGGAGATTATATCAACACCGACTTCGCTCTCCTTGTTCATTATGACGGTTTTGTAGTCAATCCGGAAAGCTGGAGGGATGAATTCCTGGATTATGATTATATAGGTTCACCCTGGCCACTGCCTCCCGAAGGTGATGAGACCACATATCGTGATATCAATGGCAACATATGCAGAGTCGGCAACAGTGTGTCTATACGAAGCAAGAAGCTTATGGATGTTCCCAATGATGTAGGAATACCCTGGACTCCCGAAAAGGGCTGGTTCAACGAAGACGGCTTTATCTGCTGCAGGAACAGACACATATTTGAAGCTGAAGGATGCAGATTCGCACCGCTGGAACTGGCTATATATTTCGGCCATGAAAATATGATCCCGGAGATAGAAGGTAAGGAAATAAAGCCCTTTGTCTTCCATAAGTGGGCAGGTACTAATGCGGGATACCCGGATTTCAGAAAGAAGCATCCGCTAAGGAAACGGCTTGCAAGAATAAAAGGCAAAGCCTGGAATATGGTCCATAAGGATAAAGATTAATGGTATACGATTGTTTTCAATTCTTTAATGAACTGGATATTTTGTCCCAAGCCCCTTTATTATGAAGAGAATAAGGATCTTTTCAAAGAGTTCGAGGACAAGATAATACACGTGGTGGTTGATGATACACCGCCGGGAGATACCCATGTCAGAGATACATTTCAGAAGAGTGCGGTAGGGAGAGGCCTCAAAGACTGTACTGATGAAGATATCATCATATTCAGTGATCTGGATGAGATTCCCAATCCTGTAAAGGTAAGGGAGATATTGGATGATTTTGATGACAGCAAGATCTACCATTTTGCTCAGCGTTTGTTTTATTGTTATCTCAACATGGAAGAAGTCAGCGGCAAGCTTTTAAGTTATGCCGGGGACTTTGATGATATAGAGCACAAGCAATGGATAGGAAGCAAGCTTTGCAGTTACAGACTCTTAAAAGAGCAGGGACTTGAACTGGGGGACCTTCGTTTTCCTGAGCGCAAGGAAATAGGAATAAGAGTGGCTGATGGCGGTTGGCATTTCGGATATATGGGTGGTCATGGAGAGTTCGACATCAAAAAGAGAGTGACCACTAAGGTTTTATCCGCAGCTCATCAGGAATACAATAAAAAAGAGGTGTTGGCAGATACCGAGGATAAGATAAAAGACGGCAAGGATATATTCGGAAGAGATGCCAAGTTCGTTGTGACTAAGATTGATGATTCATACCCCGAATATATAAGAGAGCACAAGGATGAATTCAAGCATCTTATCTATACTGAAGAGTCGGATGCTGAAAAGAAACTGAGACATCTTAGAAGGTCTTTAAGGCGTATCTGTGAGAAAGCAGTCAGAGGTTTCAAGAAGATTGGAAGGATATTTGGGGGAAATAAATAATGCCGCATGTATCGATATGTATTCCGACATATAACAATCCCGAAGATGTGGAACGCCTGCTTGACTCGATTGAGAAGCAGACTTATAAGGATGTTGAGATAATCATAACCGATGATTCCACAGATGACAGGACTGAGAAACTTGTAGAGAGATACAGTTTGCCCATAGAATATCATCACAATATAAAGCCTTTGGGACATATATTCAACTGGAATGAAGCTCTGAAATATGCTAAAGCCGATCTTGTTAAAATAATGTTCAGTGATGACTGGTTCACTTTTGATGACAGTCTGGATAAAATGGTTGATCGGTTGGATGAAGACCCTGATGCTTCTCTGTGCTTTTCCGGAAGCAGGCAGGTTAAACTGGATGAGGCCGGCAAGCCATTCATAGACCGTTATGCCGGAGATGAATACATAGAAAAGCTTAAGGCAGATCACAGAATAATATTCATGTCCAATCAGATAGGAGCTCCAAGTGCTACTCTCTATCGCAGGGACAAGGCTATATGCTTTGATGAAAAGAGTAACTGGGCTTCGGATGTATTCTTATATTTTGAGATACTTAACAGAAACAAGAGATTTGTATACAGTACAGAGCCCCTTATATCAATAGGTGAGCACAGTAATCAGTATACGGAATCTTTTGGAAGTCATGATCCGAGGATCTTCTTTGATTACAGATATATGTACAGGAAATATGATCTTAAAGATTCGGATGAATGCAGGAATTATTACAAGGAAGTATTTCTTATACCCTTTGTTAAGGAGAGACTTAAAACTCCATGGAGAAAATTAAGGAATCGATTGATAAATACAAAATAGATAAGATGGTATTCTGCCTGGCATACGGGATAG
>CACZBZ010000030.1:0-14360 GCA_902779505.1 uncultured Lachnospiraceae bacterium
TGAAGCATATTTTTGTTTGAAACAATTCCCATATACGTCGATATGGAACTCTGCAGGATATCCTCCAGACTCCTATCAATAAGCTTTGAATAGTCTGCCCCGTCTCCTTTACTTCCTTCCAGGGCCTGCTCTCTGAGGAATCTGTACATCTCTTTGATAATCTCTTCTTTGGATTTGAAATGATTATAAAGAGATGGCGCTTTAATCCCTACTTTATCGGCAATCTGCGACATGGATACGCCCTTTATTCCATTCTCTGCAGCAAGATTCAGAGTAGCATAGATTATTTCTTCTTTTCTTGTCATATCCTATATTTCCTCCGTGTTTATAAGAATATAAACCGCAGCATACTAACGTCTATTAGTCATATATACTAATAAACGTTAGTTTTGTCAATAAATCAAACGCTAATAGGGATATTTGAGAGTAAAAATATGCTGACCTTTTGAAAAGAGTGTGATAAAATATCTGCGATTGTAAAAGGAGAAAAGCTTGAATCGGAGGCTTTATTAGATATGAAGAACATTATGAGAAATTGCATATGTTCTATGGTCGCGATGGCGGCCGTGGCAATAGGCGCGATGATGCTTGCTCCTGCAGAGGTGCAGGCTAAGGAGCTTGTGCTCAAAGATTACGGTAACGGATTCTATCTTCCGGAGGATTTCAACTTAAGAGACTCTGACGGCAAGATCCTGACTGCACCCAAGCTGGATACAAGTGTGTGGGGAGCGGGAACATATGAAGAAGAAAAAGAGATGCAGCTTGATAATGGAATGAAAGCTGTTAAATGGTGGAAGAAGACGGACGATGGAAAGGCCTTTCCCTGCGTCAGTGTATATGATGAATCCGGCATGGAACTGTATCGTGCCGGCAGAGATAACTGCAATGAACTGGTTGTATACATGGGCAATGAAGAGGGCGACACCATGCTGTCTCATTATACCAAGACAACTGTAAGGTATGAGGACGGAACCACCGTTGCTTACGTTGATGATTACGAGCAGCCCAGAACCATGGAGCAGTACTATGCGGACGAAAAAAGGAGCAGATCCGAGAGTTATAGCTATGATTCGGATTACCCGGACGATGTTATGATCACCGCTAACGAGACATACTGGGATGGTGAAGGCTTCAGAGAAAAAGGCGAGACATTTATAAACGGCCAGCTTGTATCTTCTTACAGTGACGTGGATGTCATCACATTTGATGACTGGGAATTCACAGTGCAGGAGCCTGTGGCGCTTACCAAGGAATTGGTTAAGCGTTTAGAGCCATGCTTCCAAGAAGGAGATACTCATATCTGCCCTTCATATACATCTTTGTTGGAGGGACAGCCCCTTATTGCATTCAATACGGTGACAACCGATGAGAACGGGGATCAAGTATCGACTATCAGATATTATCTTAAGGAACACCTTGAGATAATGGAAGAGAATGGCTATATTATAAGACCTCATCTTGAGAATGGACAGGATGGTACTCCATACATAATGTATGATGTGATCAAAAAGGAATGTCCTCTCTATCTCTATGATGAATTGTTGGCATCGGAAACACCCGCTCTGTTAGTCACATCTGCCAAGGCGGAAGAGATGTTTAAAAAGCAGGATGAATTCTTGCAGGGTAAGAAGGACGCAATCATCAAAGGCGAAGACAGGCAGGAAGAGATAGAAGCCGGTGGTACGGCAGGTGCACCCCCGACTTATTCCGAGGTAGACGGTTGCCCCACATGGACTCAGAAGATAGTCGGTGACATAGTTCCTATTAATGGCGGAACACCGGTATATTGTATGACACGTCTCTGGGAAGGACATAGGCTCGTAAGTATTCTTGATGCAGACATGCAGCAGCTGGCAGGGCAGGATTATGCTTTCGACGACAATTATACCGATTATGAATATGTATACTTCACTATGCTTGACATCCTGGATACCGGAACTTGTGTTTTCCAGCTTGCAGGAACGAATGATGCCGGTATGAGTGGCAATTTCAACAGAACAAGTGCAGGAACTACTGAGACTGATAAAGGAATGACAGGCAATACGACATACTATCAGGATTGGGGCGGCAGTGTCGGCATCGATCCTAATACAGGACAGCCTTTTGAGTATGGTTCAGGAGACGGAGGATATGACGGTGAATAAGACGAAGATACTTAGGAGACTGCTTCTATCCCTATGCCTGATACTTGTCAGTGCCATGTTTTTTAGCGGATGCGGTAAGAAGAAAGCAGATAAAGAAACAACTGAATTAACGGAAGAAACACCCGAACAAAAAAGGGCTCATTTCGAGGAACTCTACAAAGAAAACGCAGTTCTTTGGAATGATTACAATGATATATTACAGGAAATAGCATATTACGAGTCGGTCTATCACGAAGAGCTTGCGGACCAGTTTGAATTCAAGACTGCGGAAGAGAAGCTCAATCAGACCAGAGAAGAGAATCCTATACATTTAAGACCTGTGAAGGAGTTCCATACAGAGGTCGGGGATATAGAGATACCTGATGTGAGCGATTCGGAATTGGATAAGTGGATAGCAGATCTGACAGAGCAGAACGCAACTATCACAGAGCAGACAGAACTTCTTATTCCCACTCGAGACAGTCTTAAGGAAAGATACGGAGTGGAGATGAATCTGGATGGTCTGACAATAGCCGATGCATCTGATCTTGTTGACGCGTCAGAGGAAGCTGTCACCGAAGAGGCAGAGGAAGAAAAGGATAAAGATGATGCTTCTTCGAAGGATACCGATAAGAAATCATCTGATAATGCTTCTGTATCTGCCGACAAAACTGTAGAGCAGATACTTAAGGCAGGGGGATGGAGCATAACATCAGGAAGCGGTGATTATGTGACAGCAACTAAGGTATTCGGTGATGATCGATTCACTTATACAAGCCAGGATTTTGGAGGTTCAGTGGGACTGAATGTTGAGATATACAGTATCTCATACGGTGAATTGTCAGGACTCAACGCGGTTACCGACACGACTACGGCGAGAAAGATTGCCGGAACAGTTGTAAAAGGTGACTTTATGTCAACCATGAATTATCCTATTGACTGGAGTGTCTATAACGGAGGCTGATTTCCATAATTAATAATGTATCAGTTCGGGAATATACAATGCGTATATTCCCGATTTTTATGCTAAAAACAGGATAGTCTGCGCTGTTGATAATTGCTTTTTTCTGAGTTACAATGGTTAGACTGCAGACTATTGAGTGTCGGGCTTATCCCGGCAGAGGGAGTAGACAATGTCAAAACTTGACGAAGCGAGAGAGATATTTTCAAAGGACCTGTACGCAACAAAAATGTCAGGTATAACAATAGAAGAAGTTGGCGAGAATTATGCCAAGTGCGCAATGAAGATCACGGATAACCATAGGAACGCCTATGGCGGTGTAATGGGAGGAGCAATATACACACTGGCGGATCTGGCTTTTGCGGTTGCGTCCAATTTTGATAAACCGTCGCCGACGGTAAGCCTTGTAGGTCAGGCTACTTTCCTGTCAATGACCAAAGGCAGTATCCTCTATGCGGAAACAGAACTTATTAAGGACGGGAGAACCAATTGTTTTATTAATGTAAAGATTTATGATGATACGGGACGCGATATCGCTCTTGTATCATTCACAGGAGCAAAATTAACAGGGTAATTAATTATGAAAAAATATATAGCAACAAAAGATTTTTACAAGAAGGTTATGCTTATAGCCTTCCCCATAATGATCCAGAACGGCATAAGTAACTTTGTAAGCCTTTTGGACAATATAATGATAGGAAGAGTAGGAACCGAGCAGATGAGCGGCGTATCCATCGTCAATCAGCTGATATTCGTGTTTATACTCTGCATGTTCGGTGTTGTATCGGGAGCGGGAATTCTCGGTGCACAGTACTACGGACAGAAGAATAACAAAGGTGTAAGGGATGTCTTAAGAATTAAGCTGGTTATGGTTTTAGGAGCCTTGATCATAGCAACTGTTGTATTCCTTACAATGGATAAGACTCTTATATCCCTCTATCTTCACGAGGGATCTGAGACGGGTAATTTGGCGGATACGCTCCGTTACGGACAGGAGTATCTGAGAGTGATGCTCATCGGTATGTTCCCCATGGCAGTGGAGATGAGTTACTCATCAACACTCAGAGAGTGTGGTGAGACATCCGTTCCAATGAAGGCATCTATAGTAGCCGTACTGGTCAATCTGGTACTCAATTACATATTAATATTCGGTAAGCTGGGTATGCCTGCACTGGGCGTAGTAGGTGCTGCCATTGCAACAGTTGTATCACGTTATATTCAGATGATATACGTAGTGGCATGGGCACATAAGAATATAGCTAAAGTGCCTTATATCGAAGGCGTATACAGACAGTTCTCCATCTCATGGAATCTGTTTGCCAAGGTATTCATCCTTACTCTGCCTCTGATGCTCAATGAGACACTTTGGTCTGCCGGAGTGGCAGCAGTCAATACATGCTATTCATACAGAGGACTGTCGGTGGTGGCTGCCATCAACATCCAATCGACCATCTATAACATATTTAACATTATGTACATAGCTATGGGAGATGCTCTGGCCATAGTGGTAGGTCAGGAACTTGGAGCAGGTAATATAGAAAAAGCAAAAGATACAGCAACTAAGATTATTGTCATGGCCGTAGCTTTTGCTTCCTTGGGCGGACTCTTTATGTTCGGAATATCTTATATATTCCCGCTTGTTTATAATACAACGGATGAAGTAAGGCATATAGCCGGTCTTGTAATCCGTATAACGGCATGTTGTATGCCCATACACGGATTCCTGCATGCAACGTATTTTGCCATACGAAGCGGAGGCAAGACGGTTATCACCTTCCTATTTGACAGTGTATACCTTTGGGTAATAGCCTTCCCATTTGCCTACTTCTTAGCTCATTACACGGGCTTAAGCATAGGTCCCATGTTCTTATCATGCCAGTTGATCGATCTTCTTAAGGTCGCAGTCGGATACTTTATATTCAGATCCGGCATATGGGCAAGAAACATTACGGAACAGGCATAAAGCTATAACATAGTTATTTCAGATGACGGACAGGCAGTGATGATATCATTCATCATCTGCTGTGTCTCGTTGTCGCTTCTGTCATAAAGAGCAATTATGTTTTTCCTGTCAGTATATTGGATATTGATATCGTGTCCGACGATAAGATTTCCGAAGATTTCACGCATCTCATCCCACTTTTCTTTATCAAAGATTTCTTTATTCATTCCTACAAAGAATACACTGTAGGACTTTCCTTTTTTCTCCATCAGCTTAATGACATAGCAGAGCATACGGATTCTTGAAGGATGGACAATATTGCCTTTATCCAGTACATCTTTCTGAAGTCTGTTCTCCAGTCTGTGAGATATAAACTGTTGTCCGTCACGATTTGGATTGGATTCATCAAATGAGCAGGCACGTATCTCTCCGCGATCCAAAAGATTAACAAAGATCTTGGAAAGTGTAGGGTCGAACTGTGTTCCCGCACAGCGTAATATCTCTTCTCTTACTTCTTCATCCGACAGACGCTTACGGTAGACACGGTTGCTGGTCATAGCGTCATAACTGTCCGCTAAGGCCAATACTCTTGCCACCAGAGGTATATCCGTGTCTGCAAGGCCGTCGGGGTAACCTTTACCGTCGAATCTTTCATGATGATAGCGGATTCCTTCAAGAAGACCCGGCATGCTGCTTCCTACGGCACTCATCATCTCATATCCGATCTCAGTATGCTTCTTCATAAGAGAGAATTCTTCATCGGTGAGCTTACCGGACTTGTTAAGCACACTGTCGGCCACACCTACTTTTCCGATATCATGTACAAGGCCGATATACTGAATCTGCAATATATCATCTTCGGAAAGGTCATAATCCGCAGCCATCTCTCTGGCAAGTCTTGACGCATAGAGACCCACTCTCTCCGAATGACCGCCGGTGTATTCATCACGGGCTTCAATCGCTCCCGCGATGGTTTCGATGGTATTGATGGTTACTTCTTCACGGATTTTTTCACGTTCATGGAATAAATTAACTTCGTCATATATAGTCTGTATAATCGTTGCTGTCATAAGGACCATCAGAGCTATACAGAGGTATGAACCGAAGATATGGAAGCGGTTTACATAAAAATTTAATAATTCGCCCATCGACACCAGCATGAAGGTTATCATTCCTATTCCGGTGATATGGTAACTCTTGATCCGTTTTGAGATGAAATCCTTAATTATGCAGCCGGTTGATACGATTGAACAAACAGCAGTCCAAATATGTGAAACTACGATTGTATTATAGAACTCACAGATACCTGACAAATGAAGGGCTATGTTCACAACGACCAGTATGAAAGAGACTGCCTCCAACACAAGGTAAATCTTATGATAAAATCTGTGCTGCACCGCATCAAAATACATACATGCCAGCAAGCATATCAGTTCCACGGTGATATAGGCAAAATATTGCGATAAGGTGGCTCGTTTGAATATAAACTGTCTGATGCTGGATTCACTGAACACCCATAATGCCACATCTATCATTAAGAGACCCAGATATCCAGGCGTAGACACACTGTATGAATGCCAGAGAAAAGATACCGCAATACAGATAATGATGCCGAGGATCAGAACAAGTAAAGCTATAAGATTGGTGGGAAGTGCATTCCTAACCACAGGATACCAGACGTTGTTTCCATAGCTTATGGTTGCACCGCTGATAGCTGAATTAATTTTGAATGTAATGGTGATGTTTATTTCTTTTCCCGAATCTTCCGCATTCAAGTCGCTTACAAGATATGCACTGGGAAGATAATAAGAAAAGCGCGGGCTGTTCTTACTTGAATAATCAAGACGGGTCTGTCCGTCAATATCGATAACAACATCCTGCATATTGGCGCGGAACATAAGAGACATACCGTCGCTCAGATTGTCGGGAAGTCTGTTAGTTAAGGTGACAGTGCTTCCGGGCTTACAGTCAAACGAGGAAGGAAGAGACAGAGTCTGACTCTTGCCGTCATATGTCATTGTCCAGCCATAATTAAAGTCATAGACATCAAATGATCCTATCTCTGCTTCCTTATCGATTTCCGTAGTATCAACCATGGCTATCATCATGATTATTGCAGTGATAGCAATGATAAATACAGTACCTATCATAAGGAAGTTTTCCACTATTCCCGTTATAGTTTTATTATTGCTTGTTTTCATTAAATAGGCCTTTCTGACTGTCCTCAATAGCTCCTGTTACTACAGATACCTGTATGATGTAGCCTTTTACCTTGGCTCTGTTTCCGCTGATCGGTCTTATCTCATAGTGATAGTATTCACCTCTGTATTCATAGGATGAACCGGCACTATCTGCTTTCTCATCGCTGTGAATAAAGTTCATAAAAGGTTGGCGAAGAAAGGTGTTGAACCTGCCACCGCTTCCCGGAATGGGACTGTCAAGCTCCCAACTGTTAAGCTCAGGGAAAAGAGTTGTTGCATATTCGCTGCAACTCATATAACGGCCTTTTTTGTCAAAAACAATGTATGCGGTTTTTTCAATCTGACCTGCAAAAAGGTTCCTGTTATCATATACGGAATATGAATAAATCCTGATCAGTGGAATCATCAATACAAAAAGCGAAATAACATAAGCCACCGGCATTAGTTCATATGGAAGCTGTGTCAGTCTTTCGATTATATAGATTCCGACCACAAGCAGATTAACAAAAGTCACAATGACAACATTGCTGCGGCTTACCACATTTTTCTTTTGTACGAAGAAAAGGCCCAGAATAAGGCTGGCTAAAGTATAGAGAATAAGACTGACAAAATATGCCGTATGCATAGGACCGTAAGTCTTAGTAAGATGAACCGTGGGACCTGCATGATATTCGACCGTCTTATAATAGAGTCCTGTCTTACCAATGGTGAGGACAGAGAGATAGATTACGAGCTGAACGGCATATTCAAGTATAAGGAAAAGCTTCCTGATGTGTACTCTGCAGATGGAGCACACTATTCTGAATACGGTAACGGGCGCAAATATTCCTATTACGTAACTGATGCTGTTGGCGATAATGGCTTCTTCAAGATTACGTGAACATGACAGCGCATAGAAGCCCCCATTGCCTATGGAAACAATGATCACCAAAAGAATCAGATTAATATCTACTACGTTTTCGAAGGACAGGATATACACTAAAAAAATAAGGGATATTGTGAAACAGATAAGATATATCATATATAAAACAATCCTTTCTTAGTGAGGCTATTCTGTTTTTACCGTTAATAATAGTATATCCTCATAAATTGGCTGTTGCAATCTTACGTTCGTTGCGAAAAGACTGATAATTAGATATAATTAAGGACGTGAGGAGGAGATATATTGATGCTTCGATTCTACTATTTAATTGTATTTTCAATACCATTAATTCTGTACTATGCGGCACTGGCAACATATTATTCCAATCACGAGGATAAATATGATGAAGCTGCCTGCTACAAACTGGCTAAGAGAATAATCAAGAGCCTGAAGAGGAGAGGTAACATCAGAACCGTATCCTACGGCGGGGAGAACGTACCCAAAGAAGGCGGATATATAATGTATGCCAATCACCAGGGCAAATTCGACGCCCTCGGCATAATGGCTGAACATGAGAAACCCTGTACCGTAATAATGGATGCGGAGAGAAGCCGTGTGTTCTTCACCAATCAGGTAGTAAGACTGGTAAAAGGAATCAGACTTGAGAGACATGACTTCAAGCAGCAGGTTGAAGTATTAAAACAGCTTACCGACGAAGTAAAAAACGGAAGAAGATTCATATATTTCCCAGAAGGAAAATACGAAAGAAACGGTAATAAACTTCAGGACTTCAGAGCGGGAGCATTCAAATGTGCCAAGAACGCAAAATGCCCCATAGTTCCGGTAGCTATATGTGACTCTTATGTGGGATTTGATTTTAATTCCTTAAGAAGAGTTACGGCTCAGATATGTTTCCTTGAACCTATCTATTTTGAAGATTACTCTTCGATGACCACACAGGAGATCAGTGTGATGGTTAAGGAAAGAATAGAAAAGAAAATTGAAGAACTGGAAAAGATAAGAGACGAGAAGAAGTACAACAACTGGTATTTTGGCAAGAGACGAGAAGCTTAGGCATAGGCTAAAAAGGGGTGTAATATGAGCGAAGAGATCAAAGAACTTGTACAGATACTTAAGGACAGCAAGAATATAGTATTCTTCGGCGGAGCAGGAGTCAGTACCGAATCGAACATTCCCGACTTCAGAAGTTCAAACGGACTCTGGAACGAGAAGCTTAAGATGCAGTGTACGCCGGAGCAGCTGGTGTCTCATACTTTCTATATGAGATATCCCGAAGAATTCTTTGAGTTTTATAAGTCGAAGCTCATCTATCCTGATGCTAAGCCCAATAATGCGCATATAGCCTTGGCAAAACTGGAAGAGATGGGCAAGCTCAGCGCCGTAGTTACACAGAACATTGACGGACTTCATCAGGTTGCAGGTTCCAAAGTGGTATATGAACTTCACGGATCGGTTCTTCGTAATTATTGCGAAAAGTGCGGAGAATTTTATGATGAGAAATTCGTCCTTGCATCAGAAGGTGTTCCCACCTGTCCCAAGTGTGGCGGAAGGGTAAAACCGGATGTGGTTCTTTACGAAGAAGGTCTTGATCAGGATATTATAGAAGGAGCTGTTAATGCCATATCAAAAGCGGACACTCTTATAATAGGAGGAACTTCTCTTGTGGTATATCCGGCAGCAGGCCTGATCAATTATTTCAGAGGCAATAAGCTTGTGCTTATAAATAAGAGCGCTACAAGTGCCGACAGACAGGCAGATCTTGTAATACATGATGCCATAGGCAAGGTATTGAAAGAAGCGCTTGATATGATGGGGAATTAGTTGTGGAGAGTATTAAAGAATATCTGAAAAAACATTTCTATGTGGGAGCAGCGTTGTTAATAGGAATAGTTACGGCATTTTTGGCTGTTATCAATCCCTTTTATGCGCTGGACGCATATCTTACCGACAAGCTGTACACTAAATTAACGGGTACAGACAGCGATATCATAATAATCGGAGTGGACGAGGAGACTCTTGCCGAATACGGCAACTTTAATCTCTGGTCCAGAGAAAAATCAGCAGAATTACTTGAATACTTACATGAAGATGAGACGAACTGCCCTGCGGTGGTTGGTCTCGATTTCATGTTTATAGATTCTTATGATGAGGAAGTTGACGCAAGACTTGCCAAAGCGGCAGCCTTGTATGACGGACAGGTTGTTCTCGGAACAAATGTGGTATACAGAGGGGCTCTTGAGACCGATGAAAAGGGCAAAATGTATTACAACACCGAGAAGATAACCGATATCGAGACGGCTTATCCGGAACTTACAAAAGAGTCGGCCCATGGTTATACCAACGTGGGAATAGCAAAGGACGGATGTGTAAGATATACATCTAATGTCATAAGAGTACCTGATGAGCTGAAAGACTCAGAAAAAGGACTGGCCGATGATTATCATGACAGCTTTGCACTGGCTGTATGCAGAAAAGCATATGAGGCAGAACACGGGGATGTTATGCCGGATTCTGCTATTCCTGTGACAGATAAGAGCGGTCAGTATCAGTTCTTCTTTTCCGGAAAAGAAGGTGAGTTCCAGCATGTTTCAATGAAAGCAGTACTTGCGGGAGAAGTGCCTCATGAAGCTTTCAGAGACAAGATTGTGCTGGTGGGAGCTTACGCACCGGGATTCCAGGATTCTTACAGAGCGGCTATAGACAGAGACAGCAGCATGTACGGTGTAGAGATACACGCCAATATCGTTCAGGCCATAATGAGCCATAAGACAATGGTTCCCATAGCCCGTATGATACTTGCTCTGATTACGGCAGTTATCGTGATAGCTTTTCTCATTTTTGCCAAAAAGAAAAAGCTTTCTGTCATATTGATAACATCAGCGCTGCTGGCTGTTATTTATATCTTTGCCGGAAGACTGGCAGCACAGGGTAAGTTCAGTTCGGGAACAAAAGCAGGATTATTTATGCCATGTGTATATATTCTCCTTTTCCTTATTTTGGCTGATATCTACTTTGTAATCGAGAAATATGTACTTGAGAGAATAAGACGTAAAGCAACGCTTGATGTATTTAAGAAATATGTGGCACCTGAAGTAGTAGACAATCTGTCTAAGACAGGTAATTTTGAACTCCATCTCGGAGGAGAAAAGAGGAATGTTGCGGTTCTCTTCGTAGACATCAGAGGATTCACTCCTCTGTCGGAAGGACTTCCTCCGGAGAAAGTCGTTGCTATTCTTAATGAATATCTGAAGCTTACCACCACGAGTATTCTTAATCACAAGGGTACTCTGGATAAGTTCATAGGTGATGCCACCATGGCGGTCTTCAATGCACCATTCGATCAGGAAGATTATATCTATCAGGCTGTTGCGGCTGCCTGGGATATCAAAGCAGGTTCAAGAGAACTTGGAGAGAGACTCTATAAAGAATTTGGCAAACAGGTAGGATTCGGTGTCGGTGTTAACTGTGGTGAAGCCGTTGTAGGTAACATCGGATGTGATTTTAGAATGGATTACACGGCCATAGGTGATACGGTCAATACAGCAGCCAGACTTGAGAGTAATGCCAAGGCCGAGCAGATACTTATCAGTGAAGATGTCTACCAGGCATTGCAGGGAAGAATACAGGCAACACCTGTTGGAGAGATTCCTCTCAAGGGTAAGAGTAATAAGATTATGGTCTACAGTGTGGACTCCATAGAAGGAGAGGTTGCTTCCGATGAAGTGTAATTGGACGGTAATACCGGATATCAATGATATAGACAAGTTCATATCACTCTGTAACGAATACGATGCGGCCTTTGAATATAATGATTTCTTCGATCCCCAAGTATATGAGGATGAGAAGGAGACGGAGAGGCGCATAGATTTTTATATGAATCTGGACAGGGACCGTAGCAAGGATACACTGCACGGAGTCTTCTATGATATTGCTGCCCTCAGCAATGACAGCAAGATAAGGGCATACAGCAGAGATCTTATGGACAAGTCCATGAAGACGGCAGAGAGACTGGGATGTAAGGGCGTGGTATTCCACACCAGCCTTATTGCAGGACTCAATTCGGATAGTTATGTAAATGGATGGATATCCGGAATGAGTGCTTATATAGTGGAACTTGCGGACAAATATCCGGGACTTGATATCTATATGGAGAATACTTTTGAGAGATATCCCGAACTATTTCTTCGATTTATGGAAAAGATCGGGGGCAGGAAGAACATTAAGCTCTGTCTGGATTATTCCCATGCCACATTGATAGATAACAGACCCGATGAATGGTTCAAAGCATTTCTTCCTTATCTCGGACACATGCACCTCAATGACAATGATCTGAAGGCTGATCTGCATCTGGCTGCAGGAGACGGCAAGATGGACTTTTTGCTTTTTAAAGAATTGATGGAAAAAAACCATGTGGATGTAAGAGTTCTTCTGGAAGTTAACGGTATAGATAAGGCAAAGCGATCGCTGGAATATATGGCATCGCTGTAGAATTAGGGGGAGATATATAAATGGATTATTACAGTGAATTGCAGGCCCTGCTTGATATAAGCATAGCGCTTTCGGCAGAAAAGGATTATAACAAGCTCTTTAACATGATCATAACAAAGAGTATGGAAATCAGTAACTGCGACGCAGGTACCCTGTATCTTTTAAAAGACGACAAGCTGGAATTCAAGATTATGAAGACTCTGTCAATGGGTTACGACAGAGGAAGCGACGGCAGTCCGATAGATATGCCGCCGGTTGAACTGAAAGAAGGCAATGTATGTGCATATTCTGTTATACACAGGGAGACGTTAAGCATCGATGACGTTTATGAAGACGATCGATTTGATTTTTCCGGTCCCAAGAAATATGACAGTATAACGGGCTTCCATACTCAGTCCATGATGACCATACCTCTCATAGACAGTGAGAACAAGCCGGTGGGTGTGCTGCAGCTTATCAATGCCATGGACAAAACCGGCAAGATTATTCCTTTTGCAAAGAGCATTCAGGAAGTTATCTATGCTTTGGCATCTCAGACAGCTATCGCAGTATCCAACATGCGTTATCAGGAAGAACTGAAGGAACAGCTCTGGTCCTTTGCAGAAGCTCTTGCGACCGCAATAGACGAAAGAACACCTTACAATGCGACTCATACAAGACAGGTGGCAAAGTATTGCGGCAAGCTGGCGGATTATATCAACGAGCTGCACGAAAAAGGACAGGAGGAAGAATATTTCTCTGTCAATCGCAGAGAACAGCTTGTGATGGGGGCGCTCCTTCACGATATAGGCAAGATAGTTACACCTCTTGAAGTTATGAACAAGGCCACAAGGCTTGACGGCAGAGAGGCTGATATAGAGAGAAGGCTTCAGATTATAGACCTGACGGCGAAGGTAGATATGCTGGAAGGAAGGCTTACTGAAGAAGAATACAAGTCTGTCAGCGATAAGACTAAGGAAGCGCTGGATATTACTCTTAAGGTCAACGGAATGGGCTTCCTTGATGATGACACCTACAGTTCGCTGGAGGCGGCTCTTGATTATGAGTACGACCGAAGCGGTGAGAAGATGGCATTTTTTACCGAAGAAGAAAAGGAGTGTCTTCGCGTCAGAAAAGGTACTCTTACGGCAAAAGAGCGTGAAATAATGGAGAATCATGTGGTCGTAACCAGCAAGATTCTGGACAAGGTTCACTTTGGTAATTATTTCAAGGATACTCCGGTATGGGCCGGACAGCATCATGAATGTCTTAATGGCAAGGGATATCCCAATCATCTGACAGCGGAGGATCTCAAGACGGATGCCCGGATCATGGCCGTAGCGGATATATGTGATGCCCTGCTTGCGACGGACAGACCCTACAAAAAGCCCATACCCAAGGAAAAGGCCATAGATATTATGAAAGACATGGCTAATTTCGGAAATATTGACGCAAAATTGGTAGGTTATATGGCTGATATTCTGAATGCGGCAGATCAGTCATAAAATCCTTGCAATCGCTGTATTTATATGATAGAATAACAATTCGTGATATATAATTCCTTGTCGGGAGCGAAACCCGGCCAGAGACCAAAAGGAGGTAACAGCATGAACAAGTATGAATTAGCCGTTGTTGTTAATGCGCAAATCGAAGATGAAGAAAGAGCTGCAGTTGTTGACAAGTGTAAAGCTCTTATCGAGAGATTCGGTGGAAAAGTTACGAACGTTGACGAATGGGGTAAGAAGAGATTAGCTTACGATATTCAGAAAATGAGAGAAGCTTT
>CACZBZ010000030.1:14371-17786 GCA_902779505.1 uncultured Lachnospiraceae bacterium
GCAACTGCTCCGGCAGAGATCGAGCAGAGAATGCGAATCATGGACAACGTTCTCAGATACTTATGCGTTAGACAGGACGAGGCATAGAAAGCGAGAACAAAGGTATGAATAAAGTAATTCTTATGGGTCGTCTGACAAGAGATCCCGAAGTTAGATATTCACAGAATGATACATCTATGGCAATTGCAAGATTTTCTCTTGCGGTAGACAGAAGAAGATCAGGTAATAATAACGGAGACGGTCAGACAGCAGATTTTATTAACATTGTAGCATTTGGTAGAACAGGTGAATTTGCTGAGAAGTACCTGAAAAAAGGAACCAAGGTTGCTTTGACAGGACGTATTCAGACAGGTTCCTATACCAATAAAGACGGTGCCAAGGTCTACACAACAGATGTTGTTGCTGAAGACATTGAGTTCGCTGAAAGCAAAAGTGCCGGCGGAGATAACAACGGGGGTTATCAGAACGACAATTCGGCACCTGCACAGGCAGCACCGGCCGGCGACGGCTTCATGAATATTCCCGACGGAATAGACGAAGAGTTGCCCTTTAACTAACTAGATTGATAGGAGGCATGTAGCATGGCTTTTAATAAGACAGAACATTCAGATGCTCCTCGTAAGAGAGCTACCGGAATGCGTAGAAGAAAAAAAGTATGTGTTTTCTGTGGTAAGGATAATGTA
Organism: uncultured Lachnospiraceae bacterium; assembly: GCA_902779505.1. Lineage (GTDB taxonomy): Bacteria > Bacillota > Clostridia > Lachnospirales > Lachnospiraceae > Colinaster. The sequence goes on from CACZBZ010000030.1 coordinate 15,055, forward strand.
ATCGATTACAAGGATACAGCAAAGCTTAAGAGATACGTATCTGAGAGAGGCAAGATTCTTCCCAGAAGAATCACAGGTAACTGTGCAAGACATCAGAGAGCTCTTACAGTAGCAATCAAGAGAGCACGTCACATTGCACTTATGCCATATACAGTAGAATAAGATTTTTGATGTATATGATTAAGGCCAACCGATATCGGTTGGCCTTTTATAATGCTTTAGGATTTCGGAGAAAGTATATTGGCTCTTGCGACACCGAGCATTCCTGTTGCTATGCTGTAATCGATTCCCTTACATGCAGAGGGTGATTGGTTAAAATGTCTCTTAAATGCTTTTGAAAATGTAAATGTATCGGTGTATCCCACGGCTTCGGCTATCTCGGATACACTGAGTTTGTTTTCGGATAAAAGTTTGATTGCCATTTTCATCCTGTAGGTAAGCAGGTATTCCTGGAGAGAATATCCGGTGGCTTCCTTAAAAAGTCTTGTAAGATAACTTCTGTTAAGACCCAGAGCGAAAGCGATATTTTCAATTTTGATATGCTCCGAATATTTTAACTGAATATATGAGATTACGTTCTTAACATAGAGGAGAGTAGTGTCATAGTCTTCCCCTTGTTTAAGTTTTGAGTTCTCAATCATGTAATCACATATCTTATACAGCGTTCCGACACAATAGTACTGTCGCGTATAATTGGCCAGAATATCCTTAGCCAGTTCCTCGATCTTGTTGGCACATGCCATAGGAGTATACACCGGATGCTCGGCAGTAAGGCCGGCTTCTTTGAGTATAAGAGGAATCTTAGGTCCGCCTATATGAAACCAGATATATTCCCAGGGATCTTTTGCATCCGCCTGGTAAAAAGTCCTGGTATCCTGAGGAATAAGGAATATCTGATGAGGGCCCACATCATACTGCTTGCCGTTTAACCGGATTATTCCCTTACCGCTTAAGACAAAGTGAATGATTATACGGTTCTTAACCAGATGCTCATATGAATATAGAGGTTCACACTTATTGGTGCCCAATTCATAGAGGTAAAAATCATCAGAATCTTCGTAGTTAACGAATTTACAGAAATCACATCCAAGAAGTTCTTGCGGCATATCTTTCCCTCCCATGTCAAAATGTTACTTATCATTATAGACCAAATGTCAAATTTTGACATCAAAAAATCAAAAAAAGCCATACGAATTGTATTTCATAGGGAATAAACTGAAAATGTCTTTATCTGATTGCAAACAGTAGTTTATTACTGACTGATGAAAGGGTTTACAAATGAATATTATTTGGAATAAGACATCCGGTCAGTTTCATCTTTATAACGACAGGATCAGTTATATCATTGCCGTTGCTCCTTCCGGGGAAATGACAAACCTGTATTTTGGTAAGCGTATCCATGATAGGGAGGATTTCTCATATGTGGTCTTCCGAATGGGAATGCCCAATATAGCGGTAGATGCTGATACCGAGACTTATTCGATGGAACTTAACCGTCAGGAATACCCTTCTTTTGGAACAACGGATTTCGGAACATCTGCTTTTGAGATTGAAAGCGAAAACGGATCAAGAGTCAGCTCTTTTGTCTATAAGAGCCATAACATTTTCAGTGGAAAAAGGGCTATCAGCGGACTTCCGGCAACATATGCCGCAGAAAATGAAGCTATGACTCTGGAACTGGAGATGGAAGATGAGCAGACTCAGATGAAACTTCTGCTGTCCTACACTATATTCGAGGGATATCCGGTAGTTGCCAGACATGCCGAGTTTAAGAATAACGGAAGCGCGAAAGTGAAGATTATAAAAGCGCTGTCCTGCTGCGTGGATCTTCCGGATCAGGATTACGAGATGGTTCAGTTCAACGGCGCATGGGCAAGAGAGAGAATGCCTGTAGTCAGAAAGCTGACGGGTGGCACTACATCCATCGAGTCAAAACGTGGAGTGTCCAGTGCCAATTTCAATCCGTTCTTTATCATTAAGAGACCGAACACAGATGATTTCGCAGGAGATGCTTACGGATTCTCATTTGTCTACAGCGGTAACTTCATAGCTATGGCAGAGGCCAATAGCTATGAGAGGCTCAGAATCCTTATGGGAATCAATCCCGAGAGGTTCACGTGGCTACTGAATGGAGGAGAGACTTTTGAGACTCCTGAAGTTGTGATAGCTCACACAGACCGAGGACTTAACGACCTGAGTCAGACATATCACAGTCTCTACAACAACAATCTGGTAAGAGGCAAATGGAAGAATAAGCCCAGACCGATCCTCAACAACAACTGGGAAGCAACCTTCATGGACTTCACAGAGGAGAGCATCCTCAAGATTGCCGCTAAGGCAAAAGAAGCAGGAGTTGAGCTTTTTGTACTGGATGACGGATGGTTCGGCGAAAGAAATGATGACTTCGCGGGACTTGGCGATTGGGTGGAGAATCCGAGGAAACTTCCTCAGGGAATGGCAGGACTTGCAAGAAAGGTCAATGCGTTGGGACTGCAGTTCGGATTTTGGATTGAACCTGAAATGGTAAATCCCAACAGTAATCTCTTCAGAAGACATCCCGACTGGGTATTGGCTGTTCCGGGCAGAAAATCTTCTCTCGGAAGACATCAGCTGGTGCTTGATTTCTCAAGGGAAGAGGTAGTCGACTACATATATAACATGCTCTACAAGGTAATGGACGGAGCGAACATCAGTTATATAAAGTGGGATATGAACCGTTCTCTTACAGAGGT
>CACZBZ010000031.1 GCA_902779505.1 uncultured Lachnospiraceae bacterium
CTCAACACCGTCTATGGCGTTTACAGCTTTCTCAACCCTGGCCTGACAGGCAGCACAGCTCATTCCCGTTACATTGTATTGTTCCATTCTCATTCCTTTCAGAGCTCTACCGCGAGCTCAGGGTGTCAGATCTTATCCCGGGACCACCAACCCCGTCTTATCCCATGCTCACTTCATCAGTTTCTGCAGCGTAAGCACCAGCTCGTCAATGATCTCATCATTGCCTTCACGAATGTTGTCAGCCACACAGCTCTTCATATGATTGGCAAGAAGCACCTTATTGAAGCTGTTAAGGGCGCTGCTTATAGCAGACACCTGTACAAGAATATCAGTACAGTAGGCGTCGTTCTCAAGCATCCCTTCAACGCCGCGCACCTGTCCTTCTATTCTTTTAAGTCTGTTCATCAGGTCCTTCTTTTCCTTATCGTCTCTGTCCTTATGCTTTCCCGAGCAATGTGGACAAGAAGCAGTCTTTTTATCCTCAGCCATATTTTCCTCCATTCAAAAATACCCCACCGGGGTATATCAGCCTAATGCCAATATATACCCTGGTGGGGTATCTGTCAATTGTAATTCATTTTTTTCGAGTGTAGATTGTCTTAATCAGCACCTTGTTAAAAACTCCACTTTATTTGTCCATCCTCTTCTACTATTCCGCCTGCAGTCTTTTTCACAGTTGACTTCACCTTGGTATTTTTCACTTTAGTCTCATCGCCCTTTTGTACTTTTGCTGTTACTGAGGTCTTCTGTTTCTGCTTTTCTTCAAAATAATTCTCCACTCTCTTTTGATCTTCTTTCGGTATAAGAGCAAGCATTTTGGAAAGCCTCAAGTCACTTCTGTTTACCTTCTGGTAATGCTTCTGATTCTCTGTGCATACCCACCTTGGTTCATTTTTCATTGAAAATCTGTAGGCTCCGCCACAAGTACATCGAATCTCACCATCAACAGGGTAGTTTTGCTTTGGTCTCCTAGAGAATCCGCAATTTGAACATTCCCAATATATTCCACCATCAGCACCTTCTTTAATGAGCATTTCATTGCTGCAAGCCGGACATCGAAGTTCATATTTCGTCTCTACCGCCTGATATATAGCATCCAAATCTATTACCTTTTCAAAATCACTCACATAGAGACTATCACAATACCTTTCCATGTGTTCCCCGGTGTGTCCGTTATTACTTAAGACATTTAACGAACCCTGCCAGCATATCTCGTCATCTACAATGACTATTTTTTCATGCATTCCTTTTTTATGAATAATGGTAACCCCGATTGATTTTAATTCATTCTCTATTTTTTGGTATGCATAGGCCTGTGATTTACCATGTTCCTCTAAAGCTTTTGTTACAACTATGATTTCTTTATTCGCATTAATAGCATCAACAAAAGATGGCAATAATATTGAGACTCTATTTTCTGTCATAAACGCAGAATAGATTACCATTCTCTTTTTCATTGACTGTAAATCACTCAAGAAAAATTCATAGAAATCCCCGTCTGTACATATTAGGTGCTTTTTTCCAACCGACTCATCGATATAAGCATAAGTTCTTTTTTCGAAAGTTATTGAAGGAAACATACGTCTTGCATCTATTGGTCTAATATTTCTTTCAACCAGAAGACAGTCCAATAATCTTGCTAAAGAATTTGCTTTTGCGTGCTTCTTACAATAATCAAAATTCCCAATGATAAACAGTTTAAACTTTGCTCTGGTAATTGCTACATTAAACATATTATCAAGGTTTTCATCTAGTTGATCATCCGGCATAAAGAGATTACACTTCCTGTGAGGCTCGTCAACCACCAAATCAAAAATAACAACATCCGCCTCGTTTCCTTGAAAGCTATGAACTGTTCCGGCTGAAATGTAATTTAGGTTTTCCTTAAACCCCCTATTTCTATACTCTAAATCAATTAGTTTCCTAACTCTGTCAATATGCGGTCTATAAGGTGCTATTATTATTACCGACGGCTTATCCGCAGCTTCCGCATCGCTAGGATTAAGATCTTTAAGTCTATTGTCAATCACTTTAAATGCCAAATCAACAGATATGCTGGCAGAAAAACTATTCAATCTACTATGCTTTCTCCCTTGCGGTATTCCAGTAACCCAGGCGTGTAAACTTTCAGTATTAATTAAAAATACATTCCCTTTTGTTCTGTTAAAGGTACACCACTTATAAAAGTCTTCACGTTCTTCAACACGTTCTTTACTATTATCATTTGATATTAAGGCCCCATATTTAGCATAATAATTATTAGCAAGCTCTGCTATGTCCGACTCCATTCTAAATTGGTCTCGGAGCATAACAAAGTTATCCGGAATTACTTTTTTATCTAAGCATTCCTTCATTCCACTATGGGAAAAAACATCTGTCCCTAGCCACTTCTTTGCTAATTCTGTACTAGCAACATATATTGGTGGCAACTGCAAGAAATCCCCCACTATAACAATACTTTTTTCTGCTAGTAAACTTGCACACCAAAGTGCCGGTATCGAAGCCATAGATGCCTCATCCAAAATCACTGTATCAAAAGTCCTCTCCCTGATTTTTTCATCTATAAAGGCCTTAGACAGTGTAGTACCTACAATTCGAGCATTGCGGATTGCTTCTAACTCCAATTCTTGAATCTTTGTTTCAATCAAGCCAAGTTCTTTACCTAGCCTATGAGATTCTTTTTCATCTTCTTCCTTTTCTTTCTTACACTTGTCTATATCTACATCTTCGAGATCTTCCTCAACTCTGTCCTTTAATATGAACAATTCTTTTATACAGTCCTGTATCTCAAGATTATCGAGTTCTTTTTCCCAAAAATTTGCGCATAAAGAACACTCTTCATCCAAAAGATTTTTGCAGTTTTCATAACACAACTTAGCATCTTTATCAGCGTTTTCAAACGATGTTCTGGCTTCGTTAAGTTTGCTTTCAGCTATTGAAACATTTTCGAATTCCTCCGTAACCTCTTCAATGTTTGCTTTCAGTTCTTTTTGACGAATATCTAGTTCTTCTATTACAACAATTAATTCAGAAATACTTTTATTGCATTTTTCCAGTTCTGCATCCCTTGACTTAATTACGTTTTGCCAATATTCCTTTGTATTTGATGGAGAGACTGCATTTTCTTTTTCTTGAATCAATAATACCTGCTGAATCTGACTTTTGTATTCTTCAAGTAATCTTGTTTTTAAACCAAGTATTTCTTGGTTTTGTGAAATACCATAGTCAGCTACCTTTATTGATTCCTTTACTTGTTCAATAGTACTTTTACTATAAAACAATCTTGCTACAGAACCTTTATTATCATACTCTGATAGAGTCTTCTCTGATTCCGTTTTCTTAGCGTTAAGCAGAGCAATAGAATCATTGACATCCTGAATGCTTTTATCTACCTTTTCAGCCTCTTTTCTCAGGAAACCAATAGGCATCAATTTTGACTCTTGTTCTCTTAAGTCAGCATAAATATCATGCTTACGCATCTCTTCGCTGGCATTCTCTTTTATTTCAATGCACTCCTTTTTCCTTCTTTTATAGAACTGCATATTATAATTACAATGCTCAAGTTTCTCGTTCACATTGTTTAATTCAGCGTTTAATACGCCGTATTTTTCATAGTAAGGATGTTCCTCTTTAATCTTTTCAACTGCCTGTTCCGCTTCCTTAACATCATTATACATAGTCGAAACAACATTCTTTTTGTTATTCCACTCTGATATTGTTTCTTGAATAAGATCTAACTTTGTATTTTTAACCCAATCGTCTTCTTCTATAAGAGATGAATTAAGTGCAAGTCGATCGTCTACAATACTTTTCTCGGACAAAAGAATCGTCTTCTTTTCGTGCAATTCTTTCCCTAAGATTTTCACATGGCTATCTAACAAAACCTCACTATGAATGTTCTTTGCTGGTGTACCAAGTCTCAGAACAGGGGATATTTCAGCGTTCTGGTTATGGTTATGGTTCTGGTTTTTGGTTGAATTATATGCATTTTCTACAGCACCGTCGACCGCAATATTAGTGTGAGAAACTATTAAAATTGATCGCCCTTTATTGAAAACTTCTTCAACAATTTTCCCAATAACAGTCGTCTTTCCAGTACCCGGAGGTCCCCAAATATATGAAACATCATATGTGGAAGCCATCTCAACAGCTTTTCTCTGATTGGCAGTATAATTCTTTTTGTAGTTTGGCGTATCATATGAATGAATTTTAGTGCCAAAATATATATTCCCACCATCCCGAATTAAATATTTTCCGAGTTGATTTTTTTTATCAGCATTTTTCTCAATACATTTAATTAAAAGTTCCATCAACACTGTTGAACCATTTTCCAACTGTGCTGATCCTAGCATATTAGGCAATTTAGAACTTGAGGCGATAATAATACTGTCTCCATCACAACTTATAACAGAAACATCGAATCTATCATTACCAAGCACAAGTTTACATGGGGTATCAGCTGGAATTGTTGGCATATAATCGACTTTAAAAATGTATCTAAATTCATTACCGCCTTTTTCCAATTGTCGTCCCGCACGAAGCAAAGTCGAAGATTGTCCCGATTTTTTTATTGTAAAAATCTCTTCCTCAACAGCTGTTCTAAATTCATCTAAGAATCCTTCCAGTTTTATCCTTTCAGGTTCCACAGTTTCCCCTCCAATACAAGCTTACAAAATATATTTTCTATATGTGCTACTTTAGTTCATGTAAAGCTGCTTTCGATTATCTCCATCATCTCAGCCGGTGTCACAATAAAATCTCTGACCGGATAATGCTTCTGATTTCCTGTAACCAGATAAGAATCATCATCTCGCTTCTCCATAGCCACCTCATAAAATATCAGATCATCCATATCGATTAGGATTTCACCTGTCGGCTTAGGAAATACCTCGACACCGTATTTGATAATCATATCAAGAACTGTTCTGATTCTCGCCTCGCTGAGTTTGAATTTGGGTCTGCTAAGAACCTCTTCATATTCTCGCAATATGTCCTTATGGTATAGAGGCGTGATTATCCCGTCCGCTATAGCCTCAAATACTTTAACAGTTGTGGAAGCGCTATTCTTAGTCAGAAGAGCAGCCACAAAAACGTTGGTGTCTATAACTGCATAAATCATAGACTACCCCCTTTTACGTTCAGCTCTCGACGCCGATATCTCAGCATTAATCTCTTCAAGAGACATCTCCGGAACTTCTGATGCTTCTTCTCGAAGAGCATAGAATGCCGTTCTGAAATCCTCCCTTGTGTTTGCAGCCGGTAGTACCGCATCAAATGGTAATCCCCTTACCTGTTTACTTTTATTCAGGAACATACGGAAAGCGGTAGGAAGATCCATACCGAGCTGACTGTATATATCCGCCACTTCTTCTTTTAATGCCTTGTCTGCTCTGAATTGAACCAATACCTGTTCTGCCATATTTATCATCTCCTTGATAATCTCATACATTTTGTATGTGTTTGTCATGTGTTTGTAATATTATTATACAAAAGCCCTCAGCAAATATCAATATGCAAGAAAAGAATCGGCATTGGGCCTGCCCATGTGCAATCCCTTGAATTCTCCCTTACAGTGGAACTCTTTTTCAAACATGGGGATTCCTACGTTCCGCAGCTATGCAATTGTGACACTGACTATATATTCTGCGTCTGCGGGGATCTGTATTCTGGGATCCTGAATCTTAACTTCAGCCTTCTTTCCCTGATTCTCCAGTCCCATGATGAAATGACACAGAGCTATTCCCACATCAATCTTCTGAAGATCGCCGGTCACATCGTTGTTATATCCTTTATCCTTCTTCTCATAAAAGTGGTAAACACCGTCCCTATACACTATTCTCCAGGGTTGCTTGTTTACAGCAGACGGCGCCCACTGTACCATTTCAAAGATCTCTGCCATATCATCGGCAGGATCAAGAGCATGTCCCCACTCTCCTTCAAAGAAGAGTTTATCCTGAGAAATGCGGGAATCGGCTCCTATACCTTTTCGCATCATGCTCTCTTTAAACGATCTCTTCTCAGCCGGATATCCAAGCGGACTGACACAGGGCATCATCTCACCGCTCTTAAGTCCCGCAGCCTTTTCGAAGAGTTCTCTCTTCATGGTTCCGCCGATCCAGACAGTTCCTATTCCGAGAGACCATGCATATAAGACCAGTTTTTCAAAAGAAAAACCGAAAGCCACATCGGCATAAGGCTTTTTCTCAACCTTAGCAGTCACATATAATCTTTCACCGGAGAGAACCGGACTTACAAGTCCGTGCTCTTTTGCATCCATGAGCAGGAATTCCACAGGGATGTCAAAAGGATTCGGAATATCCTTCATATAATCTTCTATAGCTTTCCTGTGCTCATCACTGAGTGTGTTTCCGTCAAATGTTCTTACGCTTCTTCTGCCTTTAATTACTTCCATCAGATTCTTCATTTTGCTGCTAATATCCTTTCCACTTCTGCACGTTTCTCGTATAAAACGCAGCCTCCTTCGTGATCGTCTTTCAGATAATATCCTTCACGCAAAACAGTAAACAGCCTTGATCCCAATGCTTCTTTCACGGATGTATCCCTGACGTTGATATCGGAATAAGTCAAGAATAATTCCACGGGATGTCAAAAACACCCCGGCCTGTGGCCGAGGTGCCTGTTCCTCATCAATAATCATCAAGAAAATGATGCCTTTTTCCATCTGATGCTTGTAACATGATTCAGATCATTTCCACACTTCTTCTGCTATCTCCTTGACCAGTTTCAGCTTGGCCCACTGTTCTGCAGCGGCGTGATAAGTGGCTCTCTCCAAAAATCTTTATTCTTTGATCATCATCAGTGTTACGACTATAAGAATCGCAGTGGAGATCCAGATGGTAGGATATCCGAATCTTCCGGACAGCACACCGCCAACTCCCGCACCCAGGGCAAATATCAGAATGATACCGAAAAAATGCAAAGCCTTGAACAGCGATGACTTCTCTTTGGTCCTTAGATACTGTGACAGACTCTCTGTCCCGCTTCTTAAGTTCCCTATGCACGACCTTTCTGAAGGTCTGCACCTGCATGGCACAAGCGAATGATACCATCATGTTGGCGATCATGTTGCATGTGGCGGGTAAAAATCCCACTATAGCCAGCATAATGATCTCAACGATAAGAACGATCTGTCTCCAGTGGATCTTCTCCCCTGTCTTGTGTCTGCTCTCTATCTGCTCCGCCAGAAAAATACCGGCAGCAAAAGAAAGCAATGGAAAGAGATAATGCAGGCCCTGACTCCACTTACCGGACATAAAATTCTGGCTCATAAGGACCACATTGCCGGTCTGGGCATTGGCAAATACCCCATTCCTCATATTGTATGTGTAAGCATCCTGCAATCCTCCCGAAAAGGAAAGCAGGGCGCTCAGTCTAAAACTCTCCGACTTTTGCATAAGTCATTCCTCAAGGCTATTTTTTCAATGTGTTGGCAATAACAACATTGATCGATTCGACCTCGATTTTCTCCCATACTCCTGCCAGAACATAAGGTTCACCTGCCAGATAATCGTCCAATTCCTTACGGCTTTGGAAGTCCATGATAAGAGCCGAGCCTTTCATCTTGCCTTCATCGTCCAGAAGACCGCCCGCACTTATGATATGGTCGCTTAGTTTTGTCATACCTTCGAGGTGCTTCGGACGAACCTCCATTCTTTTATCAAGTTTTCCTTCGCCGTCATAGGCTCTGATAAGAAACTGCATATACTAATCCTCCTGGTCATCATTATACAACAAAAAACCACTTCCTCGAAATTTTTTAAAGAAGCGGTCTTATTTGCTTTGCACATTTCTTATTGATCAGGTTCTTCCGATCAGGATCTGGCCCAGGAAGCGATATATTCGATGTCACTCGGTCTGGAATTGCAGCAGCCTCCGATAAGGTCTGCTCCTTCCTCATGCCATTTTTTTGCTCTCTCGATAAATGTCTTTACTCTTTCTTCTTCCTCTTTGGAGATATGCTTCCATTTCCAGCGGACAGACTTCTCATCGTAATGAAGGCCCACATTGGGATAGATCACGATCAGCTTATCTGTGGCAGATCTGATGTTTGCAATAAGGGAAGACACATATCTTGGTTCCACACAATTGACGCCTATAGCTACCACCTGATCATAGGCGTCTATAGCCTTAGCTGCATCCTTAATAGGGGAACCGTCACTGAGAGAATCATTGCTTCGTGAATTGAAGCTTACCCATACAGGAACATTGGGATGATTCTCCTTCAGATAATCAAGCACGGCTATAGGCTCTATAAGAGCCGGAGTCGTCTCAATGGCAAGGACATCCACTCCCTCATCCAGAAGCCATTCAATACGGCTTCTGTGGAATTCCCTGATTTCTTCTGCATCGATCTTCTCGTTGTAACCTATATATTCCGAACCGTCGGCAAAATAAGCCGCATAGGGTCCAAGGGATCCTACTACCAGCGGATATGGACGACGGGCTTTCTCTTCATCGCTCAGTTCATTGTAGAATCTGTCTCTGGCACTTTTCACTATCTGAACAGCCTTGCGGATGTATTTTTCGGCATCGGCTTCTGAATAGCCGCTGTCGGTAAAACCTGCAAGGGAGGCCTGATAAGTGGCTGTGATACCCACATCGGCTCCCGCCTTGAAATAATCATAGTGTACTTGCTCCAGGAGTTCCGGCTTCTCAGCCAGGGCCTTGGCAGACCAGAGATTGTCTTTGACATCAAAGCCACGCCGCTCCACTTCGGAGCCAACACCTCCGTCCAGTATCAGGAGTCCGTATTCATCTACTATAGACTTTATGCTCATACATTTTTCCTACCTTTAACCAATCAAAGAATATTCTCTCTGTATACTTCTTAAGAAAGTCTTGGTGCGAAGTTCTCTCGGACGGCCCAGGACCTCAGAGGCTCTTCCTTTTTCCACCACTTCACCGTTGTCTATGAAGACCACTTCGTCCGCTACTTCCGCTGCAAAGGACAACTCGTGAGTAACAACTATCAGAGTGATACCTTCCTTAGCCACCTTTTTGATGACATCCAGTACCCCGTCTACAAGCTCCGGATCCAGAGCAGATGTGGGCTCATCCAGAAGGATAAGTTCCGGTTCCAGGGCAAGAGCTCTGGCAATGGCTATTCTCTGCTGCTGACCGCCGGAAAGACTTGAAGGATAATATTCGAAACGCTCTCTTGGAAGAGACACTTTATCAAGAAGTTCTTCCGCTATCTCCCTTGCTTTTTTCTTGGGATATTTCTTGACCACAGTAAGAGCCAGCATGACATTCTCTATAGCAGTCTTGTTGCGGAAAAGATTGTAATTCTGGAATACAAAAGCTGTCTTGCGCTGAAGTTCCAGAATCTCTTTTTTCTTGGAACTGCCTGCAACCACGCGCTTTCCACCGATTGAGATAACACCCTCATCGGGACTCTCAAGATGGTTGATGCAGCGCAAGAATGTGGTCTTGCCGGAACCGGAAGGGCCGATGATAGCTACCACCTTGCCGTCCTCCACATTCAGGTCAATACCCTTAAGTATCTCTGTGTTGTTGTATTTTTTCTTAATGTTATTGATCCTTATCATACTGTCACCTCGTTTACACAATAGATCTTTCGTATCGCTTAATATATTCCTCGGTCTTTTTGATCAGTAATTCCACCACTATACATATGCCCCAGTAGACCAACGCCGCAGCTATATATACCTCCAGGTAGTTGAAAACCCTTGCTCCAAGGATCTTGGCCTGGGCCAGGATATCGATAACACCGGCCACGAATACCAGAGAGGTATCCTTGATGGCACTTATAAGAGCATTACCGAAATTGGGAAGTGCTATGACAAAGGCCTGGGGAATGACCACATGGATCATGGTCTGTGCCCCGGTCATACCCACGGAAGTAGCCGCTTCCATCTGACCTCTGCCCACCGCTTCTATGGCGGACCTGATAGTCTCTGCCTCATAAGCACCTATGTTGATGCTGTAAGCCACCAGCACATATATCACTCCGGGGATCAGATTGACATCCACCGCCAGCATCTTATTGAAGTTGACCTGCTCATAGTAGATGATCTTGGGTATTCCGTAGCAGATGATATAGAGCTGTACCAACACCGGCGTACCTCTTATGAAAGATATATAGAGATCCGCCAGCCTCTGAAGCACCGGGACCTTGTATATCTTGATCAGGGCTACAATGAAGCCTATGATCACAGCCGCCACAAATGAAGCAACGGAGATAAGCAAGGTCACCGGAAGCTTTGCTAAGATCTTTGGAAAGCATTCTATAAAGAATTCAAAATCGAATAGTTTCAAAACACACCTCTGTTATTCGTAGTCCTTGAGGTCCGGAGTATAATCGTCGCCGGTCCATTTCTTAGACAGCTCTGCAAGAGAGCCATCGGCTATGATCTCTCTTATAACAGGATCTATGGCATCCTTGTAAGACTGTCCGTCGGGAGTCTTGGCAAAAACGATTGCTGCAGGATCACTCTTAACGGGAGTTGATATGATCTCAAGATCCAGGTTATTATCCTTGATCACTTCATTCATCATCACGGGATCGTTGATATGAGCGTCATATTTGCCGTTGGCAACAGCCTGAAGCATCTCCTGAGCAGATACTTCGCTGACATATTCGATGTTGATCTTCTCGTCATGAGTATCGTTATAATTCTCAAGGATCTCACTGTAAGAATCCACAAGAGTAACTACATTCTTGCCAGCCAGGTCATCAAGTGTCTTGATGTCGGCATTGCCTTTCTTAACTGCTATACAAGACTGTATCTCAAGATAAGGAAGTGAGAAATAATAATTCTCTTCTCTTTCGGGAGTGATAGCCACTTCGTCTGACACCAGGTCGATCTTCTTGGCATCAAGGCTCAAGAACATAGAATCCCAACCGGCACCCTGAATGTCAATCGTGTAACCGTCCAGTCTCTCATCAATAAGCTCAAGCAGTTCATAATCGAAACCTGTAAGCTTATCATTTTCATCTACAAAGCAAAATGGGGGATAATCAGTCTGTGTTGCAGCTCTGAGAACAATATCCGAAGAAGCCGAACTGTCAGCAGTCTCAGTATTGGCTGCACTGCTGCCGCATCCTCCTAACATAAGTACTGCAACAAGCAGCACTGCTATCAATGGTAGTCTTTTTTTCATAATAAGTTCCTCCTATAAACAAAGGCCCTACGGGCCCTCTTTTTACATGTCTCACGTCATGTGTAAGGTTAGCACGCCCGTGATTCTCTGTATAATATCTAAATCTTATCGAGGGTTATAGACTGAACTTATAACAAAAAAACGCTTGCACAATGCAAGCGTTTTTGACAATACCTTACAGCAGTTTCTTCCGCGCTGTAAGAATCCGTTCAGCAATATTACCGGCATTTACAAATCCGGATGCTTTTAATTCCTCTGCAGATTCTTTTATTGCGGTCTCGAAACGGTTGAGTATCATATGATAATTACTCATAGCGACCTTTTCGCTGATCCCGACTCTTGATGCAAAATCTATGAATCTGCCCTCATCAATACTTTCCACATTTTTACATCCGCCGATGTTGAATGACATGTCCTTAGTAGAACTTTCATATATAACGGTGCTTATCATGTCATAGGCCGGAGCTAACGTTATACCTCTCATATCAGGTTCATATAAAAGTGAATAATTCTTAATATGTGCATCAGTATTGCCAAGGACAAAATTGAAAACAACCCTGTTCCAGAGAGCAAGTTGATCTTCCAATGGTCTTTTTGCGTATTTACGCAATACTTCAAACATTTTCACTGCATAATCATTGCCATCGGCCTCATACTTGTCATAAGACCTGATACCCAATGCCTGGGCAAAATCTTCCTGATGTATCCTGTATGGGCGTTTCAAGGCACCGATCATTGGTGATGATTCGTCAATAAGCCTGTCATATCTTTTAGTTGCAAAAAGGACTTCTGAATCGTTGCCTTTTCCCATATTGATAATAAAACTCTCGGGAATATCTATTCCACATTTGGACGCGGCCAACATTGACAATTGCTCGTTAGTAACGATTCCCTCAAGTCTTATATGGCTTTGTTTGACGATGTGCGTGCTGGGTGCAAGTCCGCAAGGAAGGTACCATTTGCTGCTATTTTCATCAAAGTAGAGTCCCACTTTCCCTGACGCTCCAGTCAAAGACAGATGAGTCTTAATAACTACTTCCGTAGATCTTGCCGTACCCTCGGCTGCCAATTCTTTTACCTGCTTTGAGCTAATAGCTTCATATCGGGATTCTTCTTCGCGATCGTCCTCAGCTATCCTTATTGCTCCCAGACATTCCTTACCAAGGCGGGATAAAATCGACAGGTAGTCATTCTCATCAATATGCATGTTAGACGCTATACTTCTTCTCATAAAGCCTTCCGGAAGCAATCCATCAAAAAAGGCTTCTGTGTTTTCCGGCGAAAAGGCCTCCCCCTGAATCGGCAGCGAAATAGATACAGGTCGTGCAATACCTTCATCTATATATTCTTTGGAATATGTAAAACGTGCATCAGAAGAAGAATTACCTTCAATCTCTCCGACTCTGACCTGATGACCCTCTATTTCAAGATATACATTGTATTTTCCCATTACAGTCACCTCGTATTCAGACTGATGTCAATCCCCAGCATATTTGTAAGATAGATAGCCTTGCCAAGCTCGGAGGTGGGCTTCCCATTTTCAAGATCAGAGATAAAACTTATGCTAAAACCGGTAAATTCAGATAAATATCTCTGGGTATATCCAAGTTCTTTTCTACGTTTTCTGAGCAATCTGCCAAAATCTTCTGTACTGCTAACAATCATATGAACCTCCAGCAAAATAAGCCGTACGAACAAAACTGCTCTCAATAATGCTAAAATTAGCCGAACGGCTTATTTTATATAACTTTATTATATAATAAGCCGTTCGGCTAAATCAAGCAGTAATTATTCACAATTATTTGCGCCATATCATCCGGCCTTGATCTCATGCTTCCTGCATAACGCAAGCACTTTTGACTAAGTGATAATATTACATTTACAGATGTTACCGATCCTATAGTATCTTTTGAAGCAGATACACCGGGGTGCAGCTCCAGGCGTGGCAATAACTGTTGACCATACAGGAACCGTATGGAGATTCCTCCGGGTTATCCGGATTGTAGAGTTCCCAGAAAGTATCTGCTCCCGCATTTATCATGCCTCCCCAGTATCTCTTGATCTCACTGATGGCAATGTCCTTTTTACCGGTAAGGATCAGGGCCTCTATATAGTAATGATACATATACGGAGTAACCATCTTGTATTTTGAGTCCAGAGTCATCGTTCTTTGCATCAGAGCTTCTGCTTTATCTTTTTCAAGCACTTCTGCCAGGATCATCCAGACCTGGGATGCATAAGAAATCTGCCTCTCTTCTCCGCTTACAAACAGTCCATTCTCATCGTCCCACAGATGTTCTATTGCTGCCGCCTTTAGTCTTGCTTCCAGAATGCGCAGCTCTCTTAACTTTATATCGTCATCCATGAGCTCGGCCAGTCTGATGCCATATCTGACAGCATAGATGAATACAGCCTGGGCGGAAGCCTGTTTATTCAAGCCTTCACTCCAGTCAACAAAACACCAGAATGCGTCTCCCAGATCCCTTACAATGCCTCTTTCATCCAGCGCATTTTTCGTATTCTCGATCTGGTGCATGGCTATATCGTAAAGATCATACACCGTATTCATATCCTTTGTAGCCTCATAATATTCGTACAATACACAGACAAAGAAAAGTGCGTAATCCATCAGATATGTGTCATCGCTTGCATATTCGGGCTCTGTAAACAGACAGGCACTTATCCTGTCATCATTAAAAGGAAGTCCTCCAAAGAGATAGAGGCATCTCTTTACCATTTCATAGTTCTTAAAGCTGACATAATCGGCCATAGCCTGCAGTCTAAGATCACCAAGCCAGAGTCTCCTGTCTCTCTTTGGTCCGTCCTCAAAGACCTCCTGCATACACTCCTGCAGGGTATATGCTCCTACAGACATGATCTTATTCAGGACTTTATCCCCACAGTCAGGCAGTTCAATATCATCCACAGATACCGCCGACGCAGCCTCGACCGTGACTTCATCTACATTAAGGCTGAATTTCTGAGACGTATCCAGGACCTCTATCTCCAGATATCTGAAGGCATATCGCCTTTTTAAGCGGATATCATCCGGAAGCAGGTCTATATGCAACCATTCCTCCTGAATCCAGCCTTTGCTTATCCAGCCGTTATATTCATCGGGATCAGCCGACAGTTCTGCTTCTCTTTCAGCCAATCTCAGCCTGATAAAAGCGGGAGCATCCTGATGACTTCCCGAGCTGCTGACTTTTATCCGCAAATAACCAACATAATGATCGCCAAAATCAAGGAAAAGCCTGTCACCCTTTCTGAGTCCCTTGCTTTCTCCTTTTACAACTGTCGGAATAACTGTCTTCTTCTGCAAAACAGGTGTCAGTTCTCTTGCTTTTTTCAGAAAATCTTCATTTCTGTGAATCTCAAATCTATCCATTATCTCGTAAGAAGCCATATATATCTCCCTATCCCTTTACAGCACCGGCTGCAATACCGTTGACAAATTGCTTTTGTAAAAGAAGAAATATGATGATAAGCGGCAAAGCACACAATACGCATGCGGCAAAAAGAACATTCCACTGGGCAGGATTCTCCTTGTCTCCCAGGAATTGGAGCATACCGACCGGCAATGAATACTGAGCTTTTTTGCTGATAAATACCATAGGGTAAAAATAGTCATTCCATATCCATAAGCCCTGTGTGATCACAGTTGATATTATTGCAGGCTTGAGAAGGGGAAATACTATAACGGAATATCTCCTGAATATAGATGAACCGTCTATATATGCAGCTTCCTCGATCTCCACAGGAATACCTTTCATAAAGCCCGTGAAAAGAAATACCGAAAAAGGCAGCGAACATGTTATGAACATCAGCATAGGCGTAAAACGCGTGTTGGGGATCCTGAGTCTGGAAAAAGTCTGTGCTACCGGAACGATTACCATCTGCGAAGGGATTACCAGACCCGAGATAAAGAATACATAGAGGAATCTGGCCAGTTTACTCTTGATCCTTCCAATGGGATACGCCGCCATTGTTGCGATTACGACCACCACCAGCACCGATCCGCCGGTTGTGATCAGACTGTTCAGCAGTTCCATGGGATAATTCATATTCTTAAAGGCAGTGATATAGCTCTCCACCGTAAATTCTCTGAACAGCAGCAAAGGAGATGACTGATTTGCCACATGTCTCAGGGAACTGGAAAAAACGATTACAAGAGGAGCAATGACCAATATACAGAAAAGAACAATGGCAAGATATAACAATATGACCTTTCCTGACAGCTTAAGGTATGTATCTGCTTCTCTTTCTTCTTTTTTTATTCCAAACATTACAGTTCCACCTCCCTCTTATTCATTACAAACAGCATGATTGCCGTGATCGCTATGATCACGATAAATGAGACCACTGAAAAGGCACTTGCTCTTCCCATCTTCTGGTCAGTGAATGCAATCTCATATATCTGAAACATAAGGGTCTTAGTTGACTTACCGGGGCCACCGTTTGTCATGATAAAGGAGTAATCGAAGGCCTTAAGTCCTGCGATGACATTGAGTATGACATTAATGGTCACTGTTGATGAAATGAGCGGAAGTTTGATAAATCTCATTACCTGCCATTCGCTGCATCCGTCTATCCTTCCTGCTTCCAGAAGGCTTTCGTCAACTGTCTGAAGACCGGCCAGATATATGATCATAGTGGTTCCAAAGCTCTTCCATATTTCCACTATGGCTATAGCGAACAAAGCAGTATGAAAATTTCCGAGGGGGTTAAAAGCCGATCCCTGTCCGCCAAATACTTCTATCAGGTTGGCGATCATACCTGAACCGGGCATATATACGTATGACCATATAAAACCGACAACGATCGCACTGAACAGGGCCGGAAAATATGCACAGGTCCTGAAAAATCCCTTTAAAAAGATCTTGGCATTAAGCGCCATAGCGACCGCAAGTCCCAGCACATTACTGAATACTACCACTATGACTGTATATATCAGGGTGTTACCTACTGAATTGACCAAGGTTCCGTTTTCAAATATCTTTACGTAATTCTTCAGTCCAACAAAATCGTAATTATAATTGATCCCGTTAAAATTGGTAAAACTGTAATAGAACAGCTGTAATACCGGATAGACCCACAGGATCAGAAAAAACAGCATTGACGGAATTAAGAATAAATACATTTTGTTATTAAAGACCAGAGAGATGTTCTTGGATTTCTTCATTTCTATTATTTCCTCTTTTTCATCAAGACCCACTCCCGGGCCTTTTACGCAGGAACCGGGCCTGCAACAGCAGACCCGGACCCTTGCATGTCTTCTGACTATTATTAATCTTCAAGCAGGTCTTCGAATTTGTCCTGCATTCCCAGAGTTATATCTTCTACTGTTGTTCCCTGACCGCCGATCATCTCAGAGAAAAGTTCTTCCATAGTTGTCTCTGTTCCGGCAGGCCATGCCTGGTTGCACCAGTGATATCCCTTGTTTTCGTTTAACAGAGAGATAAAAGGAGCAAAAAGATCCGCATTGGGAATATTGTCCGATCCGTTGCCATAGGTAACTATGAATCTTCCTGTATCAACGTATGCGTTCCAAACATCAGATTCTCCGTCGAACCAGTAATCTATAACTTCTTTACACTCGTCGATATATTCTGATCCTGAATAGATCGAATAACCGGCAGAAAGACAGGTTGCAGTGTGGGTATTGCCGTCCTTAGCGGGAATAGGGAAATATCCTCTTTCAAAAGCACCGCCCTCTCCCTCTGCAAGGATTGCTGCTGCATTGAATGATCCGTCAAATGTCATGGCTGCTTTGCCATCAACAAAGTCTGTGATAGCCTGTGATGCACCATAGCCAAGTGACTGAGAAGCATCTATGTAGCCGTTTTCATATAACTGATTGTACATCTCAAGAACAGTATCCCATGTTCCTGCATCTGTGAAGCTGGTCTCGCCTGTTCTGAGCTGCTCATCATATTTATCGTTATTGGGATATATCTCATTTGCAGCTATCTGATAAAGACCGAACTGTAATACATACTGGTCCTTGTCACCCATTACGATAGGTGTATAGCCTGCAGCCTTGATCTTTTCGCAGTCTTCAATGAACTCGTCCCATGAAGCGGGTACAGCTGTGATCCCTGCCTTCTCGAAGATATCCTTGTTGTAGTATGTTCCAAGGATCGATACCGAGTTGGTTGCAGATACCAGCTGTCCGTCATATGTAACAGCACTGAGGTCAGGCATCTTGGCAACAAAATCCATGTCATTGAGAGGTGTAAGGTAACCTGCTTCAGCCAGCGCGTAGCATGAATTCTGTCCTGCGTACATAGGCTGTGTAAGAATGATATCAGGACACTCTCCTGATGCAAGTTTTGTCTTAAGTGATGTATAGTAGTTGTCATCCGGGAGTTTTGTAACTTCCAAGGTAAGATTAGGCCACTTCTCATGTACGAGTTCAGGCAGGATCTCTGTTTCAAAATCGTTCTCTGCTGCTGTTCCGGATACCATCATCGTAATTGTAATGTCACCTGCATTTTCAATTGCTTCATGATCGTAGCTAGCTGCAGCTGCTTCCATCTCGACCTCAGCCTTATCCTCCTGAGTCACTGCGGCTGCTTCCGCTGAGTCAGCTGCTGAAGCGTCTGCCGGATTGCTGTTTGCAGATCCGCATCCAAACAACAATGAAGCAGATAATACTGTTGCACAAAGTGCCGAAACCAACTGTTTCTTTTTCATGTTTTTTTCCCTCCAATAGAAATACTTGTTTTGGTGTCTTTATGATAAAACAGTTTGCGGTATACTTTTGTTGGAAATTTGAGTATACTTTTGTTAGATTTAACGGGGAGGCTGTTATGAAGTTACGAATTCGTCTTTTTTTGATCATGGCAATCATATCTATAGTGCCTTTGCTCGCTCTTACTTATTTTTCCTACCAAAGGTATCAGACTACTATAGAGCTGCAGATCAATACATACTCGGAGACTCTGTTTAACAACGTCATAAATGAGACCAACACATCAATCGAAGATATAGAGCGCACTATCAATTATCTCACTCTGTATTCAAGTGAAGGCAAATATTCACTCAGTGAATGGTTAAGACCTTTTAGTTCACCGGACGGTGCTTATACTCCTTATGATATACAACAGACTTACCGATACTGTAACAGCGTATTCGGCAACCTGCTTCTGTCGGATAACAGAATAAACGGTATCTATATTTTTACGCCTTCCGGAATCCTTTTCAGCAGCTGCTCATCTTCAGAATGGAATATGCGCAACAAATACGATTACGCTTCAAGCGAATGGTACAAGAACGCTCTTATCAATGAGACGGAATTTTACATCAGTGATCTTGATACCCACGAAATGTTTCTGTCCAAGTCAAGATCCATATTCCTTGTCAAAGCCATGCGGGATATTTATTCTCATCAGCCTCTTGGCGTTATAATGGTGGACTGTTCGGAAGATCTGTTCAATCTGGACAACCTTAATACCATGCCCGACATTGTTCAATTATCAATATACAACAACGAAAACGGCAGCATTATGTATTCCAACGTGGACGGCGAAGAAAAAGAATATGATTCCAAGGCGATCATACTGGAGGCTCCGCTGGAACTTCCCACTCTTACTCTGAGAGCTGTCTATGATTATTCGGCTCTGCATCGTGATTACAATATAACAGGCGTGCTGTTATTGCTGCTTGCCAGTGTTCTTTCCGTTGTCTTTCTCATCGTTGGATGGTTTGCTTCCAGCAATCTTGTCAAGCCCCTTGAGGAACTCAGCCGCAAGATGTCTAAGCAGAGCACCGACAATTTCATATTCAAGAGCAAGTATATGGAACGCACGGATGAGATAGGCACTCTTTACCACGAATATGCACAGATGCTTGGCAAT
The DNA here is from genome assembly GCA_902779505.1 of uncultured Lachnospiraceae bacterium. Classification (GTDB taxonomy): domain Bacteria; phylum Bacillota; class Clostridia; order Lachnospirales; family Lachnospiraceae; genus Colinaster. The sequence goes on from CACZBZ010000031.1 coordinate 19,005, forward strand.
CTGGAAGAATCCATCCAGAACGAATACAAGCACAAGCTCATCTCATTGGATTCGCAAATGAAATCCCTGGAGGCCAGGATCAACACTCATTTCCTTTTTAACACACTGGAATCGATCAACAGCATGGCTGAGCTGGTTGATAACGAGCCCATTGCAGTCATGTCCCAGGCCTTAGGGAATATGTTCCGCTACACTATCAAGACAGAAAGCGAGATCGTGTCCCTTTCGGATGAACTTGAACATGTTAACGACTATGTATCCATACAGCTTATCAGGTTCAGTAACGGATTCAGCCTTAAGACAGATATTCCCGATGAATTGATGGGAAAAAAAGTGCTTAAACTGATCTTACAGCCTATTGTGGAAAATGCAATCTATCACGGACTTGACTATTGCGCAAAGGGCGATAGCATCTCTATAAAAGCTCACACCGAGGACAATAATATCCTTTTGGATGTTACGGACAACGGGCAGGGCATGGATGAAAACACCCTTGCTGAACTTAATGCCAATCTCCGTAAGCCGGCTACTTTTACTGATCTCGGACACCGCACAAAGCAAAGCATCGGACTAAAAAATATCCAGTCCAGAATAGAACTGTATTACGGCAAAGGCTACGGCCTGACTGTTGCCAGTACAAAAGGACAGGGCACCACCGTAACGATCAAGATTCCAAATATAAAATGAGGATGTCAGTATGTACAATTACGTGATTATCGATGATGAAAACATAATCAGGAAAGGAACCGTCAAGAAGCTTCAAGGCATAGCAGACAAAGTTGCCTGCATAGGAGAAGCAAGCGATGGATCAACAGGTCTGTCGCTGATAGAGGAACTAAAACCCGATTTCGTTATCCTGGATATGCAGATGCCCAATATGGACGGTATGGAACTTCTGCCTGTTCTGTCAGAACAGTACCCCGATCTTCCTCTGCTGGTCATAAGTGGATTTAAGAATTTTGATTATATAAAACAGGCCATTTCCGCCAATGCGGTTGAATATATCCTGAAGCCCTTTAGCAAAGAGCTAATAACCGAAAATGTTCTTAAGATCATTGAGATCCTTGAAACAAGACAGGATATAAAAGGGCGCATCCTTGACAGTGAACAGAAAAAAGAACAGACCTACTTCGAATATGACATAAAGCTGCTGACAGATCAGATGCTCGGCTTCAGAAGCGGTGATATCACATTGAATTCATCCAGGTTATCCATTTACAATACAGGCTACAACTATGAGCTATTGTGCATCCACTACAATAATTATGTTAACCGACCTGATATCAACGAATGGCTTATCGAGCACGATTTGAGTGAACTGACTATATACATTGAGCCGGAAGAGCCGGAGCTCGGCCTTTTGCTCATGCTTTTCCCAAGTGATTTTTCTGTAGAAAAATATCGTGTAACAAGGCCCATAATCAAGCCGCTCATACAACTGGGAATGGAGAAAGACATTATCATGTCTATGGGATTGAGCGAAGTCCACCGGAGACTTACAGATCTTGGGACAGCATTTTCGGAAGCTGCTGCAGCACTTAACACTCACCTTCTGAGTGACAAAGTATCTTCTGTGACAAATTACACATCCGACATCACACCATCTGTCTTGGATTGGGATAAACAGGATGAATTCCTCTTTAGACTGGAAGAGGGTAAAAAAGATGAAGTGCTCACGCTTATTACCGGTCTTTTTGACATGTACGGGAATAATCCAAGCGCCAGGCTGCTGGATCTGAAATATCATTGCAGGATGCTTACCGATGAATGTAATACCATCCTCAATTACTATATGGGGGGTAAAGACCAGATCCAGAGTTCCACCAGCATGCAGCAGATCGTTGACAATATGTACGGTCTGCCGGAACTTCAGGATTATTATCTTACCTTCTTTCTGAATCTGACCATGCTCCTTAAGGACAGGTCAGTGTATTCTACCGGCGATAATATTGACAAGATAAAAGCGTATATCCAGAGGAACTACCAGAAAAATATTACTCAAGAGCTCCTGTCATCATTTTTTTACATTAACAGAAGCTATCTGAGTACTCTTTTCAAGGAGCGCACCGGAGAAAAATTCGTAGACTACCTCAACACCGTAAGGATAGAAAAGTCAAAGGAACTCCTTGTAAATTCCAACCTGAAGATGTATCAGATTGCCAAAAAAGTAGGCTATGACAACGTAAAATACTTCTTCAGGATATTTAAAAAGAAAACCGGAAAGACTCCGGAAGAATACAAATCTTCCG
>CACZBZ010000032.1 GCA_902779505.1 uncultured Lachnospiraceae bacterium
GATGAAGTTCTCTGACCGCTCCGCAAGTTATGACGTCTCAGAAGACCTAATATATAACTACTACACCTACGATCTTGAGGGTAAAGTCTTCTACGAAGCCATCGCCCGCTACAAGATGGCAAAGTAGTTTATTTCCAACTAAAAATCTTTGATTTAGAATGAGAAAACTGCTTATAATACGGAGTCTCGTAAGGCGTCTCCGTAATATAAGCAGTTTTCTTGTTAGAATATAAGAGAGGTTAGGTAAATTGTAAATCGAAATGCAACCCTTTCGATCACTGAACCTTTCTTTGTAATAGATAATGCATATAGTATGGGGTAGTTGCATCTCCATGTACATGGACTTGATCACATGTTGGTCAGGTCCATTTATTATGTTATCCTTTGTGGTTGTGTCGGCGAGTAGAAATGGAGGATAACATGTCTAACTTTTTTACTTATGCTGAAAGGATCTCTCTCCAAAAGTTTCTTGGAGAAGGGCTTACTTTCAAAGAAATAGCTCGCACTCTAGGTAAGGATCCATCTACCATATCCAGAGAGGTCAGAAAACACATGTCTGAAATGGCTACTGGCAGACCCGGGTATCCATACAATCCATGCAAGCATAGAAAGAATTGCAGGATTAAGAATCTATGTGGTGGTGCTTGCCATAGATCTTCAAGCAACTTCTGTAAGCTGTGTCAGGATTGTACAAGTCACTGCCCGGACTTTCTTGAAGAAATATGTACAAGCAGGTTTAAAGTTCCATATGTCTGTAACGGCTGTGGCCAGATCGAAAAGTGTACGTTGCTCAAGAATATATATGATGCTGAGCATGCCCAGTACAAAGCTCATGATGTGATAACCCAGGCGCGTTCAGGACTCTGTACTTCTGAAGCTGAGATAGCCCATTTAAATGCAATTGTCAGCCCTCTTGTTAAGCGAGGTCAGTCATTACACCAGATTTACATAACCCACCAGGACGAGATCATGTGTAGCGAAAAAACGTTGTATAACTACCTTGCCTCAGACCTGTTTGATGTAAGCAATGGTGATCTTCCAAGGAAGAAAAGACTCCGTCCGCGTAAGCAAAAGAAAGAATATAAAGTGGATAAAGGCTGTCGTATTGGTCGAAGCTACAAGGATTTCCTTGAATACCTTGACAAGAATCCCGATACATCTGTCGTTCAGATGGACAGCGTTATCGGAACTGTGGGTGGTAAATGCCTACTGACAATACACTTTGTTGAATCATCACTTATGCTGGCGTTCTTGCGCGATGCTAATACTTCCCAATCAGTTATTGATGTATTTGATGACTTGCAGGAAAGGCTTGGAATAGAACTGTTCAAACGTATCTTTCCACTGATCGTAACTGACAACGGAAGTGAGTTCTCTAATCCCGTGGCAATCGAATGTGACAGGGAAACAGGAGAAATTCGTACACAGGTCTTTTATTGCGATGCCGGAAAGCCATATCAGAAAGGCTCTATAGAGGTTAACCACGAACTGATACGAAGAGTACTCACGGATGTTGATGGACGTAATCGCAGTTTTAACAACCTCACACAAGAGGATGTGAACCTGATGATGGATCACATCAATTCTTATCAAAGAAAAAAGCTGAACGATCGTAGCCCATACGAGACATTCAGCTTTTATCATGGTGAAGAAGTTCTAAAGCTTCTTGGATGTACAAAGGTTCCCGCCGACGACATCCTGCTCAAACCTGAACTTCTCGGACTCTAAAACAAACAGACCGCCGACACAGAAATACAAAAACTATATCGAAAACCAGGGGTGGATTCTCCGATTACAAGTAAAATCGAGAGGGAGTCGACCTCTTTTGGTCGTGTTTATTTTTCCATGATAAATGAAAATATCCATTTGTCAACGTCGCATTTCGATTACAAGACCAAACTTTTCGGTTACAAAAGTGGAATTTCGCCGACAAAAATGGCATCTCGCTTACAAATATGAAGTTTTCAATTTACAAAGTTGCATTTCCATGTACAAAACCGCATCTCGCCTTGCTATTCAGCATATAAGAGAGGTTAATTTAAAATAACTAGACAAATATTGCATATTATGATATAAATAAAGCGTAACAAGTCAAATTTGGCTAGTTAATGTGGGGTAAATGAATTATATGAATAATGTATCAGAAATGAGTGGGCGAATAAAAGAATATAGAATTTCTATTTCTATGACACAAAAAGAACTTGCCGATAAATCCGGGGTGTCGATTAGAAGTATTTCCAGATTTGAAAATGGAGAAGACATCAGTTTGAGTTCTTTTTATAAAATTCTCAAAGCATTAAATCTTGACGATAGACTTGATATGTTGGTTCCGGATCAAAGCAAGAGACCATCGTATTATTTGAACTCTGAAAGGAAAAGGAAAAGAGCATCCGGGAAGAAAAAGAATGCAGAAAGAGCCTTTGTATGGGGGGATGAGAAATGATTAATACTGCTGAAGTAATTCTATGGGGTACTAGAATAGGTATTGTTCATCAGGATAATGATAAACCATATGTTTCATTTGAATATGACAGAGAATTTATAAAAAGTGGAATAGAACTTTCGCCGATAAAGCTTAAACTGAGTGGGCAGGTGTATGATTTCCCGGATCTTGTGGGAGATGCGTTTCATGGAGCTCCCGGTCTTATTGCTGATTCGCTTCCGGACAAATTCGGTAACAAAGTGATTGAAAGATGGCTTATAGAGCAAGGACGTACTCTTAGTGATTTTAATACAATTGATAGACTGTGCTATACGGGCGTGCGCGGAATGGGAGCATTAGAATACAGACCGGTTGCAGGCCCGCAATATCGTTTAGACGAAGATATCAATATTGAAAAAATGGTAGATTTTGCGTCTAAAGTGCTGTCTGATAAGGAAAATCAAAAGATTAGTTCGGAAGAGGAAATAGGCTATAGTCAGCTGGTACAACTTGGAACCTCAGCCGGAGGAGCCAGAGCAAAAGCCCTTATAGCATGGAATAAAGATACTAATGAGATAAAAAGTGGACAGATAGATGCAGGGGATGGCTTTGAGTATTGGTTAATCAAATTTGATGGGGTTGATAAAAACGGAGATCATAATCTTAAGGATTCTGTTGAATATACCAGGATAGAATATGCATATTATCTTATGGCTGTAGATGCGGGTATTGTGATGGAAAAATGCAGCCTACTTGAAGAAGACGGTCGATATCATTTTATGACAAAGCGCTTTGACAGGATGGGGAATCAGAAGATGCATATGCAGACCTTGGGAGCTCTAACACATATAGATTATAATTATCCCGGTCTATGTAGCTATGAACAGGCGGCGAGTGTATTAAAGCAAATCAATCCTTCAATGAAAGATGTGGAGGAATTATACCGAAGAATGGTATTTAACGTAATTATGGTCAATCAGGATGATCATGTAAAGAATATATCGTTCCTAATGGATAGGAATGGTTCTTGGAAACTTGCTCCGGCGTATGATATTACATTTTCATATAACCTTAACAATAGATGGTTAAAGGCTCATCAAATGCTGGTTAATGGAAAAGCGGATAACATAGTCGTTGATGATTTAATTGCAGCCGGAAAAAGTATGGGGATATCATCTGTAAAATGTAACAGAATAATTGATGAAATTGCCATTGTATCAAATAATAAAGAACGATATTTTGAAAAGGCCGGCGTACGAGAAAAAACATATAACGAAATTGCTAAGATAATAAATGATCATTCTACTTAATGCTTTTGAAGATATTATTGCTGTCGTCAATGAGTATCACTTCGATACTGTTGTCGGCAGCATATTTTTTTGCCTGCTCGTAGCCCATAGAGAAAAGATAAGGTCGAGGATGTGGTGGTATATGTGGCCGTTTTCCTCGAAATATCTCTCGTAGATGCCTGATGTGACTATGGCTTTGTCTGAAGAGGATACTTTATCTATCAGCTGTCCTTGGGGAGCGAAAGGTTCCTGAATGCCGGTTGTAAAAGGTCCGCCTATATATATGTTGTCTCCTCCAAGGGAGATGATGGCTTTGCTTATTCCCTGTTCAAGAAGATAATCCTTTATCCTGTCTCCAATATATCCCTTGGCAAATCCTCCCATATCGATCATTGTATCCGGATCTTCAAAGAAGACTCGATTATCTGTATCGAGGCGTATCTTTTTATAGGATACGGTTGATAGGGCTTTGTCTATGTCGGCAGAGGAGGGCACAGTGTTATCACAACTGTCGGTGAAGTTCCAAAGAGTAGTAAGACTTCCGATGCTGATATCGAATGCACCGTCAGACATTTTGCTGTAAGTAAGGCCTTCTTCGAGCATTTCATAGAGCTTATCAGACACTGTATAGGACCCGTCAGCATTAGCGGAAATTAATCTATGATTTAATTTATAGAGTTCACTAGACCCTGATGTTCTGCTGCAGACGGCTTCATATTTGTCACAGATTTCCATACAACCGTCCAGAATTTTTTCATCCGAGCTATCATATATTTTTACCGAGACGATTGTTCCCAATTTGAAATCCGTCTTTGAGATGGGATCGGATTCTCCTTCAATCAGAACCGACAATTTGTTCGGAAGACATACAATCGATTCTCCGGATTTTGAGATGGCACCCTGAGACTCGCAAAGATGATCCGGACAATCCGAATCTTTCATATAAACTTTGTTGTTTTCAATAACGACTGTATTTTTATCAAGCTCAATTGTGGCATCTTTATGCAGGTCATAGCGACCATATTCTTCCCCTGCAAGGTTGATGACAACATAAGCTGCTTCACCCTTGTTCATGCTGCTCTTTATTAAAAATGATACAGCAATCAATATTAAGATGGACAAAATGACTGTAATATCTGATTTCTTCATACTTTTTAGCATACCATATGATTCTATAATATGGTAGAATAATAACCATGAAAAAGCTTGCTTATACGGGGTTGCTTACAGCCCTGGCACTGATTTTAGGATATCTGGAATCCCTGATACCACCGATCGTTCCTGTGCCCGGCATTAAGATGGGCTTTGCCAATATTGTAGTGGTTTTCACACTTTACAAGATAGGCGTTAAGGAAGCGGTTATGGTGAATATTGTCAGAGTCATTGTATCGGGGCTTCTTTTCGGGACTATGTTCTCTCTGGCTTACAGTATGGCCGGGGCTGTTCTTAGTCTTATTATCATGTGCATTTTATATAAGAAGACAGACCTTGATGTGGCCACTGTCAGTGTATGCGGTTCCATTATGCATATAATCGGACAGGTCGCTGTGGCTATAATCGTTGTCGGTTCGGCATCCATTATCTCAATGCTGCCGTTTTTGCTGCTGTCAGCTTTTATTATGGGAGCCATTATAGGCCTGCTTGCCAAGATCCTTATGGACAGAATAAGGGTTTGACATGCTATGGTGCAGTATTTATAATATCTTTTGGTAATTTAGGATTAATTTGGGAGGCAATTGATGAGACAATTTACTTCAAACGAACTTAGAAAAGTTTGGAAAGAATTCTATATAGAAAGAGGACATGTGGACGTTGGTGCGGTTTCCCTTGTATCGGACGGTTCCACAGGCGTTATGTTCAATGTTGCAGGTATGCAGCCTCTTATGCCATACCTTTTGGGCGAGAAGCATCCTCTTGGAACAAGACTCTGCAACGTTCAGGGTTGCGTAAGAACCAACGATATCGATTCCGTTGGTGACAAGAGCCACGTTACTTTCTTCGAGATGATGGGTAGCTGGAGTCTTGGTGATTATTTCAAGGAAGACAGATGTAAATGGAGCTACGAGCTTTTGACTGAGGTGTTCGGTTTTGACAGGGATCACCTTGCTGCAACTGTTTTTGCAGGTGATGAGAATGCTCCCAGAGACGAAGAGGGCGCAGGCTTCAGAATCGCTTCAGGTTTTAAGAAGGAAAATATCTATTATCTGCCCGCAGAAGACAACTGGTGGGGTCTTGAATACGGTCCCTGCGGTCCTGACAGTGAGATGTTCTATATAGCTGACGTTCCGGATTGCGGACCTAATTGTGGTCCCGGATGTTCATGTGGTAAGTACACAGAGCTTGGTAATGATGTATTTATGCAGTATGAGAAGCATCATGACGGAAGCCTCACACCTTTAAAGCAGAAGAACGTTGATACAGGCTGGGGCCTTGAGCGTAACCTTGCTTTCCTTAACGGAACCAAGGATGTATACAGAACAGACCTTTTTGTACCTGTTATTACTTATATAGAAAAGGCATCAGGTCAGAAATATGAGCAGGATGAAAAGCTTACTAAGTCAATGAGAATTCTTGCTGATCATATGCGTACAAGCGTTATGCTCATCGGAGACGAGGCTAAGCTCCTTCCTTCCAATGCAGGCGCAGGATACGTCCTCAGAAGACTTATCAGACGTGCGGTTAGACACGGCAGAATGCTTGGACTTAAGAAGGACAATCTTCTTAACATTGCTGATATTTATATTAATGAGGTATATAAGGAAAGCTATCCTCTTCTTGTTAAGAACAGTGATTTCATCAAGAAGGAACTTGAGAGAGAAATCAATCGTTTCGAGAGCACTCTTGAGAACGGTATGAAGGAGTTCAGAAAGATCCTTGATGAGAAGAAGGCTGCAAAAGAGACCGTGATTGACGGTGCATCTGCTTTCTATCTCTATGATACCTTCGGATTCCCTCTTGAGCTTACTGTTGAGATGGCAGCTGAAGAAGGCATCAAGGTTGATGAAGAAGGCTTCGCTGCTTCCATGGAAGAGCAGAAGAAGAAAGCGAGAGAGAATCAGAACTTCCAGGCTAACCTTACAGCCAATGAAGATGTATTTGCTTCCCTTGCTGATGATAAGGTTACTGAATTTGTAGGATATGAGAAGCTTGAGGCTGACAGCGCAATTCTTGCCATCGGTACAGAAGACGCTATGGTTGATTCCGTAAGCGCCGGCGCCGAAGCTACAATCATTACGGCTGCTACACCTTTCTATGCAACAATGGGTGGTCAGTGTGCTGACTTTGGTGTGATTGAAGGACCTTCGGGCAAGTTCGAAGTTAAGGATACCGTTAAGCTTAAGGGCGGAAGAGTAGGCCACGTTGGTGTGGTTAAGGAAGGAAGCATCGCTTCAACAGACAAGGTTAAGCTTGTGGTTGATGCCGACAGAAGATCTTCTATATGTAAGAACCATTCCGCAACACATCTTCTTCAGAAAGCGCTTCAGCTTGTTCTCGGAGACGGCGTAGAGCAGGCAGGTTCTTATCAGGATGCTGAGAGAACAAGATTCGACTTCACATATTCTCAGGCTATGACAGCTGAAGAACTTGAGAAGGTTGAAGCTCTCGTTAATGAGCAGATTGACAAGGATATCAAGGTTTGGACAGATATCATGTCTATAGATGAAGCCAAGAAGAGTGGAGCAATGGCTCTCTTTGGTGAGAAATACGGCGAAAGCGTAAGAGTGGTAAGCATGGGCGACTTCTCCAAGGAATTGTGCGGAGGTACTCATGTATCACATACAGGTGAGATCAGAAACTTCAAGATCGTAAGCGAAAGCGGTGTTGCTGCCGGCGTCAGAAGAATTGAAGCCATCACAGGAGACAACGTCCTTGCTTTTTACAAGAATCTTGAGAAGGAACTCATGGATGCCGCAACAATTGTTAAATCAACACCTGCAGCTCTTGCAGACAAGCTTACATCCATGATGAAGGAGATCAAGGAACTGAACAGTCAGCTTGAATCTCTCAAGGCTAAGGCTGCACAGAATGCTCTCGGTGACGTTATGGATCAGGTTACTGAAGTTAAGGGTGTAAAAGTGCTCGCAACCAAGCTTTCGGGCGTAGATATGAACGCTTTAAGAGACTTGGGCGATCAGCTTAAGGAAAAACTGGGAGAGGGCGTTATCGTTCTTGCCAGTGAAGTTGACGGTAAGGTTAATCTTGTAACAATGGCAACTGACGGAGCTCAGAAGTCAGGTGCTCACGCAGGCAACCTGATTAAGGCCATAGCCGCTAAAGTAGGCGGTGGCGGCGGCGGTCGTCCCAATATGGCACAGGCAGGCGGTAAGAACCCTGCGGGTATCGATGATTGCCTTGCTGAGGCTGTAAAAGTACTTGAATCACAGATTTCATAGCCCATATTTTACAGTCGAACAATAAAATGTTGACTTAATCAAAATTTTAAGTATAATAATAAGCGTATGTGGCGCTAAAAGCACATATAATAACCCTGGTTCAGTCGAATGGGGCTGAAGGGAGGTCGGGAATTAGATGTCAAACGTAATAGTTAAAGAAAATGAATCTTTAGACAGTGCATTACGTCGTTTCAAGAGAAGCTGCGCTAAGGCTGGTATCCAGCAGGAGATACGTAAGCGTGAGCACTATGAGAAGCCAAGTGTAAGACGTAAGAAGAAGTCTGAAGCTGCTCGCAAGAGAAAGTTCAACTAGTGAGTAAAGGCCTTTGGCGTACAGCCAAAGGCTTTTTTAAATATTTGAGCGTTGGTTTTTTGTATTTTTGCTTTGGAGGAAGTATGAATCTGCTTATTTCCATTGTAATGGGCCTTATATTGGCTGCTTTATTTGTCATATGTCTTGATGTTAACAGGTTTGTGGTGCGCGACTATACCATCTATTCCGATAAGGTGGACAGAGAGTACAAGATTGCGCTCCTTGCTGACATGCATAACAAGGAATACGGCAAAGACAACTACAAACTGATCTCGGCCATTAAGGATATGAATCCCGACATGGTATGCTGTGCGGGAGATATTCTTACCGCCAGACCGGGCAAGGATACCTCGATTGCTCTTAAGCTCTTCAAATATCTTAAGAACTACAAGGTCTATTATTCCCTCAGGATGAAGATATATGAAGACAGATATCCCGGACTCTATGAAGACTACGCTGAAAAGCTGAAAGAAGACGGGGTTATCCTTCTTGAGAACGATCATGCCTACTTCCCAAACAGTAATATAAGAATTCAGGGCCTGATGATAGACAGGGAATATTACAAGAGATTCGACAATGTTCACATGACCGGTGAATACGTGGACGGACTTATTAGGTCAGGTTCCAATGTTGACAGTTATAAGAACGAGAGCGGCAGAGAAGATTACTGTATTTTACTGGCTCATAATCCGGAGTTTTTTGAATCTTATTGTGAAAGCAACGCGGATCTTATATTTGCGGGACACAATCACGGCGGTATTGTGAGGCTTCCGTTAATTGGCGGACTCATAAGTCCCAAGCTTTCACTTTTTCCAAAATACGACGGTGGCATCTATAATGAAGGAATCAAGACCATGGTCCTCAGCCGAGGCCTTGGAAGTCACACTATTCCCGTGAGATTTTTCAATCCCGGAGAACTCATCTGTGTGCACCTTTGCCCTTGCAAAAAGGACTGATAAACAGTAAAATTATTTAACGAATATATGCGAAAGTGGTAAATTATGGCTTTATCGGTAAAACTTGAAGTTTTCGAGGGCCCGCTGGACCTTCTGCTTCATCTTATTGAAAAGAATAAAGTTGATATTTATGATATTCCCATTGTCACCATAACAGAACAGTATCTGGATTATATCCGTCAGATGGAGACGGAAGATATGAACATTATGAGTGAGTTCCTTCTGATGGCAGCCACACTTCTTGATATCAAGTGTAAGATGCTGCTTCCCAAGGAAGTCAATGAGGAAGGTGAGGAAGAGGATCCCAGAGCGGAACTGGTTCAGAAGCTCCTTGAATACAAGATGTACAAATATATGTCTTACGAGCTGAAGGACAGAAGCATGAGTGCTCAGAAGTTCCTCTATAAAAAGGCGACTATTCCGGATGAAGTTGCTAAATACAGGCCTCCGGTTGATTACGATTATCTTCTCGGTGATGTGAACCTGCAGAAGCTTCACGGAATTTTTAAAGAGACTCTTAAGCGTAGGGAAGACAAGATCGACCCTATCAGAAGTAAGTTCGGCAATATTGAAAAAGACGAGATCGACCTTGACGGTAAGACCCAGTACATCAAGGAATATATCTGGGAACACAAGACCTTAAGCTTCAGAGATCTTCTGGAGAAGCAGGGCAGCAAGATGGAGATCATCGTGTCCTTTCTTGTTATCCTTGAACTTATCAAGGTTGGGGTTATTACCATAGAGCAGGACGATACTTTTGATGACATTATTATAAAGGTGTGCGAAGACGTGTCAGGGGCTGAGTTCCTTATGGCAGATCTTGAGACGGCACAGTAGGATTTGTTGAATTATGGATAAGAAAAAGCAGAGAGCGGTTATTGAGGCTGTTCTTTTTACCATGGGGGATGCGGTCCCCGTCAATAAAATAGCGGATCTTATTGAAGAAGATACGAAAAAAACTCGCGAGATTATCTATAAGATGAAGGAAGAGCTTGATGCAGCCGACAGAGGAATCACCATCACTGAGCTGGATGATTCTTTCCAGATGTGTACAAAGCAGGAGATGTATGATTATCTTATCGATCTTACGGTTTCCGACAGGAAATTCGCTCTCAGCGATTCGGCTCTTGAGACGCTCTCAATCATTGCCTATAAGCAGCCGGTTACCAAGCTGGATATAGAGAAGATAAGAGGTGTCAGCTGCGATCACGCGGTTAACAGACTTCTTGAGTTCGACCTTATCAAAGAACTGGGCAGACTTGATGCTCCCGGCAGACCGCTTTTGTTCGGTACCACAGAGCAGTTCTTGAGAAGTTTCGGTGTTAAGAGTCTTGAAGAACTTCCCGAACTCTCAACGGTTCAGATGGAAGAATTCAAAGAGCAGGCTGAGCAGGAAGTTCAGCTTAAACTTGAAATATAAGCCTGTTTCGGAGGCGGGGAATGACAAAAGAAGAAGCAAAGCTCAAACTTAGAAAAGACGGATATCAGGTTGTGGATGACAATTCCGTTGTGACGGTAATCATCTCTTCTGAGACTTCCTTAAAGAATATTGTTAAAGATGTAAAAACAAAATTAGCCTCTTGGGGATATGAGGCCAGTTTTGCGGTTAAGCAGCATAAGGGCGAACTGTCCGCTGATTCAGCGGATGAAGAGAAGGATGAAGTCGATTATATCGATGAAGAATCCGAAGAGATGCTTGATGAGGTCGAAGCTACTAACGAAGAGCCCGTAGCCGAAGAAGCAAAGCCTGCAAAGAAAGCTCCCGCTGCGAAAGCATCCAAGAAAGAAAGCACTAAAGATAGCAATTCCGATGATGAGGGATTCCTCGATGATGACGATGAGGATTCGCTCTCTGATATAAAGATCGATGAAGACGATATGGATATGCTCTTAAATGAAGAGTCTATTCAGTTTTCCCTGGAAGATTTTGGCATGAATTTCTGATAAGAGGTATTTATGGACAAGAACAAGTCGAGCGGCCTCAGAAAAAGAATTCTTATTATCACCATCATACCTATTCTTTTACTGGGTTTTCTTATCGCATGTTTCAGTTACTTCCAATTTAATAAGACAATGGAACATGAGGTTCAGCGTAACCTCAAGAATGTTGCCATGGCCACAGTACGCGCTTATGACCATATATATCCCGGTGATTACGGCGTGGCTGAGAATGAAGACGGCTCCTACAGAGTTACCAAGGGCGGAGTCGATCTTACCGACAAAGTTGAGTACATTGATGAGCTTCACAATGACAGTGGTATAGACATTACTCTCTTTTATCTTGATATAAGAATTCTTACCACCATCAGAAATGAGCGCGGTAACAGAATATCCGGAACTGTTGTTAACAAGATGGTTGTGGATGATATCTTCGGAAGCGGTGAAGGCCATTTTTACAACAATATGCATGTTAACGGTACCAACTACTATGCTTATTACGCACCCCTCATCAACAGTGACGGTTCGGTGGTGGGCATGATGTTTGCCGGCAAGCCTACAGCGGTTGTTAAGCAGGATGTTATGCGAAGTGCCATTCCTATTATAGGTATTGCCATTGCCATGATGATCATCGTCAGCTTTATTGGTACCTCTTTTTCAAAAGAACTTGCCCAGGCTATAGGCAAGGAAAAGAATTTCCTTGGTGCCATTGCCGGAGGCAACTTAAGAGCACAGCTTGATGCAAGTATAATCGCCAGAAAAGATGAGATCGGAGAGATGGGCAGATTTACCGTCCACGTTCAGAAATTCATTCGAGATATGATTGAGCGAGATCCTCTTACCAAGCTTTACACCAGAAGGATAGGTGAGCTCAAGATTCAGTACGCTCAGCAGAGTGCTCTTGAGAACAACAGTCCTTACTGTGTTGCCATGTGTGATATAGACTTCTTCAAGAAGTTCAATGATACCTACGGCCATGATTGCGGTGACCAGGTTCTCAGAGAGACGGCGGCCATTTTTAACAGAGTTCTCTTCAGAGAGGGTTTTGCTGTAAGATGGGGCGGTGAAGAGTTCATTATTATATATGAAGAGATGAACATGGATCAGGCCTACAAGGCTCTCAGCAAACTGAGAGAAGAAGTTATTAATCATGTTTTGGAGTATGGCGAAGAAAGACTGAATATTACAATGACCTTCGGACTTGTGGAAGGCGACAGCAGAAATATCAACGATATTGTCAAAGTAGCCGACGAACTTCTCTATTATGGTAAGACACACGGACGTAACCAGATAGTAAGAGGAGACGAGGTGGATATCGAGGCCGAGGAAAAGTCTGAATAAAGGAATAATTGATTGACGTAAGAAATCCCAAGAAAAAGGCAAAAAATTGCTTTTTCTTTGGGATTTTTTATGTTATACTAGGCACAGTGCGTAAATTTTTATTTTTATTATAAATGGAGGGCTTAAAATGAGTACTACAACCCAAGCAAGCCAGAGAATAGCTTCTCTGCTTGATGACAACAGCTTTGTTGAAATCGGTGCTAAGGTTACAGCAAGAGCAACTGACTTCAATCTTAAAGCTACAGACACTCCATCTGACGGCGTAGTTACCGGTTATGGTGTGATTAATGACAATCTTGTGTATGTTTACGCCCAGGATCCTTCTGTTTTAGGCGGAAGTATCGGTGAGATGCATGCAAAGAAGATTGCTAATCTGTATGACATGGCACTTAAGATGGGTGCACCTGTTATCGGAATTATTGATTCTACAGGCTTACGTCTGCAGGAGGGCGTTGATGCCCTTGACGGTTTCGGCGAGATCTTTGCCGCACAGTCACTTGCATCAGGCGTTATTCCTCAGATTACAGCTGTATTTGGTAATTGCGGCGGTGGTTTATCAATGATCCCTGCACTTTCTGACTTCGTATTTATGGAGAAAGATGCAAAGATGTTTGTTAACTCACCTGATGCCATTGATGGCAACAACGCTGCAAAGTGTGATACATCAGCTTGTACATTCCAGGCTGAGGAAGCAGGAAATGCCTCTGTCGTTGCTGATGAAGCAACTATATATGCACAGATCAGAGAGCTTGTTTCTTTACTTCCCGGTAACTGTGAGTCTACAGCATTTGCTGATTGTGATGATGATCTTAACAGAGCAGCTGCAGATATCGCTTCATTCGTAGGCGGTGATATCGCAGGTGCTGTTGCAGCTATCGCTGACAACGGAAGTGTATTTGAGTCTAAGGCTGATTTTGCCAAGGATGTATTCACAGGACTTATTAAGCTCAACGGAGATACAGTAGGAGTTATCGCAAATAACGATACAGCCATTACTGCCAACGGTGCAGCAAAGGCTGCTGATTTTGTTGAATTCCTTGATGCATTTGAAATTCCTGTTCTTACTCTTACTAATGTAGAGAAGTTCAAGAACTGCATGTGCTGTGAAAAGAGATTCGCAAGAGAAGGCGCTAAGCTTACAGCTGCTTTCGCCAACGCAACAGTTCCCAAGGTTAATGTTATCGTAGGTAAGGCATTCGGAACACCCGGTGTGATGATGAATTCCAAGGCTCTCGGAGCTGACATGACATTTGCATGGGCTGATGCAAAGATCGGTATGATCGATTCTAAGTATGCCGCTCAGGTTATCGCAGGCGATAAGGGCGATAAGGATGCGGTTGCAAAAGAGTATGATGCTCTTCAGAACAGCGTAGACGCTGCTGCAAGAAGAGGATATGTTGATACAATCATTAACGCCGAGGATACACGTAAGTATGTTATCGGTGCTTTTGACATGTTATATACAAAGGCCGTTGATACACCGGCTAAGAAGCATACCACAAAATAATTGCAGGAAAGGAAATACTTAATATGAAAAAATTATTGCTTGTATTAGGTATGGTCTTAAGTCTCGCAACAGTAACTGCCTGCGGTAGTACGACTGAAGTTGCTTCTTCAAGCATCACAGCCGAACAGGCACAGGCTTACGCTGAAAGCTATATCTCACTTATCAGTGATGTAGCCGCACAGGGTGTTGACATTGCTGCAAATGCCGATTATTTCGAGACATATTGTGGTATTAAGGCTGACGTTATGACAGCAGCCGTTGACAGCTTTAACAGTGCTGTAGACGAGATTGGAACATATCAGGGCGGTGTCAGTGATGTGAATTATTCACAGGATGGCAACGAACTTACAATTTCAGGAACCATTACAGGATCCAAGAATAAGACTGCGAATGTTGTTATGAACTTCGATATGACAGACGGAAGCATGACTTCTTCAGCTACCAATGTTAATTATTCAATCGGAGATCTTATGACAATGGCAGGCCAGAACACTATTCTTGGTGTTGGTACTGTATTTATCGTACTTATCATTCTTTGGGGAGTTATTTCTTGCTTTAAGATCGTTCCTTATCTTAATGACAGAAAGGCTAAGAAGAATGCCGGTACTAAGTCATCTGTAGACAACGCAGTTGCTCAGATTATTGGAAACGAAGAGACACAGGACGATACAGAATTGATCGCGGTTATTGCTGCGGCAATTGCAGCAAGCGAAGGAGCTGCATCTTCAGATGGATACGTAGTACGTTCTGTCAGAAGAAGATATTAATTAGCGGAGGATATTAATAATGAAGAATTATACAATTACAGTTAATGGCAATGTATATGATGTAGTAGTTGAAGAAGGAGCTACAAGCGGAGCAGCTGCTCCCGTTGCAGCACCTAAGGCAGCTCCCAAGGCAGCACCCAAGGCAGCTCCCAAGGCAAGTGCAGGCGCAGGCAGCATCAAGGTTGAGGCCGGTGCAGCAGGTAAGGTATTCAAGATTGAAGCAGGCGTTGGAACAGCAGTTAAGAAGGGTGATGCGGTAGTTATCATCGAGGCAATGAAGATGGAGATTCCTGTTGTTGCTCCCGAAGACGGAACAGTAGCAAGCATTGATTGTGCTGTTGGTGATGCAGTTGAAGCAGGCGCATGTCTTGCAACACTCAACTAATTAAACAATCTTGTTCACCAGACAGCGTTCTTTAACCTGACCTGGGGAAATTATGTAATGATAGCTGTAGCATGCGTGTTCTTATATCTGGCTATTGCAAAGGAGTTCGAGCCACTGCTCTTAATTCCTATTGCATTTGGTATGTTGCTTGTTAATATCTATCCTGATATTATGCTGAGCACAAAAGATTCTGCCAATGGTATAGGCGGCTTGTTATACTATTTCTATTTGCTTGATGAATGGGCAATTTTACCTTCACTTATTTTCATGGGTGTAGGTGCGATGACAGACTTCGGTCCCCTTATTGCCAATCCTAAGAGCTTCTTACTTGGAGCTGCTGCGCAGCTCGGTATCTATGCAGCTTACTTCGGAGCTATCGTAATGGGCTTCAACGGAAAGGCAGCTGCAGCTATATCAATCATCGGTGGTGCCGACGGCCCTACATCTATCTTCCTTGCAGGTAAGCTTGGACAGACTGCAATCATGGGACCTATCGCGGTTGCGGCATATTCTTATATGTCACTGGTACCTATCATCCAGCCTCCGATCATGAAGCTTCTCACAACAGAGAAGGAAAGAAAGATCAAAATGGGACAGCTCAGACCTGTATCTAAGCTTGAGAAGATCCTGTTCCCTATAGTAATAACAATCGTTGTTTGTATGATACTTCCTACAACAGCTCCTCTTGTTGGTATGCTCATGCTTGGTAACCTTTTCAAGGAGTGTGGTGTTGTAAGACAGCTTACGGAGACAGCATCAAATGCTTTGATGTACATTGTTGTTATTATCCTCGGTACTTCAGTAGGTGCTACAACAAGTGCTGAAGCTTTCCTTAACGCAGAGACACTTAAGATCGTTTTCCTCGGTCTTTGTGCTTTCGCTTTCGGTACAGCAGGTGGAGTATTGTTGGGAAAACTTATGTGTGTAATAACCAGAGGTCAGATCAATCCGCTTATCGGTTCAGCAGGTGTTTCTGCCGTTCCTATGGCGGCCAGAGTATCTCAGAAGGTTGGTGCGGAAGCAGATCCTACTAACTTCCTTCTTATGCATGCTATGGGACCTAACGTTGCCGGAGTTATCGGTACAGCGGTTGCTGCCGGAACTTTCATGGCGGTTTATGGAATAATGTAAATAACAACTAACATTTACCAACGGTTCAACAGCAATGGCTGTTTCACCGGGTAAAAGTAACGTTGTCGCGAAGGTGCGGAGCACCTTCGCCACACAACAATCAATATATACAAAGGAGATTAAAAATGGCAGAACAGGTTAAAAAGCCGGTTGGGATTATGGAGACAGTTCTTCGTGATGCTCATCAGTCACTGATAGCAACAAGAATGCCTACCGAGGTTATGCTTCCAATCGTTGATAAAATGGATAAGATCGGCTATGCTGCAGTAGAGTGCTGGGGCGGTGCCACATTTGATGCTTCCCTTAGATTCCTTAAAGAGGATCCATGGGAGAGATTACGTAAGTTACGTGACGGATTTAAGAATACAAAGTTACAGATGCTTTTCCGTGGTCAGAACATCTTAGGTTACAGACCATACGCAGATGACGTTGTATACTCATTCGTTGAAAAGTCTATCTCAAACGGTATCGACGTAATCAGAATTTTCGACTGTCTGAATGATATCAGAAACCTTCAGGCTGCAGTTGATGCAACTAACAAGATCAAGAAGCAGGAAGGACGCGGAGAGTCTCAGATCGCTCTTTCTTATACTCTTGGTGATGCATATACACTTGAATACTGGGCTGATATGGCTAAGAAGATCGAGGAGATGGGTGCTGATTCCCTTTGTATCAAGGATATGGCAGGTCTTCTTGTACCTTACAAGGCAGCTGAGCTCGTTAAGACTCTTAAGGAGAACACAAAGCTTCCTATTCAGCTTCATACACATTACACATCAGGTGTTGCTTCAATGACATACCTTAAGGCTGTTGAAGCAGGTGTTGATATTATCGACTGTGCAATTTCACCTTTCGCTCTTGGTACATCTCAGCCTGCAACAGAAGTTATGGTTGAGACATTCAAGGGTACAGAGTACGACACAGGTCTTGATCAGACAAAGCTTGCTGAGATCGCTGATTACTTCCGTCCTTATCGTGAGGAGTGCATCGAGTCAGGTCTCATGAGCACAAAGGTTCTTGGTGTTAACATCAAGACACTTCTTTACCAGGTTCCCGGCGGTATGCTTTCCAACATGGTTAGCCAGCTCAAGGAGCAGAACGCAGAAGACAGATACAACGATGTTCTTGAAGAGATACCAAGAGTTCGTAAAGATTGTGGTGAGCCACCTCTTGTTACACCTTCTTCACAGATCGTTGGTACACAGGCTATATTCAATGTCCTTATGGGCGAGAGATACAAGATGGCTACAGGCGAGTTCAAGGATCTCTTACGTGGTAACTACGGACAGACAGTTAAGCCCATGAGCCAGGAAGTTATCGATAAGGTTATTCCGGGCGAGAAGAGATCTACAGCTCGTTCAGCAGAGGCTACAGGCCATACAGAGCCTGAGCTTGCAGGTATCGAGGCTGAGATGAAGGAATGGAAGCAGCAGGATGAGGACGTATTGTCATATGCATTATTCCCTCAGGTTGCTACAGAGTTCTTCAAGTATCGTCAGGCTCAGCAGACAGGTGTTGACGTAAACAAAGCTGATGCAGCTAACGGAGCAATTCCTGTTTAATCCTAAGATTTGACAGATTTTAAAATCCTTCTTTTACCTTTTGGTGAAAGAAGGATTTTTTGTTTAATTAAAATTCAGAATATTAGATCATTTGAATTGCAAAGATAGGTAACAGGTGTTATAATAACTAGGCAAGTCTATGAATATTTTGGAGGTAGCTATGGCTAGAAAAGAGACTATTACTAAGGATTATCTTATAGAAACCGCTTTTTTAATGGCAAAGCAGGAAGGCATAGAGAACGTTACTGCAAGGAAACTTGCTGCAAAAGCCGGATGTTCTACACAGCCCATATTCAGACTCTATGAGAATATGGATGAACTCTGGAAAGATATATTTGAAAAGGCGGTTGCTTTTTACGGATTTTATTACGACAAGAGCCGGAAGAGTCATAACGAACCCTTCGTTGATCTTGGACTTGCATATATTAATTTTGCAAAAGAGGAATCCGATCTCTTTAAGATGCTCTTTTTAAGTAACAACAGATATGATAAGAGCATGTATGAGATCCTTAACGGTGAAAAGGGTAATGTTGCGGGAGAGATGAATAAGGCTAAGACTACAGGTTGCACCAATCCCGGAGACCTCTTTACCAAGATGTGGATCTTCATCCACGGTGCTGCCTGCATGACAATAACAGGTGATTACGATCTTGGAGAAAAAGAAACTGTTGATCTCCTTATCGATACATACAAATCATTTAACTAATCGGAGTGTTGGAATTGGATAATTCATTTGATGTAATTCAGATAATTGATGAAAGATATCCCAAGATGAGCAAAGGCCACAAGGCTAGGTGCCGAGCTTATGATCAGTGAATCTACTGTTGTAAGATTTGCTTCAGGCCTTGGTTATGCGGGTTTTCCTGATTTTCAGAAAAACCTTGCGGACTGGGTTAAGAATAAGCTTAATACGGTTGAGAAAG
The DNA here is from genome assembly GCA_902779505.1 of uncultured Lachnospiraceae bacterium. Taxonomy (GTDB): domain Bacteria; phylum Bacillota; class Clostridia; order Lachnospirales; family Lachnospiraceae; genus Colinaster. Next base: position 18,929 of record CACZBZ010000032.1, read on the forward strand.
TGGGCGCAAAATACGGCCACAGTTCACAGTCCGAAGTGCTTAAGTCAGTGTTAACGGGTGATATTGATAAGGGATGTTTTCGACAGGGCCGTTGATACCATTTTGGGTGCGAGAACCGTATATATCATGGGACTCAGAAGCTGTGCACCTTTGGCTGAGTTTTTGAACTTTTACCTGAACATGGTTAGAGATAATGTGGTGCTTCTCAATACCACAAGTATCAGCGAGACCTTTGAGCAGATGATCCGTATCAATGAGAAGGACTGCTTCATCGGTATCAGTTTCCCCAGATATTCCATGAGAACCTTGAAGGCACTGGAATTCGCTTCCGACAGGAATGCGAAAGTTCTGTCCATCACGGACAACGACCATTCGCCCATGTGTCTCTATTCATACTGCAATCTCTTTGCCAAGAGTGACATGGTGTCCATAGTTGATTCTTTGGTGGCACCCCTCAGTATCATCAATGCTTTGGTGGTTGCCCTTTGTCTTAAGGCTCCCGAAGCTGTCAGGAACAATCTTGAGACTCTGGAAGAGGCTTGGAGCAATTATCAGGTATATCTCAACGACGAGATCAACTTCATCGACGATGAGCCTATGCTTGATTACAGTCTCACAAGAGATCTGCTTAAGAAGGATTAATAATGCATAATTGCGTGGTTTTGGGCGGAGGTGCCGCCGGTATGATGGCCGCAATCGCGGCAGCCGAAGCAGGCGCCAAAGTCACTTTGATAGAAAAAAACGAGAAGCTTGGGAAAAAGGTATATATCACGGGTAAGGGCAGATGTAATGTAACCAATGACTGTGATGCCGATACTTTTTTCGCAAATGTTGTCTCCAACAGAAAGTTCTTATACAGTGCTTTTTATTCTTTTGACAACAACATGCTTATGGAGCTTGTGAAAGATAACGGATGTCCTCTTAAGACCGAAAGAGGCGGCAGGGTTTTCCCGGTAAGCGACCATTCTTCCGATGTCCTTAAAGCTCTTAACAAGGCTATTAAAGATGCCGGTGTCGAAGTGCTTCTTAATCACGAAGCAAAGGATGTAGTTGTTGAAGAAGCGGAAGGCATTAAGCGTGTTAAAGGACTTTTGCTTAAAAACGGCAAGACTCTTCCCTGCGACAGTCTGATTATGGCTACGGGAGGTCTGTCATATCCCTCGACAGGTTCCACGGGAGACGGCCACAGAATCCTTAAGAAGCTTGGTCACAGCATTACAGAGATGCATCCCGGTCTGGTGCCTTTCAATGTCGAGGAATCCGTATGCGGTGAACTGCAGGGCCTGGCTCTTAAAAATGTGAGTCTTAAGATGTACAACAGTTCGGAAGAGCAGGGCAAAAAGAAAAAGCCTGTCTACGATGGTTTCGGCGAGATGCTTTTTACCCACTTCGGAATCAGCGGTCCGCTGGTTCTCAGTTGCAGTGAATTTTATGACGCATCAGGGGGCGCGAAGAAGGACATATTGATTGACCTGAAACCTGCTCTTGATACGGATACGCTGGATAAAAGAATCCTCAGGGATTTTGATGAGAATAAAAACAAGAGTTTTAAGAATTCCATATCCGGACTTCTTCCTTCCAGGATGATACCGCTTATCATATCCATGTGCGGTATTGATCCCGACAAGGCTGTCAATGAGATAAGCAGAGAAGAAAGAACGGGACTTGTGCATTTGCTTAAGAATTTCCCTCTTACGGTTACGGGAACCAGGGATTACAACGAAGCAATCATCACAAGAGGAGGGGTGAGTGTTAAAGAAGTGGACCCTTCCACAATGGAATCGAAACTAATCGATGGATTATACATATGCGGCGAGATGCTGGATCTGGATGCAATGACGGGAGGTTTTAATCTCCAGATCGCCTGGTCCACGGGACATCTTGCGGGAAGCAGTGTTATGGAAAAGGAGAGATTATGAATATAGCAATCGACGGACCTGCAGGCGCAGGCAAAAGTACAATAGCAAAGCTTGTTGCTAAGAAGATGGGCTACATATATGTGGATACGGGAGCAATGTATCGAGCTATGGCTCTGTATTTTATCAGACTGGGCGTAGCCTCTGATGACAGTGCCAAGATTGATGAGCTCTGTAACAAGGCTGAGATTTCCATTGAATACAGAGACGGCGAGCAGGTTGTAACCCTTGGGGGTGAGAATGTTAACGGTCTTATCAGAACGGAAGAAGTGGGCAATATGGCCTCAGCTACGTCCGTTAACGGCAATGTAAGAAAGAAACTTGTGGAACTTCAGCAGCAGCTTGCGGCTAAGACGGATGTTGTTATGGACGGAAGAGATATAGGTACCGTGGTACTTCCCAATGCGGAAGTCAAGGTATATCTCACAGCCAGCAGCAAGGTCAGAGCCGAGAGAAGATATAAGGAACTGATTGCAAAAGGTATGGAAGCCGATATCGACAAGATTGAAGCGGATATCATCGAAAGAGACGAGAGAGATATGAACAGAGAGATATCTCCTTTGAGACAGGCTGAGGATGCAACTTTTGTGGACAGTTCATATATGACCATCGAAGAGGTGGCCGATACTATTATGGGGCTTGTAAAGAAATATGAAGGTTGAGATTGCCAATCCTTCGGGCTTTTGCTTTGGAGTGGACAAAGCGGTCCGAACAGTCAGGGAGACAATTGAAGAGAATGCGGGGGTGCCCATATACACCTACGGACCTATCATTCACAATGAATCCGTTGTGAACGAGCTGGCGGGGAAGGGCGCAAGAGCGGTAGCGGAAGATGAGATTGATTCCATTGAACCGGGTATCATGATCATCAGAAGTCACGGCGTGTCCAAGGCGGTCTGTGAAGACTTGGAAAGAAGAGGGCATAAGATAGTTGATGCTACTTGTCCTTTTGTAAAAAGAATTCACAGAATTGTGGACAAGGAATCTGCTGAAGGCAAGACGGTGCTCATCGTAGGAAACCCCAATCATCCCGAAGTTCAGGGCATAAAAGGCTGGTGCAACAGCGAGCCTCTTATAATTGAAACGGTGGAAGACGTGGACGGATTAAATGTCGAAAGAGACAGAGAAATCTGTGTTGTTTCACAAACTACATTTAATTATAAGAAATTTGAGAATATTGTTGAAAAACTTGAAAAATTAGGGTATTATATTAATGTTGTGAATACTATATGCAACGCTACTGAGGAGAGGCAGCAAGCGGCCGCAATGCTTGCGAAAAAGGCGGATTGCATGATAGTAATAGGTGGATCTCGAAGCTCTAATTCGCGCAAATTATTCGAAATTTGCGAAAATGAGTGTAAGGACACATATTTTATACAGACACTAGATGACTTGCATTTAGATATTACTAAATCTGTTGGACTGGTGGGTATTACAGCTGGGGCATCAACCCCAAATAATATTATCGAGGAGGTTCAAAATTATGTCAGAAATGAGTTTTGAACAAATGTTGAATGAATCATTCAAAACAATCCATACAGGAGAGGTAGTTGAAGGCACTGTTATCGATGTAAAGCCGGATGAGATTATCCTTAACATTGGCTACAAGTCAGACGGTATTCTCAGCAGAAGCGAATATACTAACGAGAGCAACGTTGATCTTACTACCGTTGCCAAAGTTGGAGATAAAATGGAAGTCAAGGTATTGAAGGTTAACGACGGTGAAGGTCAGGTTATCCTTACATACAAGAGACTTGCGGCAGAGAAAGGCAACAAGAGAATTGAAGATGCCTTTAACAATCAGGAAGTTCTTAAAGCAAAAGTTACTCAGGTACTTGACGGTGGTATTTGCGTAGTAGTTGATGAAGTCAGAATCTTCATCCCCGCATCACTTGTATCTGATACATATGAGAAAGATCTCTCAAAGTACAACGGAGAAGAGATCGAGTTTGTTGTTACTGAGTACAATCCCAAGAGACGTCGTTACATAGGTAACAGACGTATGCTTCTTACAGCAGAGAGAGATAAGGCTCAGAAGGAACTCTTTGACAAGATCAAAGTTGGCGATGTAATCGAAGGTGTTGCAAAGAACGTTACAGACTTCGGTGCATTCATCGATCTTGGCGGAGCAGACGGACTTCTTCACATCTCAGAGATGAGCTGGGGAAGAGTTGAGAATCCCAAGAAGGTTATTAAGCCCGGCGATAAAGTTAAGGCTTTCATCAAAGATATTCAGGGTAACAAGATCGCACTTTCTTGCAAGTTCGATGATGAGAACCCTTGGAAGGATGCAGAGACAAAGTTCGCTGTCGGCAACATAGTAACAGGTAAGGTTGCTCGTATGACAGACTTCGGTGCATTTGTTGAGCTTGAGAAGGGTGTAGACGCACTTCTTCATGTATCTCAGATCTCTAAGGATCACATTGAGAAGCCCAGCGATGTTCTTAAGGTTGGCGATGAAGTAACAGCTAAGATCACAGACTTCAGTCTTGCAGACAAGAAGATCAGCTTGAGCATCAAGGCAACTCTTGAGCCCGATGAAGCTGAGAAGGCTGCAGAAGAAGATGCTGATGAAGTATCAGTAAATATCGACGAAGTTATCGCTAACGAAGAAGCTGAATAATTCATTTTCTGAACAGAGATTAAAATAGTTGTTGTGGAGGGATCAATATGGCATACGGATATCCGGAGTTTATGAAGGACATTTTCCTTCTCACCAAGATTGACCTTACTTTTTACAAAGAAGCTCAGATGAAGAGAAGGATCGATGCACTTATAGCCAAGGAGAAATTCCCCGGTTATAAAGAGTTTGTAGATGCTCTTAAGGCTGACAGTAAGAAGCTCAGCGAGTTCGTTGAGTATATGACTATCAACGTTTCTGAATTTTACAGAAACCCCGAGCAGTGGAAGATAATGACTGAGAAGATCTTCCCCGAGCTTATAGATAAGTTTGGCAAGAACCTCAAGATTTGGAGTGCTGCATGTTCAACAGGTGATGAACCTTATTCACTTGTTATGGCACTTTCAGAGTTCGTTCCGCTGAATCAGATTCGTATTGTTGCAACAGACATCAGTGATGAGGTTGTTGGTAAGGCTAAGATTGGTCTTTATTCCGAGAAGAGTATTGCCCATGTGCCGGATAAGTACAAGAAGGAGTATTTCACACAGAACGGACCTTTCTACCAGATATCTGACAAGATCAAGAACTGTGTTACTTTCAAGAAGCACAACCTTCTTAAGGATGATTTCTTTAAGGAGCAGCATCTGATTGTATGCCGTAATGTTCTTATCTACTTTACAGAGGATGCTAAGGACGAGATTTTCGAGAAGTATTATGATTCTTTGGCAGACGGAGGTGTGCTCTTCATAGGAAGTACCGAGCAGATCCTCAAATACAGACAGATAGGATATAAGAAGTTGGATTCTTTCTTCTATCAGAGATAATTGAGATTATAAAAGCCACAGTTTTCACTGTGGCTTTTTTTATTTGTTTCTCATCATCATATCTAAGATGTGCTTTGCATAGTCGATGAAAGAAGATTTGTTCTTTTTGAATTCGTCGTTTAATTCGAAGAACATTGACTTTGTCTCATAATCTCTCTTGAAGAAGGGATTGAATAAAGGCCCCCACTCGGGAAGATAAGAGCTTTTCTTTCTGGTATAGCAGGTGGCTGCCGTAGCCTGTGTTCTGAATTCCTTGTCTACGTAGATGGATACAGACTTGTGTACGGCCATATCTTCCTCGGGAAGATAATAATAATCCTTGTATCCTTCGTAGAAGTATTTCATCTCTTCATCATATACAGGCACCTTCAGGCTGGCTTCGCTGCCTCTTGCTGTAAGAATGCATTCGTTGGCATTATAAGAAAGGGGCTTTGGAAGAGGAGATGAAAGAGTGAGGTTGATAAGCAACTCCCTGCTCTTTAATCCGTTCACATCCTTGTAGGTGTTAATCTGTACTTTACCGACCTTAATATTGTCTCCGCTTAAGAAATCGCTGTAAGCGAGGATGGGCAATATTGAAAGCATACCTGTTACGTCCTCGTAATTGTGAGTAACAAGAAGTTTCAAAGCCTTGCGGTCGGCGCTTTTTACATATTCTTTGTAGACATTGACAAGCTGTCCGCCGGAATATTGGTCCTCACGGTCGATTCCCAGATATTCTTCAACGGCTTTCTGTTTGCAGGAACCCAGTCTGAGTATATTTTTAAAGGGCTGGATTCTTCTGTAGATATCTATGCCTTTGAATTCGCTGTAGTTGAATTCCAATCCGTTGGCCTCACATCTTGCCTGAATAAAGGGCAGGTCAAAAGTGTTGCCGTTGAAATGAATCAACATCTCATAATTCTTAACCTCAGACAGGAAATCAACGAGTATTTCTTTCTCATCCGCAGCATTCTCGGCAAGCCACTGTGTAATGGTATAACCTTCGGGTTCTAAACCGCTTGCCTCCGTGTAATGTGCAGCTCCTATCATGTAGATGTAAGAGGAGCGGGGAGAGAGACCTGTTGTCTCAATGTCTAAGAAAAGAATCTTTTCTCTGGGACATATTTCCTCCAGATTGTATCCGATGTTTTTTTCATATAATTGATTAGTTTTTTTCATAGACATATCTTAACATATATATCTAAAAATCAGTAGTTTTTTGTATAAAAAAATAGTAAAATTGTACATAGGTGTATTGCTATAGAAAGGACGTATTTGTATGTCTAAATTATCATTTACCGGAGGAATTCATCCTTATGACGGCAAAGCCTTAAGTATGGAACTTCCTATTCGGGACGTGTTGCCAAAGGGGGAACTTGTTTACCCGGTAAGCCAGCATATCGGCGCGCCGGCAGTGCCTGTTGTTAAAAAAGGCGACAGGGTATTAAGAGGTCAGCTCATTGCTGAAGCCGGAGGATTTGTATCCGCACCGGTCTATTCATCCGTATCCGGAACGGTTAAAGCCATTGAACCGCGAAGGGTAGTCACAGGAGACAGTGTTGACAGTATCATCATCGAAAATGATGAGATGTATGAAGAAGTTCAGTACGATGCTGTGGACGACGTCTCAACTCTCACCAAAGAAGAAATAATTGAAAGGGTTAAGAAGGCAGGTGTTGTCGGAATGGGCGGCGCAGGATTCCCTACGCATGTTAAGCTGTCGCCTAAGGATCCGGGTGCCATTGAATATGTCATTGCCAACTGTGCCGAGTGTGAGCCTTATCTTACAAGTGATTACAGAAGAATGATTGAAGAGCCTGAGAAACTTGTGGAAGGCCTGAAGATCATGCTGATGCTCTTTGACAATGCCAAAGGTATTCTGGCGGTGGAAGACAATAAGCCCAAGGCCATTGCAAAGCTTAAGAGACTTACAAAGAATGACCCTCATATACTTGTGAAGACATTGCAGACCAAGTATCCTCAGGGCGCTGAGAGACAGCTCATCTTTGCTACCACAAAGAGAGCCATCAATTCAACAATGTTGCCGGCGGATGCGGGATGTATCGTTGATAACGTGGATACGGTTGTTGCAATATATAACGCAGTTAAGAACGGCAAGCCTCTCATGGAGAGAATAGTTACCGTTACCGGCGACTGCATTAGAAAGCCTCAGAATTTCCGTGTACATACAGGTATGATGTACAGCGAACTGATAGAAGAAGCAGGTGGATTCAAGGTTGAACCCGAGAAGATAGTATCCGGCGGACCCATGATGGGCTTCGGACTGTTCGATCTCAATGTTCCCACCACCAAGACGGCTTCGGCTCTTCTCTGTATAGCAAAAGACGATGTTTCCAGAATGGAGACCACGGCCTGCATCAACTGCGGAAGATGTTTGGAAGTTTGTCCCGGAAGAGTAATGCCGAGAAAGCTTGCGGATCTGGCTGAAAAAGGCGATTTTGAAGAGTTTGAAAAATTCAACGGACTTGAGTGTTGCGAATGCGGCTGCTGTTCATATGTATGTCCCGCAAAACGACCTCTTACCCAGTCCATAAAATCAGCAAGAAAGATAGTTCTTGCCAATAAGAAGAAAAAATAGAAAGGGAGATAAATCTAATGAGCGATATGATGAAAGTATCATCTAATCCGCATATACGTTCAAAGGTCAGTACGGACAAGATCATGCTGTGCGTAATCATTGCATTACTCCCTACGACTATTTTCGGTATATGGAATTTCGGATGGTATTCTCTGGCACTGGTTGCTGTATCCATTGCATCCTGTGTCGCTTCGGAAGCTGTTTTTGAATTAATTCTTAAAAAGAAAGTTACAATAGGGGACCTGTCAGCGGTTGTAACAGGACTTCTCCTTGGACTCAATCTTCCTCCCAAGGCTCCTCTTTGGATAGCTCTTATGGGAGGTATATTTGCCATCATCGTGGTAAAGATGCTTTTCGGCGGATTGGGCCAGAACTTTATGAACCCTGCTTTGGCAGCAAGATGTTTCCTGCTTATATCATTCCCTGCAATCATGACCAATTTTGAAAGCGGAATCGATGCATACAGCGGGGCAACACCTCTTGCAAGAATCAATGCGGGTGAGACCGTGAACATTGTGGACATGGTCATCGGTAAGACGGGCGGTACCATCGGTGAGACATCGATGATAGCAATCGTTGCAGGTGCCTGTTTACTTATCCTTCTGGGAATCATTGATATGAAGATTCCGGGAGCTTACATCGTAACATTTGTAGTATTCATCGGACTCTTCGGAGGACATGGTTTTAACGGATATTATATCTCATCCGAGCTTGCAGCCGGCGGTCTTATGCTCGGTGCCTTCTTCATGGCTACCGATTATGTCACAAGACCCATCACTAAGTTCGGACAGATCTTATTCGGTATTCTTCTCGGTGTTTTAACGGGAATCTTCCGTGTGTTCGGTTCAGGAGAAGGCGTGTCATATGCAATTATCATAGGCAACCTCTTGGTACCTTTAATTGAAAAGGTTACCGCTCCCAAAGCTTTTGGAAAGGGAGGTGAGCGCTTATGAAAGAAATGATCAAAAATGCGTCAATTCTTCTTGTAATCACTCTTGTAGCAGGATGCCTCCTGGGACTTGTTAATTACGCAACCAAGGATACCATCGAGCTCAGACAGACAGAGCAGAAGAATAAGGCTTATCAGGATGTATTCAGTGATGCCTCTACTTTCGAAGCTACTGAATTTACTATCAGTGACAAGCTTTTGAATGATATGGCCGAAGCCGGATACGGCGGGGCTTCCATCGATGAAGTTATCGTTGCTAAGGATGCTTCAGGCAATGCATTGGGTAATGTATATACCGTAACCAGTCATGAAGGATACGGCGGCGATATCAGATTCACCGTAGGTATCAGAGAAGACGGTACGGTAAACGGAATCTCTCTTCTTGAGATCAACGAGACAGCAGGTCTCGGTATGAATGCGGAAAAGGTGCTTGTACCTCAGTTCGCTGCAAAGAAGGTAGATAATTTTGCATATACCAAGACAGGTGCTGTATCCGAGAATGAAGTGGATGCCATCTCAGGTGCCACAATCACAACAAGAGCAATTACTAACGGTGTCAACATGAGCCTGTACTATTTTCAGCATGGAAACGGAGGCGAGAATTAATGAATAAATGTTTTGAACGTCTCTTTAACGGTCTGGTAAAAGAAAACCCGACTCTGGTATTGATGCTTGGAATGTGTCCGACTCTTGCGGTTACGACATCGGCTATGAACGGTCTTGGAATGGGTCTTACAACCACAGTTGTACTTGCCCTGAGTAATGCCATTATTTCATCACTCAGAAAGGTTATTCCCGACAAGACACGTATTCCTGCATTTATTGTTATCATTGCATCTTTCGTTACCATGATGCAGCTTTTGCTTCAGGCATATCTGCCGGATCTCTATACAGCTCTCGGTATTTATATACCTCTTATAGTTGTTAACTGTATCATCCTGGGACGTGCGGAAGCTTATGCTTATAAGAATCCTGTGTTGCCTTCATTTTTTGACGGACTTGGTATGGGACTTGGATTTACCATCGCTCTTACGGCAATCGGTCTTATCAGAGAATTCATAGGCGGATGCAGTGTGTTCGGTATTGAACTGGGATGGTTCACTCCCGTGGGTATATTCAAGATGGCTCCCGGAGCTTTCTTCGTGCTTGCTCTGCTTACGGCCATTCAGAATGCTATCAAGATAAGCGGAGAGAAGAAGGGCAAGGATATGTCCAAGATCCAGTCAGGCTGCGGTACGGATTGTATGAACTGTAATGTGGCAGGATGTAAGGATCGTAAGGATGACTTGATTGAATTGGATGATCTTGAGGAGGATACAGATGGAAACAGTTAGAAGTTTGTTAATTATTCTTGTTGGATCATCACTTGCAAGCAACGTTGTCCTGAGTCAGTTTTTAGGACTTTGTCCTTTCCTTGGTGTATCCAAGAAGATCAACACGGCTGCCGGAATGGGCGGTGCCGTAATATTTGTTATTACTCTTTCCAGTGCGGTTGCAGGAGTAATATATAAGTTCATATTGCAGCCTCTTAACCTGGAATACCTTCAGACTATAGTATTTATTCTGGTTATAGCAGCTCTGGTTCAGTTCGTTGAGATGTTCTTGAGAAAGTTCATCCCCGGCCTTTAACGGTTTTGCCACTGCGGTTGGTTTTACAATCTCAATCGTGCTGCTGGCCGGTATCAGGGAAAAGATGGAGGACAATGACGTTCCCGCAGCCCTTAAGGGTATGCCTATCGTTCTTGTAACAGCAGGACTTATGGCTATTGCTTTCTGTGGCTTCGGAGGACTTAGTTTCTGATAGGAGAGGCTATGATTACGAGTATTTTAATTGCTGCCGCGCTGATCGGCGGCGTGGGATTATTTGTGGGTCTGTTTCTCGGAATTGCAGGTATCAAATTTGCGGTTGAGACGGATCCTAAGGAAGAAGAAGTGCTGAATGCCCTTCCCGGCAACAATTGCGGCGGATGTGGTTTCGCCGGCTGTGCCGCTCTTGCTACGGCTATAGCAAAGGGTGAAGCTCCGGTTAATGCCTGTCCTGTAGGCGGTGAGCCCGTAGGCAAAGCAATCGGTGAGATAATGGGCATTGAAGCAGAGGAAAAAGAGAGAATGGTTGCCTTTGTTAAATGCCAGGGAGACTGTGACAAGGCCAAGACGGACTATGAATACACAGGTGCGGAAGACTGTGCCATGTTATCATTTGTTCCTAACGGTGGTCCCAAGAGCTGTAATTACGGCTGTCTGGGCTACGGCAATTGTGTTAAGGCATGTCCTTTTGACGCAATACATGTTGTGAACGGTATTGCGGTAGTAGATAAGGAAGCATGTAAAGCCTGCGGTAAATGCGTGGCTGCATGTCCCAAGAATCTTATCGAACTGGTGCCTTACAAGGCTAATGTCTTCGTATCATGTAATTCTCAGGCCAAGGGCCCTGTTGCCATGAAAGCCTGCGATACAGCCTGCATAGGATGCGGAATATGTCAGAAGAACTGCGATTATGATAAGTGTATAGGATGTGGAAGTTGTGTAGAAAAATGTCCTAAGAAAGCGATTATCAAGTCTTAGGTTTTTTGAGGAGTGTTATGAGATTTGATGATGATTATGATGGAGACGGCAGTGGTCGTATATCCATTGTTATGATGTCTCTTATCGTATCATTCTTTATATTGGTGGTTTTGGGTGTTGTTGTGGCCGTCAATAAAAAGAGTAATAAGAGAAGCGATTCATATCAGGCTTATCTTGATTCTCAGAAGACTACGGTTGAAGAAGTTACAAGCGTAGCGATGGAGAGAAAGATTACGGCTGACGATCTTGATATATGGAATATGTATCCCAAGGAAAAGGAAAGTGAGAGACTTGATGATGTCCCTACACCTTCGCCTATGCCTACCATATCAATGACACCTGAAGAATCTCAGGCAGCGCTTGATGAGAAGATGAACGACGGTAAACATACCAAGATCACTTATGCTGACGGTTCATCTGAGTGGGTAACCATCAATGAAAAATGGGAAAAGAATACATATGACTTTACCAATCTGGTTGCCAGTGACGGTAAGCTGAAATATTTTGCCAACGGTAAAAAAGTATCTTTTGTGGGAATGGATGTTTCCAGATACCAGGGAGATATTGATTTTATTCAGGCAAAAGAGAGCGGTATTGATTTCGTAATGATAAGAGTGGGAGCGAGAGGTTATAAGACCGGAGAGCTTACTCTTGACGAATATTTCGCTCAGAATATTCAGAGGGCTACGGATGCGGGCCTGGATGTGGGTGTGTATTTTTATTCTCAGGCCATAACCGTGGAAGAGGCTGAAAAAGAAGCCGAGATGGTTCTTCAGAATATACAGAATTACAAGATTCTATATCCTGTAGCCATCGATATGGAATATGTTGAAAATGATATGTCCAGAGTGGAGTCTCTTAAAAATGCCGACAGAACGAAAGTTACGGCCGCATTTTTAAATAAGATTCAGGCGGCGGGCTATAAGCCGATGATATATGGCAATAAGGAGTGGCTGCTTAAAAGGATAGATCTTGGAACATTCACAACCAGCAGCGTCTGGCTCAGTGATGAGGCAGACATGCCTGATTATCCGTATCAGTTTGCTATGTGGCAATACACTACGGATGGTTCTGTTAAAGGGGTAACAGGTCCGGTTAACATGGATATTTGTTTTATTGATTACAGGGCACAGTGATTCTCATGGAAAATAGTAAGACAAAGGGCACAACTCTTGCGGGAGTATATAAAAGCGTTCATAAGGACGGTAGTGAATTCTACCGTTCTTCCTTTACATATAAGAACAAGCATATTTCTCTCGGAAGTTATCCGACGGAGTTGCAGGCAGGAAGGGCTTATATAGAGGCTTCCCGTCTTATCAAGGATAAGAAGAAGGGAATAGCGGACTACAAGGATAAGTCTGCATTAAGTTTTGAGAAGTGGGTTGTCATTATCAATTTCCGTGATAATGATATCTATTTTTCGACGCCTATCTATATCAGAAGCAAATATTTCTCTTATTATATAGACAAGCATACGGAGTTGAAGTTCTCAGTCGACGATCTTTTTTACTATTCCTCTCATAAGATTATGAAGAGAGGTAGACATCTCTTTGTGGCGGATTACGGTATGCAGGTGTCCATCGCCGGCAGATACGGTATAAAGCCTCACGCTGTATGCGGTAAGGATTACATCCATAAGAACGGAGACAATCTGGACTATTGTTACGAGAATATTGAAGTTATGAATGCCTATCACGGCGTGAGTTACTCATCCAGATACGGCAAGCCGGGATATAAGGCGAAGATTCATGTTAACGGCGATTATGTAATCGGTTATTATCAGACCGCCGTACATGCGGCCATTGCCTACAATAAGGCTGTGGATATTCTCAAAGAAAGAGGGCTGAAGAAGGAATTCAGGATCAATTATATTGAAGAGATCAGCCCGTCAGCCTATGCTGATATTTATTCAAGGATTAAAATATCTCCAAAGATATTGAATTATAAATGAGTCGGTGGTGACGAATCGCATTATATTGTGTTATAATCCCTCTGACAATATTAGGAGGTTTTAGATAATGGAGATTTTATATAAAAGTACAAGAGACAGCAGCAAGAGACTTACTGCAAGTCAGGCTGTTCTTCAGGGACTTTCGGAGGACGGAGGATTATTCATCCCCACATCCATCCCGGGGCTCGATAAGAGCCTTAAGGAACTGTCTTCCCTTGATTACAGAGGCCTTGCTTATGAAGTAATGAAGCTGTTCTTTACAGACTATACGGAAGAAGAACTCAAAAAGTGTATAGACAACGCTTATGACGATAAATTTGATACAGAGGAGATAGTTCCTCTTGTTGAAGCTGACGGAGCTTATTATATCGAGCTTTTCCACGGTGCAACCATAGCATTCAAGGATATGGCTCTTTCAATACTTCCTCATCTCATGACTACAGCGGCTAAGAAGAACAATATCAGCAATGACATCGTTATTCTTACGGCTACATCGGGAGATACGGGAAAGGCTGCACTGGCAGGTTTTGATTCGGTTCCCGGAACCAAGATCATCGTATTTTATCCAAAGGGAGGCGTAAGCTTCATTCAGGAGAGACAGATGGTTACTCAGGCAGGAGAGAATACCTGCGTAATCGGTATCAACGGTAATTTCGATGATGCTCAGACAGCTGTTAAGAAGATTTTCTCGGATGATGCCATGAAGGCAGAGCTTAATGCAAAGGGATATCAGTTCTCATCTGCCAATTCAATCAATATCGGCCGTCTTTTCCCTCAGGTGGTATATTATGTATTCTCTTACTGCAAGCTCTTAAGCGAGGGCAAGATCGGAGAGGGTGAGAAGGTTAATATCGTTGTTCCCACAGGTAACTTCGGTAATATTCTGGCGGCATATTATGCTAAGCAGATCGGACTTCCCGTTAATAAGTTCATATGTGCTTCCAATGAGAACAAGGTGCTCTTTGATTTCTTCGGAACAGGTGTATATGACAAAAACAGACAGTTTAATCTTACCAACAGTCCTTCAATGGATATCCTTATCTCAAGTAATCTTGAGAGACTTATATATCTCATTGCAGGTGAGGATTCAGATAAGACCAAGGAATTCATGAAGAATCTTGTATCGGGTGGTAAGTATGAGATTACTGCCGATATGAAGGCTAAGCTTGCTGATTTTGAAGCAGGATTCGCTACACAGGATGAGACTCTTGCAAGAATTAAGAGCCTCTATGACAATACAGGCTATGTGCTTGATACACATACGGCTGTTGCTTCGTATGTATATGATAAGTACAGAAAAGAGAGCGGGGATCAGACCAAGACTCTTATCGCTTCAACAGCAAGTCCTTTCAAGTTCACTCCGAACGTTATGAAGGCAATTGCCCCCGATAAGATCAGTGATGATAATTTTGCAATGGCGGATGAGTTAAGTAAGCTTGCCAATGTTGCAGTGCCCAAAGCAATCGAAGAGATCAAGACTGCGCCTATCAAGCATACAAAGGTAGTTGATGTTAAAGATATGCCTGATGCAGTCAGAGATTTTCTTAACTAAAGTAAAAGAGATGCGGTAATACCGCATCTCTTTTTTATTATCTGTCTTCGATTGAGATGTATTTTTGGTCTTCACAAAGTGTCATGTAAGCGGGACGGATAATCTTGCCGTTGTTGCTTAATTCTTCGATTCTGTGAGCTGACCATCCGGATATCCTTGCCATGGCAAAGAGAGGAGTGTAGAGCTCCAGAGGAAGTCCTAACATGTTGTAGACCAGACCGGAATAAAAGTCCACGTTGATACATACACCCTTGTACATCTTACGCTCGGAAGCGATGATCTCCGGAGCAAGTTTTTCAACTGCAGAATAGAGTTCGTATTCCTTGTGCATGCCCTTTTCTATAGCCAGTTTATCAACAAATCCCTTAAGGACTTCGGCTCTTGGATCGGACTTGGAATAGATGGCATGTCCTACACCGTATATAAGACCTGCTTTGTCAAAAGCTTCGCCGTGCAATATCTTTCTCAGATAATCCGCAACCTGTCCTTCATCGGACCAGTCTTTGATGTTCTTCTTCATATCCTCAAACATCTGAACAACCTTGATGTTGGCACCGCCATGACGAGGTCCCTTAAGGGAACCGATGGCTGCTGCCATAACGGAATATGTATCGGTCATTGTTGAAGATACAACATGGGTGGTGAAAGAAGAGTTGTTACCACCACCGTGCTCCATATGAAGAACTCGGAATCGGGTCTTAATATATGGAGGATGTTCTCCGCTGTTGTAAGTCCCGGTCCGGGCTGATGGATGATAAGGCTTTCGCCGTCGTGATAGTGTCTGTAAGCCTGGTATCCGTATATTGATAACATGGGGAAAAGGCTTATCAGCTGAAGACACTGTCTTAAGACATTTGGAATGCTTACGTCATCTTCAAAATCATCATAAGAATAGAGTGTAAGCACACTTCTTGCCAATGTGTTCATCATATCTCTGGAAGGTGCCTTCATAATAATGTCTCTGACAAAATTCGTGGGCAGACTTCTGTAATGCTCGATAAGGGCAGAGAATTCGGCAAGTTCTTCTTTATTGGGGAGTTCACCGAAAAGAAGAAGATAGGTCGCCTCTTCAAAGCCGTATTTACGGCCGTTGGCAAAACCTGCGCAGAGGTCTTTTACATCATAGCCTCTGTATGTAAGAACGCCGTAATCGGGTACACGTTCCCCGTTGACGTCTTTATATGCTCTTACATCGGAAATATAAGTAAGACCTGCGAGAACACCTCTGCCGTTGAGGTCACGTAGGCCGCGTTTTACGTCATATTTAGTGTAGAGTTCCGAATCGATAAGGTCGTGCTTAGCACATTTGTCAGCAAGTCTTACGATGTCCGGAGTGATTTCTGAATAAATGTTGTGATCCAATATACAGTCCCCTGCTTTCCCTAAAACAAACTATATAGGGTGATTGTATCATGACATCTTAAATCGTTTCAATAAAAAGGACATTTGTTAATAGAAATTTTACAAGTATTTTAGAAAGAGAATATTGTCAGATTATTTGATTTTTCATAGTATATAAAGTGCTTATGCAAGCTGTAATACTGTGATAATATTATTTTGTTGAAATCATATAAAAAGGAAGTAGTGAAATATGAAAGAAGAGATCGTCAGATTACAGGAAAAGATGAAGGAATACGGTGTTGATTATTATATTGTGACCACATCGGATCCTCATTGTTCCGAATACGTAAGCGAATATGATAAAGAAAGAAAATTCTTAAGCGGTTTTACCGGTTCCAACGGTGACCTTGTTGTGGGAAAGAATGATGCCTATCTCTGGACAGACGGCAGATATTTCGTTCAGGCTGAAAAGGAACTTAAGGGTTCCGGAATCGAACTTATGAAGATGGGTGAGAAGGACGTTCCCACTGTGGGAGAATTCCTTGGAGATAAGGTAAAAGACGGAGACTGCATCGGCTTCAACGGATATACTTTTACAAGACATTATATTGAGACTTTGAAGGAAAAACTTGGAGACAAGAAATACACTTTCAAGGCTTCAGAAGATCTTGCGGATATGATCTGGAATGACAGACCCGAAAGAAGTCACAATAAGGCTTTTGTGCATGATATAAAATACGCCGGAGTATCTGTAGGCGATAAGATCAAAGAGATCAGGGAAAAGATGGAGGAACTTGACTGTAAGCAGTATTTCATCAACAAGCTTGATGATATTATGTGGCTCTTTAATCTTCGCGGCGATGATGTGGCCTGCAATCCGGTTGCCTTGTCTTACGCTTTTATCAGTATGGATGAGGTATATCTCTTCCTTCAGGAGGATGCGGTTACTGATGAAGTGAGAACTTATCTTATGGATAACGGAGTGATTCTTAAGGATTATGATTCCGTAAAGGATATGCTTGCGTCATATTCTTACAAGGGTAAGACTCTGCTAGATGACAAGTGTGTCAATTATTTGCTTTACAATCTTATATGTGAGAAGTCTGAGACAGTTGATAAGTTCAATCTCACAAGTGATATGAAGTCTATAAAGAATCCTGTGGAAATCGAAGGAATGAGAGATTTCTTCCTGAAGGATTCGGTGGCTATGACAAAATACATCTACTGGCTTAAGAAGTGCGCCGATAGAGGATGTAAGACTGAAGACGGCGAGACTCTTAACGAGCTAAATGCAGGCAGAAAATGCGACGGCCTTCGTGCAGAGATAGATGGCTTTATGGGCATATCTTTTGAGACTATATGTGCATACGGACCCAATGCCGCAATGATGCATTATGAAGCTACGAAAGAGAGCTTTGCTGAATGTAAGTCTGAAGGAATGTTGCTTACAGACTGCGGCGGACAGTATCCGGGAGCAACAACGGATGTTACAAGAACCGTTATTATGGGACCCGTAAGCGAAGAGGAGAAGAAGAACTTCACTCTTGTTGCGAAGGGCTTTTTAAATCTTATGTATGCTTCTTTCCTGGAAGGATGTACCGGAAGAAATGTTGATATTCTTGCAAGAATTCCTTTGTGGAAAGAAGGAATAGATTACAAGTGCGGTACAGGTCATGGAGTTGGTTATTGCCTGAATGTTCATGAAGGACCTCAGAATATCAGATGGAAGTTCTTGGAAGGCAGCAATGAGGCTGTTCTTAAGCCAGGTATGACGGTTACCGATGAACCCGGTGTATATATCGCGGACGGATACGGAATCAGAACCGAGAATACACTTCTTATTGTATCCAAACTTGAAAACAGTGACGGTCACTTCCTTGCTTTTGAGCCACTGACCTTTGTTCCCGTGGATCTGGACGGAATAGATGTTAAATACCTTGATAAATCTGATATCGATCAGCTTAACGATTATCATAAAATGGTATATGACAAAGTTGCACCTTTCCTGACAGAGGATGAAAAGGCTTGGCTTAAAGAGGCAACTAAGGCTATTGATTGATAATATGGTCAATCAACTGATAATATGGCCAATTGGCTGATGATATGGTCGATCCCTGTTATTTTAATGGCTAAAATTCAGGCGGCCTGATAAATAGGTGGATTATGTTAAAACGAGTATTAAAAGAAGTAAAAGAATATAAGGGAGTATCTATTGCGACTCCGGTCTGTATGATTGTGGAAGTCATCATGGAGATGATCATCCCTTATCTTATGGCTTCAATCATTGATAAAGGTATCAATGTTGAAGGCGGTGATATGAATCACATTCTGAAAGTGGGTGCCCTTATGCTTCCCGTTGCGGCAGTGGGACTGCTTGCGGGCTTGTTGGGAACCGCCGGTCTTGTTACAAGACTTACAACGGATGTGAGCACTTTGCAGATGGGTTATCAGATGTGCTTAAGAATGATGTTTCGAGCACCCATAAGCATGGTGGTCGCTCTTTGCATGGCGTTTTTTATCAATGCCAGAATTGCAAGCATTTATCTTGTTGCGGTTCTAATGCTTGGCTTTGTTCTTTTTCTTATTCTCAAAAGAGCAACGAAGTATTTCAAGGAAGCTTTTCCCAAATACGACAAACTTAATGAGTCCGTTCAGGAAAATGTATCAGCCATCAGAGTCGTTAAAGCCTATGTCAGAGAAGACTGGGAGATATCAAAATTCAAGAAGGCTTCGGAAGGTATCTATAAGATATTTACCAAGGCCGAAGGTACAACCATATTCCAGATGCCTGCCATGAATCTGACGGTATACACCTGTATTTTGCTGATATCATGGATCGGTGCAAAGATGATCGTAGCCGGCAGTCTTACAACAGGTGAGCTTATGAGCCTGCTTGCATACTGTATGAACATCCTTATGAGTCTCATGATTTTCTCATTCATGTTCGTAATGATATCAATGGGTTCAGCCGCAATCACAAGAGTATATGAGGTACTTGAGGAGAAGAGTTCGCTGGATAATCCCGAGAACCCTGTATATGAGATTAAGGATGGTTCGGTTGATTTTGAAGATGTCTACTTTGCTTACAATAAAGAGGCAAAAGAACCCGTGCTTAAGGATATTGACCTGCACATTGACAGCGGAGAGATGGTGGGAATCATCGGTGCCACCGGTAGTGCCAAGACATCTTTGGTTAATCTTATAAGCCGTCTCTATGATGTGACGGGCGGTTCCGTTAAAGTTGGCGGAAGAGATGTAAGAGAATACGATCTTCAGACTCTGAGAAATAAGGTCTCGGTTGTGCTTCAGAACAACACCCTTTTCTCAGGCAGCATATATGACAATTTAAGATGGGGCAATAAGGACGCAAGCGACGAAGAGTGCAAGGCTGCATGTAAGATTGCCTGTGCGGATGATTTTGTGGAGAATTTCCCCGACAAATATGACACTCATATCGAGCAGGGCGGAAGCAATGTGTCCGGCGGTCAGAAGCAGAGACTCTGTATCGCACGTGCTCTGCTTAAGGAGCCGAAGATTCTTATTCTGGATGATTCCACATCGGCGGTTGATACCGCTACGGATGCAAGGATAAGAAAATCCTTCAGGGAAGACATACCTAATATTACGAAATTCATTATTTCTCAGAGAGTAAGTTCAGTTATGGATTCTGACCATATTATCGTTATGGAAGACGGTCAGATCAACGGCTTCGGCACACATGACGAGCTGATGAAGACCAATGAGATATACAGAGAATTATATGAATCTCAGACCCAGAACGGTGGAGATTTTGATGAAGTAAATACAGCAAAGGAGGACAAATAATATGCCGGGACCTTCAAGAGTACAGCGTGGCCTTAAGCCTACGGTTGATAATCCGGGTAAGGTATTTGGCCGCCTTATAAAATACATATTCAAGGACTTTGGTCTGCATTTTATTGCGGTGTTCGTTCTGATTGGAATCAATGTGCTCGCAAGTGTAAGAGGAACGCTTTTTACCAAGAGCCTTATTGATGATTACATTACACCTTTTCTTTTGAACACAGACAATCCGGATTTCGGACCCTTGGCTCATGCCATTATGAAAGTGGCCTGCTTCTACGGAATAGGTGTTGTCGCCGTGTTTATTCAGGGCAAGCTGATGATTAAGATCAGTCAGGGTGTCCTTAAGAACCTGAGGGATGATATGTTTTCTCATATGGAGAAGCTTCCCATCAAATATTTTGATGTGCACAGTCACGGTGACATAATGAGTATGTACACCAATGACGTTGACACATTAAGACAGGTTGTGAGCCAGACCATACCGCAGTTTGTCAATGCTGCCATCACTATTGTGAGCGTATTTATCAGTATGGTTATTTTAAGTGTTCCCCTTACGCTGGTTACGCTTTTTATGGTCTTTGTTACCATGTTTATTACAGCGAAGAGCGGTAAAATGTCCGGTAAATATTTCATGCAGCAACAGGCCAATCTCGGTAAGACCAACGGTTATATCGAAGAGATGGTTAACGGTATGAAGGTTGTAAAAGTCTTCTGCCATGAAGAGATATGCAAGGAAGAATTCAATGTTCTGAATGAAGAACTTTGTGAGTCGGCTGACAAGGCCAATAAATACTCCAATGTTATCGGACCTGTCAATGCGCAGATCGGTAATATCAGTTACGTGCTCTGTGCCGTATTCGGTGGAATTCTTGCGATCAACGGATGGACGGGACTTACCCTTGGTGGACTGGCCAGCTTCCTGACTTTTAACAAGAGCTTTAACATGCCCATTAATCAGATATCCATGCAGATAAGCTCAATCGTTATGGCCCTTGCGGGTGCTGACAGAGTCTTCAAGCTTTTGGATGAAGATGTGGAAGTAGATGACGGTTATGTCGTTTTGGTCAATGTAAAAGAAGAGAAGGGTGAGATTGTTGAGACCGATGAGCATACGGGCAGATGGATGTGGAAACATTATCACCACGAGACCGGCGAGACCGAATACAAGGACTGGGAAGGCGGAGTTGTATTTGACGGAGTGGACTTCGGATACAATGACGACAAGATGGTTCTTCATGATATTCAGATGTTTGCCAATCCGGGTCAGAAGATTGCTTTTGTCGGTTCAACCGGTTCCGGCAAGACTACAATAACCAATCTTATCAATCGTTTCTATGATATTCAGGACGGCAAGATAAGATATGACGGTATTAATGTAAATAAGATCAAGAAAGCTGACCTCAGAAGGTCGCTTGGCGTAGTGCTTCAGGATACCCACCTCTTTACTGGCACAGTTGCCGACAATATCAGATACGGTAAGCTTGATGCCACTGATGAGGAAGTAATTAAAGCTGCCAAGCTTGTGAGTGCTGACTCTTTTATCCGAAGACTGCCTCAGGGCTACAACACAATGCTTACGGGCGACGGAGCCAACTTAAGTCAGGGTCAGAGACAGTTGCTTGCCATTGCAAGGGCGGCCATCGCGGATCCTCCGGCTCTTATTCTTGATGAGGCTACATCCAGCATCGATACCCGTACCGAGCGTATCGTTCAGGAAGGTATGGATGCTCTGATGAAGGGCAGAACCACTTTTGTTATCGCCCACAGATTGTCTGCGGACTGTATCATGGTTCTTGAAGACGGTCGCATAATCGAGCGTGGAACTCACGATCAACTGCTTGAAGAGAAGGGCAAATATTATCAGTTATATACCGGCAATTCGATGGCTGTGTGATTGCAACTTTGTTCGCACTGGATTGCTGTCTTCCGGATGAAATTACGGAACAGTATTGCATATTGTAATGTCTGTTCCGTAAAATAGCAGCAAAATACGTCGTGATCGCCTTCGGTAAGCAACGTATTTACGGAACTTTTTACCATATATGGCGCCTGTTCCGTAAAAACAAAGCCGAATGCCTCGACTAACTTGCTTTTTTAAGTGTATATTACGGAACAGTGTTGCATATTGTAATGCCTGTTCCGTAAAATATCAGCAAAATACGTCGTGATTGCCTTCGGTAAGCAAAGCAATTACGGAACTCTTCACCATATATGGCGCTTGTTCCGTAAAAACAAAGCCGAATACCTCGACTAACTTGCTTTTTGAAGTGTATATTACGGAACAGAGCTGTGTATTGTAATTCCTGTTACGTAAAATAGCAGCAAAATACGTCGTAATCGCCTTCGGTAAGCAACGCAATTACGGAACTTTTCACCATATATGGCGCCTGTTCCGTAAAAACAGAAATTCAATATTGTTAACGGACCTGATAATGCAACCGGGCTGATAATGGGATGCATGCGCATGCCGGCACTCAGCAAGGAAGAAAATTCTTACCATAAGGAGGAAAAAGGGGTATGCAGAATTTTAGTTTTTATTCACCGACATTTTTTGAATTCGGCAAAGACAGCGAAACTAAGGCAGGAGAACTTGTTAAGCGTTTTGGGGGAAGCAAGGTTCTTATCCATTACGGCGGCGGAAGCGTAGTAAGATCCGGCCTGCTTTACAGAGTTAAGAAATCTCTTGAAAAAGAGGGAATTGACTATGTTGAACTTGGCGGTGTAAAGCCCAATCCCCGCAGCGGTCTTGTATACGAAGGTATAGACCTCTGTAAGAAAGAGAATGTTGATTTTGTATTGGCTGTAGGAGGCGGAAGTACGATAGATTCATCTAAGGCGATCGCTGCAGGTGTAGTCTACAACGGTGATTTCTGGGATTTCTATATGGGTAAGAGAATCGAAGAAGCTCTTCCTGTGGGAACCATTCTTACAATTGCGGCTGCAGGAAGTGAAGGAAGTCCCGATTCGGTTATAACCAAAGAAGAAGGCATGTTCAAAAGAGGAGCGACAGGTGATGCCATAAGACCCAAGTTCAGTATCCTTAATCCTGCTCTGACACAGACGCTTCCTCCATATCAGACAGCTGCCGGTATTACAGATATCATGGCTCATCTTCATGAGAGATATCTGACCAATACAAAAGAGGTTGAAGTTACAGACAGACTTATAGAGGCGCTGCTTCTTACAATGGTTCATGAAGGTCCCAGAGTAATTGAAGATCCGAACAATTACGAAGCAAGAGCCAATATCATGTGGGCAGGTATGATGGCTCATAACAACTGTGTAGGCGTAGGACGCAGCCAGGACTGGAACAGCCATGATATTGAGCATGAACTGTCAGCTCTCTATGACTGTGCTCACGGTGCGGGACTTGCAGTCACAATGCCGGCGGTATTCAAATACGTATACAAGCATGATGTTATGAGATTTGCAAAGCTTGCGGTTAGGGTATGGGGATGCCAGATGGACTTCGACAATCCGGAATCAACGGCTCTTGCCGGTATTGCATGTCTTGAAAATTACCTCAGATCAATAGGAATGCCTTTATCCTTCAAGGAACTGGGAGCTAAAGAAGAGGATATACCAAAGCTTGTTGAATCTTTATGTTACGGCAATGGAAGAGACGGAAACATATATGGTTTCGTAACACTCAACAAAGATGACTGCGAAAAGATATATAAGCTGATGGTCAGATAGTATATGTCGAAATAACTTGCATAATATACGCAATGAATGTTATAATAAACTTAACCTGAAATGAAGGTTCCTGTGTTTTGAACCTACATTTACTTTAAACGGGACTCCTATATTTCCGAATAGATGTCGGGCCGCCTTAGATGCTTAGCAACAGCGGATGGCAGAAGTTCGGTTGCGGTAACCCACCTGGCTTTAGCTAGGAGTCAAAATAGGGTTCTTCATTTTGGGCCATAAGAAAAGCAGCGTAAGCTGCTTTTTTTGTGGGAAAATGCATACAGTATTTCAGCCTCTGTAAAAAATAGCGGGAAGATGCAAAAGAAAGCTTCATTTTTATTGAAAAATAAGGGCTCCTTTACTTGCACTGAGCATGAAAATTAATTACAATAGATTGTATGGTTAAAAAGATATATCGTATTTTTTACGAATTCGGAAAGCAGCTGCAAAGAGACAATATTTCGGCCTATGCTTCCAGTGCGGCCTTTTTCTTCTTTCTGTCTCTGGTGCCTCTGCTTCTGATTGTGTGTTCAATAATCACATATACGCCATTAACCGAAAACGATCTTATCAATGTAATCAAAAAGATCATTCCCACGGCTATGGATGATTCGGTAATATCTTTTGTGGAGCAGATGTACCATCGTGCCAGTACCGTGCTTCCCATTGCTATTGTTGTGGCCATTTGGTCGGCTGCAAAAGGAATGATGGGACTTCAGATGGGTCTCAATGTTGCCCATGGAGTGTTGGAAAGCAGGAATTATTTTCTTAAGAGACTTCAGGCCTGCTTTTATACGATTATAACGGTGATTGCTTTTGCGGTTACTTTTGCAGGTGCATTTTTCGGTAAAAGCTTTATTAAGAGCATAACGGAACATGCTCCTATTGTTGCGCCTACGCTTTCGTTCATTTCCAGATGGAGATACATACCTGTCCTTCTGGTTTTAACCGTAACATTTTTATTCATATATACCTTTGTTCCCAACCTTAAGGTAAAGATGAGATATCAGCTTCCCGGAGCCGTTTTCGCAGCGGTAACCTGGGTTGTATTTTCATGGGGATTTTCGGTATATGTTGATAACTTCAATGCGCTCAGTGCTTACGGAAGTCTGTCAACAATAATACTTCTCAGTTTTTGGCTCTATTTTGCTATGTACATTCTTCTTATCGGAGCCAATATGAACAAGTATTTTAAGCCTGTTATTAAGGTGTTCTTAAAGAAGAAAAAATAAAATTAATTAATATACAGTGAGGTTGATTATGAAAGAAAAGTTGGAAAAGATCAAACAGGACGCCATCGCTCAGATAGAGAAGAGTGATGCGCTTGAAGCTCTTAATGAGGTAAGAGTTAATTTCCTTGGTAAAAAAGGTGAACTTACTGCAGTACTTAAGAGCATGAAGGACGTAGCTCCCGAAGACAGACCAAAGGTTGGTCAGTTTGTCAATGAGACAAGGGCTGAAATAGAGAGAATCCTCGATGAAGCTACTAAGAAGATGGAGAAACTTAAGCGTGAATCTCAGATGAAGAATGAGGTTATCGACGTTACTCTTCCCGCTAAGAAGAACATGGTTGGTCACAGACATCCCAATGTTACAACTCAGGAAGAAGTAGAGAGAATCTTCATCGGAATGGGATATGAAGTTGTTGAAGGTCCCGAGATCGAGACTGATTATTACAACTTTGAAGCACTTAACATTCCTGCAGATCATCCCGCAAAAGATGAGCAGGATACATTCTATATCAACGGTGATTTCCTTCTTCGTACCCAGACATCAGGTACACAGGTTCACGTTATGGAAAAGGGCAAGCTGCCTATCAGAATGATCGCTCCCGGAAGAGTGTTCAGATCGGATGAGGTGGATGCAACTCACAGTCCTTCTTTCCATCAGATCGAGGGTCTTGTAATTGACAAGCACATCACTTTTGCTGACCTTAAGGGTACTCTTGCAGAGTTCTCAAAGGAACTTTTCGGAGAAGACACAAAGGTAAGATTCAGACCTCATCATTTCAACTTCACAGAGCCTTCGGCTGAAATGGATATAAGCTGCTTTAAGTGTGGCGGTAAGGGCTGCCGTTTCTGTAAAGGAACAGGCTGGATTGAGATACTTGGCTGCGGCCTTGTTCATCCCAATGTTCTTCGTATGAGCGGAATTGACCCCGAAGAATACAGCGGCTTTGCTTTTGGTATCGGCCTTGAAAGAATTGCTTTACTTAAATACGAGATTGATGATATGCGACTTCTCTATGAGAACGATGTCAGATTCTTAAAGCAGTTCTGATTTTGAATGCGTAAAATAAACCAAAGATTGGAGAAATAATAATGAACACAGCATTAAGTTGGATCAAGGCATATGTACCTGAGCTTGACTGTACTCCTCAGGAATATCTTGATGCCCTGACTCTTACAGGAACAAAAGTTGAATACTACGAGAATCTTGATAAGAACCTTAAGAATATCGTGGTAGGACAGATAAAGAAGATTGATAAACATCCCGATGCGGACAAACTTATTGTTTGTCAGGTGGATGTGGGAAAAGAGACAATTCAGATCGTAACAGGCGCTCCCAATGTTAAAGAGGGAGATAAGGTTCCGGTTGTTCTTGACGGCGGAAAAGTTGCCGGCGGTCATGACGGAAGTCCTCTTCCCGAGAACGGAATCGAGATCAAGGCCGGCAAGCTCAGAGGAGTGGACAGCTTTGGTATGATGTGCTCGATTGAGGAACTTGGTTCAAACACCAATTTCTATCCTGAAGCACCCGAAGACGGAATATATATCTTTGATGATTCGGCAGTGGTCGGTTCAAGCGCTATCGAAGCCCTCGGACTTAATGACACTGTTTTTGAATATGAGATTACATCCAACAGAGTAGACTGCTACAGCATCCTCGGTATTGCGAGAGAAGCTGCGGCTACATTTAACAAGCCTTTCTGTCCTCCCGTTGTTGAACTTAAGGAGCAGGGCGGAGACGATGTTAACAATTACATCTCCGTTGAAGTAAAAGACAAGGATCTTTGCAGCAGATATGTTGCAAGAGTTGTTAAGAATATCAGAATCGCTCCAAGTCCCAAGTGGCTTCAGAGAAGACTTGCTGCAAGCGGTATCAGACCTATCAACAACCTGGTTGATATCACCAACTACGTTATGGAAGAGTACGGTCAGCCTATGCATGCTTTCGATCTTGATAAGATCGACGGCAAGAAGATTGTTGTTAAGAGAGCTAAAGATGGCGATACATTCATGACTCTTGACGGCGAGGAGAGAAAGCTTGACGGCGAGATATTAATGATCAACGATGCCAGCAAGCCTGTAGCTGTTGCCGGTATTATGGGCGGTGAGAACAGCAAGATCACTGATGATGTGAAGACTGTTCTTTTTGAGGCGGCTACTTTTAACGGTGCAAACATCAGAAAGTCAGCTAAGAGACTGGGTCTTCGTACTGATTCATCAGGTAAGTTCGAGAAAGGCCTTGATCCCAGAAATGCACTGGATGCCATCAACAGAGCCTGCCAGCTTATTGAAGAGCTTGACTGCGGGGATGTTGTTAAAGGTGTTGTAGATGTATGCGAGCCCCTTAAGGAGCTTAATAAGATTGAGTTCAGACCGGACAGAATCAACGATCTTCTCGGTACAAGTGTGTCTGCGGAAGATATGCTTGCAATCTTCAAGAAGCTTGAACTTGAATATAACGAAAATGACAAGATGATCACAATTCCTTCATTCCGTCAGGACCTTGAGGGTATTGCCGATCTTGCGGAAGAAGTAGCAAGATTCTACGGATATGATAAGATTCCTTCAACTCTGCCCAGCGGTGAAGCTACAACAGGTAAGATAAGCTTCAAGCAGAGAATTGAGCAGAAGGCAAGAGAAGTTGCCGAATACTGTGGTTTCTCACAGGGTATGTGCTATTCATTCGAGAGCCCCAAGGTATTTGACAAGCTGCTTATCGATGAGAAGGATCCATTAAGACAGGCTATTACAATCAGTAATCCTTTGGGAGAAGATTTCTCTATCATGAGAACCATCTCTCTTAACGGTATGCTTACAAGCCTTTCAACCAACTACAACAGAAGAAACAAGGATGTAAGACTTTACGAACTTGCCAATGTATATATCCCCGAGAAACTTCCTCTTGAGAAGCTTCCCGATGAGCGTATGCAGTTCACTCTGGGCTTCTACGGAGAGGGTGATTTCTTCACAATGAAGGGTGTTATAGAAGAGTTCTTTGACAGTATCGGACTTAAGGATAAGCTTTCTTACGATCCCAAAGCAGGTAAGCCTTTCCTTCATCCCGGACGTCAGGCCAATGTTGTATATGACGGAAAAGTTGTGGGATATCTTGGAGAAGTTCATCCCGAAGTACTTGATAACTATGACATCCCTGTTAAGGCATACGTTGCTGTTCTTGATATGCCCGAGATAGTACCTTTTGCATCATTCGATCACAAGTACAAGGGCATCGCAAAGTTCCCTGCTGTCAGCCGTGATATTTCAATGGTTGTACCCAAGGAAGTGCTTGTAGGTGATATTGAGAGAATGATCATTCAGAGAGGCGGCAAGATTCTTGAGAGTCTTACACTTTTTGATATCTACGAAGGCGAGCAGATCAAGGAGGGATTCAAGTCTGTTGCTTATTCAATTACATTCAGAGCACAGGACAGAACTCTTGAGGATGCTGATGTAAGTGCTGCAATGAAGAAGATCCTTAACGGTCTTGAAGGAATGGGCATTGAACTCAGACAGTAATATTAGGAGGCAATTATGAACGAAAAGAATGTATGGAAGAATGCCAGTCAGAAAAAAGTAAAAGAGATTGATACATTTGCAAAGAAGTATATTGATTTTATATCAGACTGCAAAACAGAAAGAGAGTGTTGCGACGAGGCGGTTAATCGTCTTGAAGCAGCCGGATACGTAGAACTTGAGAAGGCAATAAAAGCAGGCAAGAAGCTTAAAGCCGGCGACAAGATCTATACAACACAGATGAACAAATCAGTTGCAGCTTTTATCATCGGTAAGGAAGGCATGGAAGCAGGACTTAATATTCTGGGAGCACATATTGATTCCCCCAGAATGGATGTTAAGCAGAATCCTCTCTATGAATCAGACGGACTGGCTTACCTCGATACACATTACTACGGCGGTATCAAGAAGTATCAGTGGGTAACACTTCCTCTGGCACTTCACGGTGTGGTTGTTAAGAAGGACGGTTCCATTGTTGAGATCAACATAGGTGAAGATCCTGAAGATCCCGTATTCTTCGTATCAGATCTTCTTATACATCTTGCTGCGGATCAGATGGACAAGAAGGCATCAAAGGTAATTGAAGGTGAAGACCTTGATATATTTGTAGGTAATATTCCTCTTAAGGATACTAAGGACGAAGAGAAGAAAGAGGCTGTTAAGGCCAACATCCTTAAGCTTCTTGAGATGCAGTACGGTATCGAGGAAGGTGATTTTGAGAGCGCTGAGATTGAAGTTGTTCCTGCAGGAAGAGCAAGAGAAGCCGGTTTTGACAGAAGCCTTATTCTTGGTTACGGTCATGATGACAGAGTATGTGCATTCCCTTCACTTATGGCCCTGCTTGAAACAAAGAATCCCAAGCGTACATCATGCTGTATCCTTGTGGACAAGGAAGAGATCGGCAGCGTGGGTGCTACAGGTATGCAGTCACATTTCTTTGTTAATGCTGTTGCCGAGATCCTTAATCTCTGCGGTGAATACAGTGATCTTGTGCTTCGCAGATGCCTGGCCAATTCTTATATGTTAAGTTCGGATGTTACTGCAGCATTCGATCCGCTCTATGCTGACAAGTTTGAAAAGAGAAATACATCTTTCCTTGGCAATGGTCCCGGATTCTGTAAGTACACAGGCTCAAGAGGCAAGTATGATTCCAACGATGCCAATGCGGAATATATGGCTCACATCAGAAAGCTGATGGATGACGCAGGTGTCATCTACCAGACTTCAGAGCTTGGTAAAGTAGATGTAGGCGGCGGCGGAACAATCGCTTACATCCTTGCACTCTACGGAATGAACGTTATCGACTGCGGTGTTGCTGTTCTTAACATGCATGCGCCTTGGGAAGCTATCAGCAAGGCCGATCTTTACAGTGCTTATGAAGGTTATAAGGTATTCCTTGATAAGGCCGGTATTTTTTAAATGAAAACTTCGGATTTTTATTTTGATCTTCCTGAGGAACTGATCGCTCAGGATCCTCTGGAAGACAGAAGTGCATCAAGACTCCTGGTGCTCAATAAAGAGACGGGAGAAAGAGAGCACAAAATATTTAAGAATATTGTGGATTATCTGAATCCCGGTGATTGCCTTGTACTTAACAATACGAAGGTTATCCCCGCCAGACTCCTTGGTGTTAAGGAAGATACAGGAGCTCATGTGGAGGTATTCCTCTTAAAGAGACTGGACAATGACAACTGGGAGACCCTTGTTAAACCGGGTAAAAAATTAAAGCCCGGAGCCAGAGTGGACTTCGGTGACGGATTGCTCAAGTGTGAGATTAAAGAAGTTCTCGAAGAAGGTAACAGGCTGGTACATTTTGAGTATGAAGGAATATTCGAAGAGATTCTTGATAAACTCGGAGAGATGCCTTTACCGCCTTATATAACTCACAAACTTAAGGATAAGGACAGATATCAGACGGTATATGCCAAGTATGAAGGCAGTGCTGCGGCGCCTACAGCAGGTTTGCATTTTACTAAGGACCTGCTTAAGGAGATAGAAGACAAGGGCGTAAATATCGCTTATGTCACACTTCATGTAGGCCTTGGTACATTCAGACCCGTTAAGGTTGAAAATGTGCTTGAGCATCATATGCATACTGAGTTTTATCAGATAACAAAAGAAGCTGCCGAGACCATCAATTCCACGAAAGATAAGGGCGGCAGAGTAATATGTGTTGGTACTACATCCTGCAGAACCGTTGAAAGTGCAGCAGATGATGATGGAAGACTGCAGGCATGCTCCGGTAATACTGATATATTCATATATCCGGGCTATAAGTTCAAAGTCCTTGACGGACTTATCACCAATTTTCATCTTCCGGAATCTACTCTTGTCATGCTGGTATCGGCGCTGGCAGGAAGAGAGAATATCCTGAATGCATATCAGGATGCGATAGATAAAAGATACAGATTTTTCTCATTCGGAGACGCAATGTACATTAGTTAAAGGGAGGATTATTAATGAACGAAGAAAAACGTAAAGCCGAAAGAACTGAGCTTTCCAGCAAGCTTATTATCAAGCAGCTTAACGGTAACTCTGAAGCTAGAGAAGTTGCCATTGAGATCAATGACGTTTCTAAGAACGGTGTTGGTTTTACTTGTACAGAGAAGCTGGAGATCGGTGCTGTATACGAAGGCTTTCTTACTATCTGGACAAAGGAAGTTATCCATTGTTTCATTGAGATCGTAAGAATCATTAAGAAAGATGACACATTTGATTACGGCGCTATTTTCATCGGCATGCCGGAAATGGATACCCAGAGAATTGAGATATATCAGACAATCTCAAATAACGTTAAGTAATTAATAATTCTATGAAGTGTTTGATACTTGCAGGCGGAAGAGGCGACAGAATGTGGCCTCTTTCAAGAAAAAACAACCCTAAACAGTTCATACCGATCAAAAACAAGCATTCCATATTTCAGGAGACGGTTGCCAGAAATATGGCTTTTTGTGATGAATTCATAATAGCATCAAGCACTGACTACGAATCCATAATCGAGAATCAGATGAAGTCCTTCAGAGGACTTACCTACAGATGTATCTATGAAGGTATTGGGAAAAGTACCACCATGCCTGTCATTATGGCAGCGTTGTCACTTCCCCAGTCGGAGATGCTTTTTGTTGTATCATCGGATCATTTGATAAGCGGAGAATCCTACAAGGACGACATCATCAGAGCCAAGAATCTGGCCAAAGAAGGTGCTCTCGTCAGCTTTGGTATGGGGATGTTCCTTTTCAATGTGGGTGATTTTATCAATGAGATAAGACTGAAAGCTCCCGATATATATGAAAAGTGTGCCAAGAGCTATGTTAAGAGAGAAGTTGTCGGTAATAAGGTATACTACGGCGCAGAGGAACTTGAGGATATCCCTTCAAAATCCATAGAATCCGCTCTTTTTGAGATAAGTGACAAGACAAAAGTAATCGAGTCCGAATTCGAATGGAAAGATGTGGGCAG
The DNA here is from genome assembly GCA_902779505.1 of uncultured Lachnospiraceae bacterium. Classification (GTDB taxonomy): domain Bacteria; phylum Bacillota; class Clostridia; order Lachnospirales; family Lachnospiraceae; genus Colinaster. Next base: position 50,944 of record CACZBZ010000032.1, read on the forward strand.
TCTTGATGACCTTGATCATATCGATGCCATATGCGAGGGCGCTGATCAGGTTATCGATAATAAATGTGTCAATACAACCGTTGTCAATCAATCCGAGAAAAAGCTGGTATTGGTCAACCATCTTAAGGACGTTATGGTTGTAAATACCGACGACGCCATTTATATAGGCAACAAGGGAGATTCCAACGACCTTAAGCAGATCATCCGTGCTTCAAAGAGCATGTGGGGATATTTCGACAGAAGTTCCGTATTCTACAGAACCTGGGGTGAATTCCATCTTCTGGAATCCAATCCGGATGTGGGATACCAGGTAAGAAAAGTTGAGGTATTACCGGGCCGTACAACCCTTCTTCAGGCTCATAAGAACAGGAAAGAGAATCTTACCATCGTATCCGGTACAGGCAGGGCTCTTATCGGAGGTATGGTTTTTACCGTATCGGCTGGTGATACGCTTACTGTAGGATATAATGTTGAACATCAGATATCATGTACAAGTGATGAATCTCTGGTCTACATAGAGACTGATTTCGGAAAAGAACTTAAGATTGAAGATTTTCAGTCTGAAAAAAATAAAGCAGTGCCGTCGGCTGTCAATCTGGGATATGAGATTGAACCATTCTATAAGCTGTCTCCCTCTTATAAGGATTATATCTGGGGTGGCACCAAGCTCAGAGATGTGTACGGCAAAGAATGTGATTATGATGTTATAGCCGAGAGCTGGGAACTGTCAGCTCATCCGGACGGACAGAGCATAGTGGCATCAGGCAGGTTCAAGGGTATGCCTTTCGGAGAATTCCTAAGAACCATAGGCGATGAGAATCTGGGCTGGAAATATTCCGGCGGAAGAGCTTTCCCTCTTTTAGTAAAACTCATCGATGCCAAAGAAGATCTGTCTATCCAGGTTCATCCCGATGACGAATATGCTCTTGAGCATGAGAATGAATACGGCAAGAGCGAACTCTGGTATATCCTGTCTGCAGAGGAAGGTGCATGCCTCTACGTGGGCTTCAAGGAAGATACTGACAAGAAGAAAGTAAAGCAGGCTGTTGCCGATGGAAGCATTATGCCTATGCTTAACAAGATAGAAGTGAAGGCGGGAGAGAGTTATTACATTCCCGCAGGTACGGTACATGCCATAGGAAAAGGCTGTTTGATATGTGAGATTCAGCAGAATTCCAATACCACTTACAGATTGTACGATTACGATCGTGTGGACAAATACGGCAACAAACGTAAGCTGGATATCGAAAAAGCCCTTGATGTCATCGATTATTCAAAATATAAAGGCAACAAAGAATGCAAATATTTTGAATGCAACATGGTGGAAGTTAAAAAGAGCCACAACATCAAGATGAGTACCGAATCCTTCTGTGCACTGATGTTTGTTGAAGGTTCTGGCCGAATATCATGCAATGATTATGAGATGGATATTCAGAAGGGTGACTGCATATTTGTTCCCAAAGGCGAAGGTGTCTTGAAAGTTAAAGGCAGTCTGAAGATGATATTATCCAAATTATAGATAAGTGAGTCAATCCTCTCTGTCCGAGGTGGTCGGATGGAGGGGATTTTTTTGTTTATAGGGCTTTCGAAAGGGTTAGTTGCGGTTATTTTTTTTTGCATTAAAATTCTGATAATAAGAACAATATACAAAAAACACGCCCTGCATATTGTAAATTGTTTGAATATTTAGTAAAATAATGCATGTGGGTATTGGGGACTCACAACACACTACAAAATTGGAGGATAAACATATGAATGTTTACACAACTGACAAGATCCGTAACGTTGTCCTTTTAGGACATGGAGGGGCCGGCAAGACCAGTCTTGCAGAGGCTATGGCTTATTTGGGGGGCATTACATCAAGACTGGGTAAAGTACCTGATGGAAATACCGTCAGTGATTTCGGCAAGGAAGAGCAGAAGAGACAGTTTTCTATCTCAACATCCGTTATTCCTGTTGAATGGGAAGGTGTTAAGATCAATATTCTTGACGCTCCCGGATATTTTGATTTTGTAGGTGAAGCAGAAGAAGCTGCAAGTGCAGCCGATGCAGCCATTATCGTTGTAAGCGGTAAGGCAGGTATAGAAGTTGGAACAGAAAAAGCGTGGGAATTGTGTGACAAATACAAACTTCCCAGAATGATATACGTATCCGACATGGATATCGATAATGCATCTTTCCGTCAGGTTGTTGAAGATATGACAGCTAAGTACGGTAAGAAGATGGCTCCTTTCCATCTTCCCATAAGAGAAGATGAGAAGTTTGTCGGATATATCAATGTTATCGCTGAGCAGGGTTACAGATGGGAAGGCAAGGAAGTTGTTGAATGTGATATTCCCGATTACAGCAAGAGCAACCTTGATCTCTTCAGAGATACTCTTATGGAATCTGTGGCTGAGACCAGCGAAGAATTTATGGAGAGATATTTTGGCGGTGAGACATTCTCTGAGGCTGAGATTCGTGCAGCACTTCGAACCAATGTCCTTGACGGTTCCATAGTTCCCATGACAATGGGTTCAAGTACATTGTGTCAGGGTGTTTATACATTGCTTGACGATATCATCAAATACTTCCCGAGTCCGGAGAACAGAGATGTTGCAGGTGTTAACCTCAAGACTAATGAGATCTTCGAAGCCAATTATGATTTCTCTAAGGCTAAGAGTGCTTACATCTGGAAGACTATAGTTGATCCATTTATCGGAAAATACAGTCTTATTAAGGTTTATTCCGGCGTTATCAAATCCGATGATGTCCTCTATAACAAGGATAAGGACGTTGAAGAGAAGTTGTCTAAGCTCTATGTTCTTCAGGGCAACAAGCCTATCGAAGTTTCTGAGCTTCATGCCGGTGATATCGGTGCCATTGCCAAGCTTACGGCTGCCAGAACAGGTAATACTCTGTCAACAAAGGCTACAACCATTCAGTATGGTAAGGTGGATCTCCCGGTTCCTTACACATACAGAAGATACAAGGCTGTTAACAAGGCTGATATCGATAAGATCAGCCAGTCTTTGCAGAAGATGATGCATGAAGACCTTACTCTCAGAAACGTTAACGATGCTGAGAATCATCAGCTTCTCTTATACGGAATGAGCGAGCAGCATCTTGAAATCGTGTGCAGCAAGCTTCTTAATGAGTACAAGGTTGAGATTGAACTGTCAGATCCTAAGGTAGCTTACAAAGAGACCATTAAGAAGAAATCCGACGTTGAATACAAGTATAAGAAGCAGTCAGGCGGACACGGTCAGTATGGTCACGTTAAGATGACTTTCGAACCTTCCGGCGATATCGAGACTCCTTATGTATTTGAACAGATAGTTGTAGGTGGAGCCGTTCCCAAGAACTTCTTCCCTGCAGTTGAAAAGGGTCTTGTTGAAAGTGTAGGTAGAGGACCTCTTGCAGCATATCCCGTTGTGGGTATCAAGGCTGTTCTTTACGATGGATCATACCATCCGGTTGATTCTTCGGAGCAGGCATTCAAGATGGCTACTATTCAGGCCTTCAAGAAAGGTATCATGGAAGCGGGACCTATTCTTCTTGAGCCTATCATGAGCCTTAAGGTTACTGTACCTGATGCTTATACCGGTGATGTTATGGGTGATCTTAACAAGCGTCGAGGCAGAGTGCTTGGTATGAATCCTACCAACAACGGTAAGCAGGTTATCGAGGCCGAGGTGCCTATGAGTACAATCTTCAGATATTGTACAGACTTAAGATCCATGACCGGCGGTAGCGGAACTTATGAATATGAATTCGCACGCTATGAGCAGTGTCCTTCAGATGTTCAGGAGAAGGAAGTTGCTGCAAGAGCAGCTAAGGTTGCCGAGAACAACGTGGACGAATAAAGCATATATTACATCCTTTTTGTGGTGTGTGGTGGGAACCCCCGAAAGAATCTTTCTTTCGGGGGTTCTGATGATGTCTGAATATATTATTCCACTGCCTCTAAATAATTCTAAGCTCATAGGCATTCTTCAGGGCAAAGCCTTTTTTGCGGAACTCGCTTCGCTCAGACAGTCCTCAAAAAGGCTTTTCAGAATGCCCATTCACTAAGAATTATTTACAAAGGACATTGGAATAATATATTCAGGCGGAATCATTCCTAAGCCTTTCTAAAGACTTTCCGAATATATGCTTATGAATTTAGAATCTTTTGAGCGATATTCAAAAATATATATTCGGAAAGGCGATTATAAGG
>CACZBZ010000033.1 GCA_902779505.1 uncultured Lachnospiraceae bacterium
GAATATTCCTTAAAGAAATCCGATTTAAGAGTCTCTTCTGTAAGAGGCGTAATAAAATACCCGGGGCAGATTGAATTGACGGTTATGCCGTACTTGCCCCATTCACATGCAAGAGCCCTTGTAAGATTGACCACTCCGCCCTTTGCGGCATGATAGGGTGAAGAAGGGGCTATCTTATTGCCTACAAGGCCATACATGGACGATATATTGATGATACGTCCGTAATTAGCCGGTATCATTGCCTTCTTGGCAACCGCTCTTGCCATTTTGAATGTACCGAAGAGATCGATATTCATCTCATTCATAAATACTTCATCGGGCACATCTTCGGCCGGTGTGACCCCGCCTGTTCCGGCGTTGTTGATAAGTATGTCAATTCTTCCGAATTCCTTCAATACAATATCAACTGCCTCTTCTACTCTCTCCGTGTCCGTTATGTCGCACTGAACACCGATTGCTCTGACACCGTATTCATCGGCTATCTCTTTTGCAACCTTATCGATCAGTTCCTTTCTTCTGGCCAAGGCCACTATATCAGCCCCCTGATTCGCCAGTGCCTTAGCCATCTGGACGCCCAGGCCTGTCGAGCAGCCTGTCACTATTGCCACATTACCCTTTAAGTCAAATACATTTTTCAATTGTAACACCCTCCTTATATAGATTATATCATGGCGGGTCTGACAATAACAACGCAGGCAGTACACATCCGAAAAAACAGCTTCAGCGGCCGAGATATTATACTAAAAGTATCCTGTTTTTTGTGACTTCATAGTGTACAATTAAAAAGGAAAAATTAGCATATAAACAGGGGAAGAAGGGGGGCATCCATAATCTTACTCACACAATCGTGCAAATATCTGATTTTACAAAACTAAATATATGAAAGGGAGAGATAATGAAAATTAATAAAAAAACTCTGATTTCTTTTTTATTGATGCTGTGTCTGATAGCCGGTTCTTTGACCGCATGCGAAAAAAAAAGCGATGACAGTCAGGCAGCGGCAGAAGGCGAAACGAGCGCCGAGGCAAAAGCCGATGAATCTCACGTCTGCATAGGTTACTGGAAATATGATGATGCCTCTGCATCTTTCTATATTGCCAAAGATCTTAGCTGGGTCGCTTATAATGCAGACGGCCAGGTATCCAATACCGGTACTATAGAGATAATTGACGACAAGGGATTTCGCATGGTTTTCAAGGACAGTGACCGTGTGAACGAATACACTGTAGTGGATGAAAACAAGCTGATTGATCAGGACCGAGACGCAGTGAGCAGAGTCTTTGGAGCATCTTCCGAAGATTCACTGGATATGACAGCCAATTTCCCGGGTAAATTCGAAGGATTCACTGTAAATTACCCGTCAAAGATGACTGCCACTCCTGATTCGAGCGTTGCAAATTGTCTCGATTTCTTCAATGTTGATGCGTTTCCAAGCGGAATACCGGATGGTCACAGCTTTGTTAAAGTATCCTTCCACCCTCTGGTAAATGCAGACCAGTTCCTTACCCAGGGAGCTTATCTGGCAAAGCCTGCCATGACCAAACTCATGAACAATTCCATGCAGACCCTGTACGGCAATTATCTGATCAAGACAATTGGTACGGACTTCCAGGATATGGGTACATATTATCGTGCTACAGGTTACATGGCACTTGATTCGAGCATGTTCAGTAATCAGGTGGAAGGTGAGACCTTAATGGGAATAATGGAACTCCGCTATTTTGGCCCCACCGGATACATTCTTTGTTCTACAGCTGTTGCACCTGTTGAGACCATAGAAAACTATTATAAGATCTCGCTCAACATACTTAACACATGTACATACAAGACAGACTGGTCCACACAGCCTCCGGCAAAGAAAGCAGCAAAAACTTCAAAGCCTGCTAAAAAGAGTAAGACCAAACAGGTGACAAAAAAGCAGGCTTCTAATCAGACTACTATAGAGACATATTACTGGACAGATGCGGACGGCGATATCTGGTTCTACAACGGATATGAAGATATCTTCTATTGCTACGGTGACCGCGGATACATTGATGACGATACCGGAGAGTTCATGGAGTCAAACGATGCCGGATGGGCAGATGATCTCTATTATGAAGATTACCTTGATTACGATGACTACGAGGACCTCTACGATTCCTATCTGGACGAAGACTACGAAGCTTATGACGGCTATGATGACTATGACGAAGCTGACGATTATGACAGCTATTATGATAACGACGATTACAACGACTACGATTACGATTCCGGTTACGATGACTACGGTTATGATGATTACGGAGATGATTGGTAAAAGCTGTTAGACCGTACTTAAGAAAATCAAAGAGTCGAATGATGAAAACATCATTCGACTCTTTTTAATTAAACTATTAAGTAGCTTATCAATTATTTGTTTTTGCTCTTCTCTCTTATTGCTGCGAATACACTCTGGATTACGATGAATACAAAGAGCAGTGCTGCTGTAAGAATGTTGGGCCATGAGCTTGCCAGCTTACCGTTGGTCTTAACGATGGATGATATGGTTCCGTTGATAAGTACACCGAAGAATGTACCGAATACGTTACCTACACCACCTGTAAGAAGAGTTCCACCGATAACGGCTGAAGAGATGGCATCCATCTCAAGTCCGAGTGCCTGTGACACCGATCCTGCCATTGTATTAAGACAGTAGCAGATTCCTCCGATGGAACAGAGCATTGATGAAAGGACATAAGCCTTCATCTTTATCATCTTTGTATTAAGTCCCATCATTGTAGCTGACTGGGTGTTACCGCCTACTGCATAGAGAGAACGTCCGAACTTGGTATATCTCAGCATGAGATATATGAGCACAAGCACAAGGATTGCAACGACAACTCCGGGTCTTACGTAAGGAGCCATATATTTGCCCTTGTTATTCACATATCCACCGAAGGGGATAGTAACTTTTGCATTTGCCCATTTATAGAATGTAGCATTGATCTGCTCTGTAATAGATACCTGATCAGTACATATTACGGCTGTCATACCTCTGCAGAAGAACATACCTGCCATTGTTACGATAAAGGGCTGTATATTCAGATATCCAACCATATATCCCTGGAAGAGTCCGAATACAAGACCCACAATAAGAACAATGATAATCATGGGAACAGCATCTATTCCCTTGGACATTCCGACTGCAAGCATCATACAATCCATGGCGATAAGCGCACCGACCGAAATATCGATACCGCCTGTAAGCATTACACAAGTAAGGCCACAGGATACACAGATAAGTCCTGCATTGGTAATAAGCACATTACAGAAAGTCTGTAAATGTGAAAAACCTTTTGCTCCGTATGCTATGCAGCCTCCTGCATAGAGTACGATAAAGAGTGCAATTGTTATGACCAGGAGGAGTGTGTGGCCGTTAAGTGATAATTTCTTATTTTTCATTTAAGCCACCTCCTTTGCTTTCTTTGCAAGACTTGCTTTCTTGAAGTAGTTTCTTACAGGTTCAGACTGGATCGCAACAATGATAACAACGATCACTGCTTTGAATACAGGAGCCTGCGCGGCTGATACACCCAAAGCGTAAAGTGTTGTGGTGATAGCCTGGATCGTATAAGCTCCGATGATGGAACCGGCAAGACTGAACTTACCACCGCCAAGGCTGTTACCGCCCAATGCTACTGCAAGGATGGCATCCATCTCAAGATAAAGACCGATGTTGTTTGAATCGGCCGATGTGATTCTTGAAGAAGCAACAATACCTGCTATACCTGCGAAAAGTCCGCATAATACATATGTTAAGAAGATGATCCTCTTGGAATTGAGTCCCGCAATACGGCTGGCCTTAGGATTGATACCTACCGACTGAATGAACATTCCGAGGGCTGTCTTCTTAAGAAGCAGTGTGATTATTACAGCACATATAGCTGTGATAACAAGAGGTGTGGGAAGTAATCCAATAAAACCTCCAAAAAACGCGTATGAACCGTTTCTTACGTATACGATAAGGTCGTTACAAAGAAGAAGTCCTATAGCTCTTGCCGCTGAGAACAAGATAAGTGTAGCTACCATGGGCTGTATCTTGAAGTAAGCAACCAGCGTACCGTTGAACATACCACATACAACACCCATTAAGATTCCGCCGAGTACACCTACCGCAAGAGGTACTGCAAGAGTAGATGTTGAAGATACACCATACCCTGCAAGGAGCATACAGCAGAAGCTTGCGCAAAGGCTCATTACCGAACCTACCGAAATATCGGTACCTGCCGATGAAGATACGACAAGAGTCATACCTATGGCAAGGATAGCTGCCTCACTACCTCTGTTAAGGATATCTATTATACGACCATAAAGAATGGTTCCGTTACCTGTAGTCTGCTGCAGGGTTATTGTAAAGAATGCCAAAGGATTATTGCCGTTTGCAATATCGTAGATGATATTAACAGCCATAACCAGCAGAAGTGCGACTACCGGGAGCAGAAGGTTCCAGCTTTTAATCTTCTTCCAGCTTAATTTACCGTTTTTCATTTCTCAGTATCACCTCCCGCAATAGCCTTCATAACATTCTCCTGGGTAAGTTCTCTGTCAAGCTCTCCTACCTTTTCGCCGTCTCTCATGATAGCCATACGGCTGCAGGTACGAAGCATCTCGGATATTTCCGAAGAAATGAAGAGAATACTCTTTCCTTCTCCCGCAAGCTTTACTATAAGCTTCTGGATCTCGGATTTTGTTCCTATATCAATACCTCTTGTGGGCTCATCAAGAATAAGGAAATCAGGATTGGTTGCAAGCCATCTGGCAAGAATAACCTTCTGCTGATTACCACCTGAGAGCTGTTTGATAAGAGCTTCTCTGTTGGGAGTCTTAACCTGTAAGAGTTTGATATACTCATCCGCAAGTTCTTCCTGTTTAGCTCTTGAAAGAGGTTTGAACATACCTTTTCTTGCCTGAAGGGCAAGTATGATATTTTCTCTTACGGAAAGGTCTGCAATGATACCCTCCGCCTTTCTGTCATCGGGAAGCATACCCATGCCAAGATTGATGGCATCTATAGGCTGATTGATCTTAACATCTTTTCCGTTAACGCTCAATGTTCCCGTATTAGCCTTGTCGGCACCGTATATAGCTCTGGCAAGTTCCGATCTTCCGGAACCCAAAAGTCCGGCCACACCGACCACTTCTCCCTTATGTATGTCAAGGTTAAAGGGCTTAACTGTTCCTGTATGGCTTAAGCCTTTTGCACTTATCTCAATCGGATTGTTGATCGCATTCTCTGCGCCTTCCTTCTTGATCTCGGCAAGATCGTCAAGATCCTTACCCATCATAGCTGCTACCAGCTTAACTCTTGGCAATTCTTCTACGGTGTATTCTCCGACAAAGTGACCGTCTCGAAGTACTGTGATGCGGTCGCATACCGAATAAACCTGCTCAAGGAAATGAGTTACGAATATGATACCCACACCCTTATCACGAAGTTTTCTCATAAGTACAAAGAGCTTCTCAACCTCTTCATCATCAAGTGAAGATGTAGGCTCATCAAGGATCAGGACTTTACAGTCCATATCAACAGCCCTTGCTATTGCAACCATCTGCTGTATGGCAAGGGAATAATTTTCAAGATTTTGTGTAACATCAACAGATATACCGAGTTCGTCCATAATAACCTGTGAACGCTTATTGTAAGATTTTCTGTCGATGGTGTGAAGTTTTGTCATCGGTTCACGGCCGATAAAAAGGTTCTCTGCCACGGATAAATTGGGACAAAGATTAACCTCCTGATACACAGTGGATATACCCACATTCTGTGCATCCCTTGTGGAATGATTCTTGACCGGTCCGTCTATACCGTCAATACGAATCTCTCCCGCTTCGAAATCATTTATACCGGTCAGACACTTGATAAGTGTGGATTTTCCGGCACCGTTTTCTCCCATGAGGGCATGTATTTCACCCTTGCGAAGTGTGAAGTCAACATTTTCAAGCGCTTTAACTCCCGGGAATGTCATTGATATTCCTCTGGCAGTCAATACTACATTGTCTTCCATGCAACCCGCTCCTTTCTTTGCTTCACTCAAATGGAGCTCCCTGTGGATCAGGGAGCTCCCAGAGATTTAATCTGTTTCAGCTATAAATAATAACTCTTACTGAAAATTAGTACTGAGCTGCGATAACATCATCAGTTACTTCTGTCATCTTCTGAGCTTCACCATTGATTGAGAAATCAACGATCTGATCAGGCAATGCATACCAGTGCTCAACCATGTAAACTTCCTTATCAGGTGTTCCGCCTGACTGAAGAGTCTTGATAACTTCCTCTACGAAAGGAGCTGCAAGAGGGTTACACTCGAAGTCTGCTGTGATCTTTCCTGCCTTAACTTCTTCAAGACCTGCTGTACAAGCATCGAAAGAGATAAGGATTACGTCTGTACCAACACCATAAGCAACACCGGCATTGTCCATAGCTGTCATAGCACCGAATGCTTCGTTATCGTTCTGACATACAACTACGTTGAACTTGCCTGCATATGACTTACAGTAAGACTCCATAACTTCCTGTCCGCCTGCTTCTGTGAAATCACCTGTCTGCTCGTCAAGGATGTTGAATCCGTACTTGTCAGCCATTTCCTTGAATCCGTCTGATCTACCGATCTGAGCTGAAGATCCTGTAGAACCTGAGATAACGAGTGCGTTGATCTCTGAGATTCCCTGAGCATCAGCATAAGCCTTTAACCACTCACCTGCTGCCTGGCCTTCTGTTAAGAAGTTAGATCCAACCCATGATACATACTTATCAGAGTCATCAACTGTACGGTCGATGATGATAACAGGGATACCTGCGTCATCACACTCTGTAAGAACTGTGTCCCAACCTGTTGCGATGATAGGATCGATGATGATGTAATCAACACCCTGCTCGATGAAAGAACGAACTGCTTCCTTCTGAGCTGCTTCATCATTATCACAATCAACGAAGCTTAAGTCATATCCGTTTGCTGCAGAGAAAACATCCTGACAAGACTTTGTAGATGCTGTTCTCCAGTCTGACTCATGTCCAACCTGTGCGAAACCAACCTTGATAACACCGTCGGTTGCTTCAGCTGTCTCAGCTACAACTTCCTCAGCTGCTGCTGCGTCTTCAACTACTTCTGCTGCTGCAGGCTCTGCTGCTGCAGGAGCTTCGCTTGATCCACAACCAACAAGTAAGCTGGCTGCCATTACGCCTGTAAGTAAAAGACTGATCAATTTCTTTTTCATTTTGTATTTTTCCTCCTTCTTACTAAAACCCGAGGGATACATACATCCCCCTTGACTAATACCATTATAAAAAAGAGGCAAATATCAATCCATGAAGATATTTATAAAAAACAAGGCATTTTTTACTAAATTATGAACAAGATTTGAACAAAAAATGTATTTTTTTATTTGAAAATCTGAATAATTTACGATTCGTCTGCCGTATAGTACTTTTTAGGGATAATAATCTCAACTTTTGTACCTTTTCCATACTCACTGCTGAAGCGGATATCACAGGCACGGCCGTAGTTGAGCTTAAGTCTCTCGGCCACATTGGAGAGACCAAAACCGCTGTTATCCAGAGAAGGCTTGACTTCACCTCTGACAATCTTATTAAGCCTGTCCAGGTCTTCCTCGTTCATACCCTGTCCGTCATCGGTTACGGTCAGAACCAAAGCCTTCCTGCGATTATCTTCTGTGTCGTAATCATCGCTATATACCGCATCTGTATCGAATACATCGTCGGAGACAGTCGCTTTCTCTTCTATATATAACTCTTCATTTTCCGGATCATCCTCATAGTTTTTCTCACCTACAGTGATACGGATGGTTCCCTTCCTTCTGGTATTCTTGATACCGTGATAAAGTGCGTTCTCTACTATGGGCTGCAAAGTCATCTTGATGATTGAACAATTCATATACTCTTCGGGAGCAACGATCTCATAATCCATGATGTCCCTGTAACGGAACTGCTGTATCTCAAGATAGGATTCCACATGGGATATCTCGTCCCTTACTCTTACATAATCCCTGCCTCCGGAAAGGGTGGTTCTGAAGAATCTGGAAAGGGATGTAACTATGGAAGCAACATCTTCCTTTCTGTCATCCTGAGACAGCCATACAATATTGTCCAGAGTGTTATATAGGAAATGCGGATTGATCTGGGCCTGCAAAAGCTTAAGCTCCAGATTTCTTGAATTGATCTGTTCTTTTTTAATATTATCCACGAGGGTTCCCAGCTGGGATGTCATACTGTTAAGGGATTCGGACAGCTGCACCAGCTCCTCCCCCGACTCCACATGAGTGCGCACATCAAAATTACCGTGGGCAACTTCATCCGTGGCACGGCAGAGTTCTTCTATGGGTTTTGTGATACTTCTTGATATGAGAACGGACAGCGTTCCCGCAATGATAACAATCACCGCTATGGTAATAATCGAACCGTTGGCAAGTATATTACGTCTGTTGTCAATCTGAACTCTCATGCTCTCCATGCTGACAGATTCATAATATACGTACTCCGATATTCTCTCCTGAATAAGTTCGGTAAGAATACGGATATCAGTGTCAAGCTTGGCCAGGTTCTCGTCATAGTGACCGCTTACCTTGACGGTATCGTTGATCTCATTTGCTCGTCTCCTGAGAGTTGCAAGCAGCTTCAGAATACTCTTGATTCGTCCTTTTGCCTCGCTGGATTCCGTGTGATTGTACATTCTTTCAAAATCCTCTTCGGCATTGTCAATAAGAGTATTGGGACTTGTCATGCCCAGAAGAGACTCCACCTCGTTCTCATCCACAGAACGGGCTACCATCTGATACATGACGGAGTCCATATCTTCCTTGAAAACAATATTATATTCGTTGGCCTCGGTAATATTCTTAACAATAAGATCATAGGCCGCGGTGAGCTGATTAAGCTGATAGATAAGGACCATGAGCACCATAACAAAAAGCAGGATTATGACTACACTCATAAACATCAGCTTTATTCTCATGGGCAGGGTCGAAATCCAATCTCTGTGTCTTTTCAATTATCTCTCCCCCTGGAACGATAATCCCTTACTGTCATTCCCTGAGTCTTCTTAAAGGTTGCACTGAAATAAGAAGGATCTTTGTAACCTACGGCATAAGCCACCTCGAAGGTCTTCATATCCGTGGTCATAAGAAGCTCTTTGGCTTTATCCATCCTCTTATTGATAAGATATTCGATAAATGTGATTCCCATCTCCTGAGAGAAAATTGCGGAAAAATGATTGGGACTGATACCCAGGTTGTCCGCAATGGAATTGAGGGAGATATCCTCATCGGAATAATGCTCCTCAATATAAAGCTTTGCATCAGACAGTACTTTGCCGTACTTCTTCACGGACACACTGTCTCTTTTTTCCATAACAAAATCAAGACAGCCCTTAAGGAATCTCTTGGCTCCCTCTATTGTGTGTTCATTCTTGATAACATCATTGATATCTCCGCAGGCTTCGGTCATCTCAAGAGGATCCACCGAAAGTTCCTTAAGGAAACGAACCATGATGATATACATATCCGTAGTGGTGTAATTGAGGAAGAACATGGACTTGGCATTCTTCTCTCCGATGGACTCGAAGATATCATCGATTGCCTTGTCGGTATCATTGATGCTTCCCGTTCTTAAGAATTCATCCAGATTCTTACCGCCGGCACTTCCTCCCATCTCCGACACATCCATGTCAACAAAGGCTTCGCCATTCTGTCCGCCATCCTTGGGTTTTTCCATAAAGTGCTTGGTGAGCTCGGAGAACATCTTAAGAGCTTCTCTTTCCTTCTCCTCGAACTCGGCTTTTCTGGTCTGCTCGTTCTGTCTCTTTTCCTTGTCTTCGATAACAGAATCGCGGATTTTTCTTATGGAATCCATAAGTGCCCCGGGAGATACAGGCTTAAGAAGATATTCAGTAACCCCCAGCCTTATGGCCTCTCTTGCATAACTGAATTCGTCATATCCCGAAAGGATAATGATCTTGGTATCGGGCAGTTTTTCCCTAACCAGAGCAGACAGTTCCAGTCCGTCCATAAAAGGCATCTTAATATCCGTCAGGACTATGTCCGGTTTCTTCTCCATAATGAGCGGATAAGCGAGTTCACCGTCACTGGCTTCCCCCACAAACTCAATGCCTTCCTTTTCCCATTCGATGTGCTTTTTTATACCGTCACGCATGACGATCTCGTCTTCCACCAAAAATAAACTTACCATTTTAATATTCCCTGCTTTCAATCAGTTCCGCACTCAGCATATTTACGTAGTAAACATTCGAGCCCACTCGAACCGAATTAATTCCCTTAAATGTAGAAAACTGTTCCTCTTCTATATATGTATTCTTCGGAAGCTCTTCCCCTCTCTCCAGAGCTTCTATCATCTCAACCAGCATCTCTCCGTAGAGAGGTGAACACTCGGTATTGACGGCAATGCTTCCGTCCATAGTCAACTTCAGTCCCTCATGGGTCGAGTCAAAAGATATCAGCAGCATCTCGCCGTTTTCTATATCTTTTCCGATTCTGTAGCCCGCCGCCTCTATGGCTTCTATCGCACCGTAGGCCATGTTGTCGTTCTCACAATAGACCACATCTATATTGGATCCGTTGTTTCTGAGCATGGACTCCATGACTTCCTTACCTTTTGCCGTGGTAAAATCGCCGCTCTCCTGAGCTATCAGATGCCAGTTGTCATGACGCTTCACAGCTTCATTAAGAGCATCGGTTCTTCCTATCTGAGCACTTGCTCCCAATGTTCCCTGCAGATCCACTATATTAACATCTTCTTCATAACCGATGGATTCAAGATATTTGTCAAGCCATGCACAGGCCTTCTGTCCCTCAAGGAGGAAGTCCGAACCTATCCAAGCCACATAGAGATCTTCATCCTCGACCTCAACTCTTCTGTCATAGACTATCACAGGAATGCCCGCTTCCTTGGCTTCCATAAGAGCCGAATCCCATCCGTTCTCCACACTGGGATCCAGTAATATGTAATCCACATCCTGATCTATGAATTCACGGATGGCCTTAAGCTGGTTCTCCTGCTTCTGCTGTCCGTCGTTGTATATCAGGTTATAACCGTTTTCAACGGTAAAAGCTTCCTGAACTGATTTTGTGCTTGCCATACGCCAGTCGGATTCTGAACCGATCTGTGAGAAGCCGATGGTTATCAGCGAGCTCTGCTCATCCGTAACCTCTGTATCATCGAGCTCTGCACTTATGGCCCCCAGGCTTCCGCATGCCGTAAGCATTGTCATGGCAGCCGCAAATAGAATTGCTGTTATTGTTTTTCTTTTCATGTCGTAACTCTTTTTCTGTCGGCAATACAGTCTTTTGCCGTTTTTTTACCGGTATTAAAACCCACTTCTATCATTATAATACAAAACTCGCAATTATACAGAAAAAGTATACATTTGTCGGCATGCTTGATATACTGTTATAGGTTTTGTGCCATCAAAATAAGAAAGAGGGAATTTAAGAAGAAATGAAATGTTACAGTTGTGGCGGCGAAGTCAATCTGACCGACAAGGTCTGCCCCTTTTGCGGAAGACCGCTGACGGAAACAACAGGCTACAGAGCCGATGAAGCAAAATATGCAAATCGAAGCGAAAAGACCAAGAGCAAGGTCGGCGGAATAATATCCGATAACATACCGATAGTAATCAGTGTGGCAATAATGATCGTGCTCATAATTGCATTATCCATTGCTTCCTATGTAAAAAACAATGCTTACACTTTTAAAGGAGATGCAAAGCGTAAGGAAGCAGTCAATATGTACGACAGCTATTCGGCAGAGATACAAAGCTATCTGGATGCCGGAGATTATACAGGCTTTGCGGCTTTTAAAGAGTATCATAATATAGCCGAATGGGAAGAGCCCTATGACGATCTGAATACTTTGTGGATGATTGCAGAGGAATATGTATCTTTAGTGAGCACTGTGGAGGCGTCAACCATGTTCGGTCCCGAGGCTGAAATATACCGCCCCGAGCAGGATGTGGATGACTGCTATTTTGCGATAAATGACTTTTACAGAGAATTCGAATACGATCTCGAGGATATCGAAGAGGACCCTTATAAAGAATATATCTATGATATGAAGGATAAGGCGGGAATCATACTTGAAGTCTATCTGGGACTTGATGAAAAGAGACTCGAGGAATACCTCGCTTCTTCAGATGCCAAGAAGAAGGCATATTTGGAGGAGGTGCTCTTAAATGATTAAGAAAATTATTCTCATTGTTTCAATAATTGTTAATGTCCTTTTAGGGATTGCGTTACTGCTTAATACGGTTGGTGCGATTCAGGAGTTAAAATTCCAATATGTTGAAGAAGAGACAATTACACCCGACAGCATGCGCAAATATCTCGAGTGGGAGAACTACGGAGTTGTTGCTTCCCAGTCCCATCCCATCCGTGGCGGTGCCGAGATAAAAGAAGAATATATGGACTATTACAAGCTCGGAGAATATGCGGATCTTCTGTTTTTAAAAGAGGTATTTGACAAGGCCGGTAACGAAAGTACATTGGCGGACTGCAATAACAGACTTGCAGAGATTCGTGAATCAATGCCCGAATATGCCGTAATATTTGACAAAATGGATATAAGCAAAGAAAACGCAATCAAAAGGTGAGTAAAAAATGGGAAATAAAGAAGCAAAAAAAATGATAATATGTGCGACCTGCGGTGCCGAATTCGATGCATCTCTGGTACGCTGTCCATACTGCGGAGGCGGATACGCTCCGGCTGAAGAAGATGAATACATGGACCGACTGGATGACAACAGAAAAGAACTGGACAGTCATAAAGCAGACGGCGATAAGAGTCTTAAAAAGCAGCTGTCCAAATCTATAGGGCTCGTTATCTTAATAATCGCTGCTATAATCCTGTTGGTAGCAGGCAGCTTCTGTCTCGCGCGCAGGTCCGAAAGCCATAAAGCGGAGCAACAGAAGCAGGAATTTTTAAGCAATCAGGGAATTGTAACCGATTAGGGGGAAATATAAAATGATATGTGAAAAATGTAACCGTCAGATTGGGCCTGAAGATCTGACATGCCCGTATTGCGGAACGAAGAATCCCTTCGCTCAGACTCATGCGGAGAATATGAAAGAATTCGAGGCCTCATATCAAAAGACTGAGCATGAGGTCGTTGAAGCTGCCAAAAAGACATCCGAATGGGCAAAAAGGGCCGCGATTCTGGGAGCACTTATTATCGGGATTATTATTATGAGTATAATATCTTCGATTAATTACGCTGACCCGGATGAAGAAGCAAAAGTCAGAAGAGAATCCGAGAAGAATATAGTAGCACTTTCCGAAGAAGCGGATGCTTATCTGGAGCAGGGTGAATACATGGAATTTGTAACTTTTCTCTATGCCCATGAACTTATGAATTTTCCTCCGGAGGAATTCGAACGATTCAGAAGCGTAAGCTATGTTGCCCAGGACTATTACGACTGTATCGAGACGATGGAATCAATGATTCTCAGGTCTACAGACTCCGAATATTTCGACAGACTTGATACAGACATCTCCATATTCAGCCGCGACCTTGAAGATTTCTATCAGGTATATGAAGCACAGAAGGAAAGAGAAACAGATCCGAAATATCTTGCCTACATTGATGATATGAAGGCTGAACTTGAGGCTGCCATGAAGACTTATTTTGCCATGGATGATGCAGCTCTTGAGGAATTCCTGGCTCTGTCGGAAGCCCAGAAGGGAGTAAAGGTTGAGGAGGTGCTGAGACATGAATAAAGCAGTAAAAATTATTCTGAATATTCTTATCGTTGTGGCCTCCATCGGACTCTTTATATCTCTTATCTTACTGGTCGAGTCTATAGGATATGCCAAAAGTCAAAAGGAAGATTCTACTGAAACCGACATATCCGTATTCGAATACAGACTGGAGAATAAAGCCTACGGAGAAATCCTGTCAGGCTGCTATACCGACAGAATGTCGAAGTTTGATGCCCCGGCCGGCATGGAGCCCATATATAATGTTTCCGCATATGCTCATCGTTGCCGAAAAGATGAATGCCCTCAGAAATCAGCTGGGTGCCTACAGCTACACAGCCGATGAAATTGATCAGATGATAAAGACAGCTCCCTAATTGGGAGCTGTTGCACCCTAATGGGTGCTGCACAATTCTTCTTTGGATATTTCTTCTTTTTTTATAAATGTTCCTTCTTCATTTTTTAATATTTCTACTCGCCTATTATTTAATGTCATAATATCTATAACACTATTTATATAATCTTCCATTTCCTCAATTGATTTGCATTGGTCATTGTTAATTATATTATTGATGTGTCTGCTTATTTCATTTTTTTTATTATCATCAAGTTCATAAAAAATATCTGCCAAATTTCCGAGAACAAAAAAGGTTGCAGAATAAGGATCTAACGGAATCACATCCTTCATTTTTCTTGAACGGTCAAGTATTCTGTTATTCTCCATATCTTTAAGAGTTGAAAAATAATCCGCTACATGCTTTTTCCATTCTACATATCGCTCCTGATACCTATTACAAACATCGGTCATTTCAAATATAGCATTTTCATAAAACTTCTCAGAGGTATTACCCGATAAATACACCTCTAGAGAATATGCTTTGCAATATAGATAAACTGACATCCAATACTCGCTTATCATGCCAACTAATTCTTTAATGTTTTCAACCGCAGCTTCTTTTTTATCCTTTTTATTTAGCCTTTCACGACGCGACTCTATCTGCATCTCGTAAAACTTTATGTGATTGTAGGCATCAATTCTTTTACTCTGTATATTAGTTAATGTAGAATCCAAATGTTTTTCGTTTTCAAACAACGTAAGTATGTTTTCTTCAACACCGGACAAAAACCTATCGACACTTTCTAATTCAGCTCGTTTCTCATTTGAAAGAAATTGTTCAATTGACGATATATTTGCGTTTATTTTGCTTAAATTATCATTTATATGGGACATATAGTATTGTCCAACTATTATTGATGCCACTTCAAATACGTTTGCAATAATCTGAGGTGCAGGACCAATCTTTTGGAGCAGTGCCTCACCAACTATATTATTATTAGTCCCCTCCGCAACAATATTCGCCCTATTCATGCCAGGTTTTCCTTTGGCTTGTTGTAATATGCCTAGCCCTTTATCATATATAACCCTATACGCTCCCGCATTGTTTTTCTGCGAAATCACTTCCGGAAGTATTCCGAGCATCGAGTCCAAGCGTTCAGCTAATTCGTCATCTACTTTAACAAATCCTTTTTTCTCTATTTCATCAGCGAATTCTTTGATGACAGACACTCCCATACTTTTCAAGTAAGTATCTAGTTCTTTCTTTTTTCTCATTGAAATACTCCTTTAATTACTCTTCTTACAATATTTTCTGGTTTTAGTAACCAAAAAGGCAAACGACAATATAAACATCACAATATACGCATAATCCGAGCAGGCACAGAGGCCGTCATAAATTGGATTATGGTGCCATTCCACAAAGGAAGTAAGATGTATGATGAAATCATATATAAAGTGAAAGAGCATAGGCAATACTATATTTGATGATCTGATGAATATAACCGCAAAGACAAATCCAATTGATGCTGTGGTAAGAAATGTATATGTATCCCATCCTGTTACACAATGTACCAGTCCAAAGAGTATACTGCTTACAAATGCATATGTCAGATTAAGCCCTATGTTATTCTTTGCATATTTCAGTCCTTCCAGCAAAAGAAATCTGTAATTCAATTCCTCATAGAATCCTGTTGTCAGCTGTTGCAGCAGAACCCTGCTTAAGAACAATCCCAGACTAAGTCCCGCTAACTTACCGAATCCCGATATTATCTGAATAAGAAAATAAAGAAAAAACAGCAGAAAGCCAACCGAAGCCGTAAGGGCCGTTTTGATATTTCTGTTTTTTAATATCTCTAATGGACGCAATTCAAAGAGCCTAATTGCCACGAACAACACAGCGCATCCGAACATTATCCTCAAAACAGAACTGATAAGGAACCACGTAGTCCCATCCGTCCGCTTCAAAAAGAAAAGTGACAACATGACAAATATCGCTGTAATAATTATATGCCACAAAAATCCGCTGTATCTCTTATCCCAGAATACATTTTCCATAATCATCCTCGCCCTTCCGCTTAATTATAGCATGAATTCCCCTTGAACTTTTTTCTTAAGCATTATATAATTCAAGTAGGAATTCCCTACTTCCCTACTTTTTTGAAGAGGTATTAATATGGATATAGCAACATTTGTAAATGATGCCAAAGTTATGTCTAAAGGAC